>NZ_JCAYNV010000003.1:0-358539 GCF_059758055.1 Shewanella sp. MF05956 | reverse complement strand
GCTGTTGTATCAAAGCAGCCCAATCTTGATGTGAACGTGTAGCCATGTTAACTCCTGATGTCATTATCAGTCGTTAAGATAAAGGCTCGATGAGCGCAGTTGAAGACGTACTTGCCCGGACGCTTACAGTTCTCATTAAGCCTGTTTGGGTATAAAAAAAGCTGAATCAATGGATTCAGCTTTTTTGTTTTTCATCACGGATTAAATTAACACGCAGTTAATTTTGCACGTATTAGCTTGTAAACGCGTCTTGCAGTGATGGAACCACTTGTTTCTTACGGCTTAATACACCATCTAACCATACACGACCATTAACAGTTGGCTTGCCATAGGCGCGCTCTGTTAAATCAGCAGAATCAGAAACGACTAACATTTCTGAGCCTTCTTTCATGATATCGGTAAGCAGTAGTAATACGCTGTGACGGTTGCCTTCGACTTTTAGTTTAGCGATGTCCGCTTCTAGGTCAGCTTTAATGTCGTCAAAAACCGATAAGTCGATCACTTCTAATTGGCCGATACCCACTAGGTTTCCGTTCATGTTGAAGTCTTTGAAATCACGCATTACAAGGTCGCGCGCTGGCGTGCCTTCAACGGCTGATTTGACTTTAAACATGTCCATGCCGACTTCTTTAAAATCTTCAATGCCGGCGATTTCAGCTAAGGCTTCAACGCAACGAATATCAGCAGTGGTGCAAGTTGGCGATTTAAAAATAACCGTGTCGCTTAAAATCGCGCACATCATGATGCCTGCGATGTTGGCTGGGATTTTTACCTGGTAAAAATCGTACATCATTTTAATGACGGTGTTACTACAACCTACTGGACGGATCCAACATTCTAACGGAGTAGAAGTGGTTAAATCGCCTAGTTTATGGTGATCAACAATCCCAACGATAGTCGCTTGGGCAATATCGTCTGGTGCTTGAGTGATTTCAGAGTGGTCGACAATATACACATCTTCGCCAGCGTAGCTGGTTTTGTATTCTGGCGCTTCAAAACCAAATTTTTCTAAAATAAAGGCGGTTTCTGGTGATAATTCACCTAAACGTGCCGCGATAGCTGGCTCGCCGATTTGGTTTTTTAAATATGCTAATGCGATAGCACCACAAATTGAATCTGAATCAGGGATCTTGTGACCCACTACATACATTGCCATTGAAAGACTCTCCTATAAAGTTGTGCTGATTTTAACAAGGATTAATCGTCATAGCATTAAAAAATGCAGCCGCTGAATTTCTGCCATAAAAAAAGCCCCAAGCGGAGAGTCTCGGGGCCTTTTTTATACTACTCAGGGTATGTGTACTTGTGGCGTGCTGTTTTGTTTTTTAGTATTGCTCATCTGTATGTTAAGTCTGCTTTGACTCTGAACGTATATAGGCGCTTAATGTGCAAAACGTAGCCCTAATCGTTTCATTAGAACTTATGTCACTAAAATCTTATGTCATTAAAAACTCATATCACTCAAATCAGTCTAGCAGAACTTGCGCCAATAAGGAGTCAGACCAGCTGCTGAGTTTTTAATCATAATGATGAGCCGTCAACGCGAATGTTACACCCGCACTTTTATCACGACTTTTCGCACCTGTTGCGGTAAGGCGCTGGTGCCTGGCATATGGATGTCACCTGGGAAAAACAAGGCAAACATCCCTGCTTTTAACGGAATAAAGGCAGCATCTTGTTTATTTGATTCATAGTCGTAATTAGCATAATCGTGGTCAGCAAAATACGCTTTAGACGGCGTTTGGTCTGCTAACGGTAAATAGCCAAACTCTTCCTCGCCGCTAACCACATATTGCACATCAATGTACTTTTCGTGTGCTTCAAAAGGCTGTGTTTCTTTTGGCTTGGTTTGGTAGTCATTTACAATGACAAAAATATCTTTGCCATCTAATGGGTAATTACCGATTTCAAGTTGGCTAAAGTCAGTGTCAGCAAGGTGCGCTAGTGCCGTGGCTAAACGAGGACTAAGCTGAGTATAAAGGTGACGGTTTGCTAGGGTATCGACAATCATAAAAATTCCGTAAGGTGTAAACGATAGAAACATGATAACTTGTTAAAGCATACAGTTTTACTGAAAAATCAGCATTAGAAAAATAAGAAGGATTGTACATTGCCTGCATTACGTTTACTTGCTGGACCTACCGCTTACGCACAAATAGAAGCGAATGGCTTAGAACAATCATTATTTACTCAGTTGTTTGCTGCATCAGGCGGGCCGAAGTGGCTTGCCATCGCTGGATTAGATAAATATTTATTCAGCGAATTTTTTCAAGGGCGAGAAGATCCGCTCTATACCATGGGGGCTTCGTCTGGCGCATGGCGTTTAGCCTGTATGGCGCAGCAGAATCCATTGGCAGCTTATGAGCGCTTTGAGCATTTTTATATTAACCAACGTTATGACGTGGCTAAGCCGACGCGTGAGCAAGTGAGCGCGCAAGTGCTTAAGATTGTTGACGGTATTTTGGGCGAGCAACAGGGCGCTGATATTTTAGCAAACCCATTAATTCGACATCATATGGTGGCGTGTCGTGCACGTCATTTAAACCGCATCCATGCAAAATTTGGCTTAATGGTCGGTTTGTCGATGGCCGCGGTAAGCAATATTGTTAATCGTAAAAGTTTAGGCTGGCACTTTGAGCGGGTGATTTTAAGTCATAAAGATGCGGCATCTCCGTTTAGACGCTTAAAAGACTTACCCACCAAGCAAGTTGAACTGACGCAAGAGAATATTCGTCATGGCTTATTGGCGACAGGATCGATACCTTTGTTGCTTGATCCGGTGAAAGATCTGCAAGGATCGCCTAAAGGTCATTATTACGATGGTGGCATTACCGATTATCATTTTGATATGCCATTGCCTGCAGCGACAGGTTTGAGTTTGTATCCTCACTTTTACCCTTACATGAGTCCGGGTTGGTTTGATAAGTCGTTACTGTGGCGCAAAGCCAAAGCTAATTACCACAATGGACTGATTTTAGCGCCGAGTAAGCAATTTATTGCCAGCTTACCCTTTGGTAAAATTCCAGATCGTGAAGATTTTAAACACCTCGATAGCGACAGTCGCATCGCTTATTGGCAACAAAGCGTGCAGCAAAGCCAGGTGCTTGCTGACGAATTTGCTGAGATAGTGGCAAAGGGTAACATTATGGATAGGATTGAACGTCTGTAACCTTGAGTGAAAATAGGACTTTTTGTTTGAATTTGTTGTTTGTATGAAATATAGCCTAATTAAACTAGGTCTAATTAACTAGTCGAGTGTGCGCAATTGCAGGTCAATGTCGTCAGTTAGCATTATTTATGGTGCTTATGTTGTTGAAATATTGACCACTGCTACACTTATTCTATTGATTTGATTTTGGTTCAGTAACTTCACCTTTGGTGTGGGAGGCTGCTATGCAAACACAAGAAATGGCGTTATTAATTCAAGATGGCGTGTTATTGCCCGGTGGACGACTCGAGATCCGTGTTGTGTCACCGTGCGATCTCAGCATGATTGCCCTAGTGTTAAAGGGCCATTATCAACTTGCCTTTGCAGCGCTAAAAGCCAATAGCGAACTCCCTTGTTACATCACCGCCACTCGTTGCAATATCATCGATTTTAATCAATTAGCAGACAACAGTTTAAGCATTGTGATTGAAGGATCGCAGCGAGTAAAAATCTTATCCGCAGCGCAGCAGCGCGATGGCAGCTGGATTGCCCGTGCCTTACCTTGTCAAAACTGGAGTCAGGAGCCGATAGCAGGTGAGTTTGAAATTATCAGTGCGGCGCTGGAGCAATTTTATCAAGTGAACCCTGATTTACTTGAGCTGTATTCGCAAGTGCATTTAGAGGATGCCACCTGGGTTAGCCAGCGTTGGCTTGAAGTGTTACCTATGTATAGTCGCGATAAGTTAGTATTAGTTGAGCAGCCAAACTGCCATAAAACCATGGATTTTGTATTACAGTTGCTTAAATCTCATGTCGATGTGTAAGCGGTGCATCAGGGGCGATACACTGATAACATAGGGGGATTACCCTTTGCCAATGTTTGTACATAGCCCATTTTATGCCAAATTCAGACTCAAACGATTCACTCTCAAACGATTTAGCCCCACATTCAACCTCAGCCATCGCGGCGCAACCTTCGTATATTGTGCTACCTCGTGAAAGCGAATTGGCGGGTAAATCATATTCCACCGTTTTTGAGTTTTTGGTTGATCATTTTAAACAAATTGATGCCAGCGTATGGCAACAGCGCATTAATGAAGGCAAGGTGCATTGGCAACATGGTGAGTTAATTGATGCGACGAGTGAGTATCAAGCGACGGCACGAGTCTATTACTATCGTGAGGTAAAGGCTGAAACCAAAGTGCCGTTTTATGAACAAATACTTCATCAAGACAGCGATATCATTATTGTTTATAAACCGCATTTTTTACCGGTAACCCCAGGCGGTAATTTCGTTAACGAATGCCTGGTGCATCGATTACGTATTGCCACGCAAATCGATACCGTAGCGCCTGCCCATCGGCTTGATAAAGATACTGCTGGGGTGATGTTAATGACACTAAACCCGCTAACGCGTCATGCCTACCACCAGCTTTTTTTAGACGACAAGATCACTAAAGACTATCAAGCTATCGCCAAGGTTACTCCAGATTTATTAGCGCAATTAGCCGACAACACCTGTGAGTTACCGCTGCATTGGACGGTTAAAAATCGTATTGTTGCGGCTAATCCTAGCTTTACTATGCAGGTGGTTGAGGGCGAAGAAAATAGCCATTCTGAAATAAGTCTGGTGGCGGTAAAAGACGGTTTGGGTTTGTTTGAGCTCAGCCCTATTACCGGTAAAACTCATCAATTAAGAGTGCATATGTTGAGTTTGGGTATGCCAATACTCAATGATCGCTTTTACCCGGTGTTACAGCCTAAGGGGCCAGATAATTATGATAAACCATTGCAGTTATTGGCCAAACGCTTACGGTTTAGCGATCCGCTAAGTGGTATTGAACACGATGTTGAGTGTCAGGGATTAGATTTGTTAGCGATGATGTAAAGTCTTATATGAAATAAAACCGCCATCGATAAGTCGATGGCGGTTTGGTTTTTAGCATTGATGCATGCTCTTTTACTCAGCTATTTAGCCGTAGCGTGTTTAGCCCCTTTGCGGTTTTTCATGGGGTCGCCATCGTAACCTAGGGCTTTCCAATCTAGGCGATCGCCTTTGTTATGGCAGTCATTACACTGTAATGCTTTGTCTTTTGGGGTCACCATATGGTTGATACGCCACCACATTTCGGTTTCAACAAAACCGTGTTTACCACTGTATTTAAGACCTTTTTCTACCATGGTTGGGTTCGCTTCCATGCCCAGTTTAGCGGCGAGATCCCAGTCAAATTTATCCCAATATCCACCTTCACCGTAAGTTTTTGGTGTGAGTAAAATATTCAGTTCTGTGTCGTAAATTTGCTTACCGGTATGCACTTTAAAAGGATAAATCTTGGCTTTAGGGTCGTTAATATTACCTAATGGATAAGCGAGTTTTACCGTTTTAGTCGGGTCAATTTTATCGCCAGCCATGTAGGCGTCGGCGTTGCCATTAAACCAGGCGTATTGTGGTGGCACATCTTTTTGCCAAATAAAGCTGCCTTTCTTTTTGTTAAAGGTATGCTTGCCATTTTCATCAGTGGTGTCTTTAAGATCTTGCCCTGCTGCAGACCAGTCCCAACGCATTTTTGTTGGTTCTACTTTGGCAAAAGTGGGAATATGACAGGTTTGGCATGCCACGGTTGCGGTATGGGTGTTGAGCTTTTTGTTTTGATGCGGCGCGTCGTCATGACAATTGACACAACCAATTTTGGTTTCTCCTCCAGGTGAAACGCCCATGGCATTACCACTGATTTGATGTTTTTCAGTCACGTGGCATTCTTGGCATTGAAAGTCATTACCGTCGGTGTCCATGTGTACATCTGTTTCGCGATCAGGGTAAGACATTGACGAGTCTAAGTCGCCATGTTTAACCGCATCACCACCGCCGCCGTAAAAATGGCAACTGCCGCAGTTATCGCGTACGGGCGCACCCACATTTTGGGCTACTCTGGCTAAGTCTACTTTACCAAATACTTCACCGGCACCCGCTGGGTCTTTCATGTAAGTCCCTGTGGTGTCGTGACACACTAAGCAGTCCACTTTGGTCATGTCTTTAAAGTCGAATGTTGAATCTTTCCAACCATAACCGGCATGGCAACTGGTGCAGCGTGGCTCGTTACCCGAGATCGACACACAAAAGTTGTTAATACTGTTCTTTTTACCACGCTTGACGGTACGTCCTGGTAACTCTTGCTCTAGCTCCCATGTCCAGTGAGAAGATTTCATAAAGTCTTCGGCATGTTCTTTATGGCAGGTTAAGCATTGTGTGGTGACTTCGGGACCATTGGCAAAGGGCCCTTGCAGTGCATCTTTATGATTAAAGGCAGCCTGAGCACTACTGCTTAACATCAGTAATACTGCCAGTGCTGTGAATGTTTTCATGATATGTGTCCTTACCCCTGAGTTTGTGCTCAGGGGGACCATTGAGAAGTTCAAGTTAGAAGTTGATGGTCAGTGATGCATTGATGTCGTAGGCGGTGTCGACTACGGGCAACATTGAGTAAGCATTGCCAGCAATCACATCGTCTACTTTTTGTGGTGCACCCACTGGAGAACCACTGCCTGTGTATTCATAGTCGTAGTACAAACCGGCTAACTTGATAAACATTTTAGGATTAATATCAAAGATATAATAAGCTTCTGCAACATGACCGCGGGTAGCTAATTTACTGCCCATAGGGTCATCTTGTGCTTGGGTGAATGGGCTCCAGTACTTAGAACCATAGTTATATTCAAGGCCAAATTTGCCGTATGGTGCTGGAATTTGCATCCCGACATATACGCCATAACCGTCTTTAGTGTCAGAGTCGACGGTTGATGTAGGCACCATAATGATTTCTGTGCCTGTGCTGTTTAATGCCGCTTCAAATACAGCATCACTTAACATGCCACCAAATAAACCCGCATTGCCTGTCGGTTCAGCACGAGTCCAACCAAGTGAGGCAAACATTTTCATGTCTTCGTCTGATTCATAGGCATAGCCTAGGCCACCTAGGTACATGTCACCAATCACACTGCTAGGCTGTACTCGGGTAACAAAGTTAAAGTTTTCAAACTTTTGCATATCTTGATACATGGTTGGCGCAAAAATACTGGCCAATTGTGTTGGGAATGCCATGGTGCCGGTGAAGCCGTCGTTTACATCTTTAGCGCCGAATAAGGTGAACTGTAAAAAGTGGTTGCCGTCGTTGATGACGTCGATATTAAATCCACCTAGATGGGTATCTTTGGTGATGATATCGCCAAATAATTCACCGTTACCGTATTGTGATTCAAAGCCCTGGCCGTAGCAAAAACGGACCGTTTGGCCTTCAATGCCGGTAATATCGGTTAAGTCATACCCTAACGTTGCACCGTCGAAGTTAAAGTTAACGAGGTGGCCAGAGGGTGTACCGCCGCGAAGCTCATTTTCACGATAGTGACTTGGAGGCCCGTAAGTTGAAGGACGACGACCAATAGATAGGTATGCGCCGCTGCCATTAATGTCTTTCCAGTTAAAGTAGGCGCGCTCGACTTTTAATTCATCGCCACTGGTACTACCGCTGCTAGTGCCGTCCATGGTGAAGGAATTCCATGAATCAAATACTTTAACGCCTGTTGAGTCGCCCCAACTTTTGTACATCGTAAGACGTCCAGCAAAACTGACGTTATCCCACACTTTGGCATTAAGGTTTAGGCGAAGACGGGTGGTGTAAAAAATATCATTATCGATATCTTGTTGGGTCTTTTGCCCCAATACCATCGGCATAACGCCTTGCAGCATACCGCTTTGGAATGCGGCGGCTAAATCAGGATTGGCCATCATCATTTGCCCTAAAGGTGAGCTGGCACTGCTTGGATCGCCAAATTCACCGGCCATTGCTTTAGCGGCAAAGTCTGAAAAGTTGACGTTCATGGCGGGGTTCCAGGTGACATTTTGATAGTGCAATGAATGCACTTTAGTCCTGAAGTCACCGGTAATTTCGATTCTGTCTAATGCGCTATGACGTTCTGTTTTGTCAACGCGTGAGTTTAAGTAATCTAAATCTTCAGATATTTCGGCCAACTGCTTTTCTAGTTCGGCAATTTTTTGTACATCGGTGTCAGTTGCTACGGCTGCACCACTCATAAAGAGCGCGTTAGCAACCAGTATTGAGATAAGTGTTCTCATGATGTTTCTCCCCGTATTTGCCTAATATTGAATCAATTAAGCAAATTTTGGTTGTCAGATTCCCTGAGGCTAAGCCTCATTATTTTTTAATTCGATTCGGTTACTGGCTGATGTTGGCGTTTACACAGAAACGTTGATCAGCTGGACTAGCTTAGCCGCAGGTTGCAGGCTGGTCTGAGTCGGCAGCATGGTCATACAAAAACTGTTGAATATCTTTTAGTTCTTGTTCAGACAATGCCTCAAAAACGGCAGGTTTTGCTTTGTGTTTGTCGCGCGAGAAGAAACGATCCCATTGGCTCATGGTTTTGCTCATTGGGGTGAGCTCTTGACCTTCGCTATTGGCACTGTGGCAGGCTTTACATTCTTTTTTGTACAGGTGTTTACCTTTTTTAGGGTTGCCGCCATCGGCTGCCATGACCTGGCTACCGAGAGATAATGCAATAGCGACTGCGATACCAACTTTCATATAAGTGTTCATCATGTTTATCCTCTATGGGCTTTTATAGGTTGTGCCTTAGCAATATTGCTGTATTGCTTTGCTGTAAATAATGTTACCTAAAAAGAGGTATTGTTAATTTGAAGTAGATCATATTCATGAGAAAAATCTAATTGAAAAAAAGTTAATTGAAAAAAATCTAATGAACTTGTGTGACGCAGATCTATTGCTAATTTGGCTGGATGCTTGATAGGCGGGTAAGGGTATATTTTGAGATGTAAAAAGAGATCGCTTTTAGGGTTAGCTGGCTAATGCCATCACTGATTTAACCACTAAAACCGTGGCGCTGATGCTGCAGAGCACGAGAGTGGCAAGACGGGTTTTGTTTTTATCGACGTGGTTGATTAACAAACCAGAGACAAGATAGCCGCTAATGACTGACGGTAGCAGCATCAGTGACAACCACAAATGCTTTATTTCTACTAAACCGACTATGGCTAAAATGGCTAACGCAATCAGTGAGCTGAACACAAAAAAGGCTGACAATGCCGCTCTAAATTGGCTGGCATCTTGTCCGGCGAGTAAAATTGCCATCGGTGGGCCACCAATCGCGGCGATGTTGCCAAAAATACCGGAGAATACTCCAGCAATAAATAAGCTTACACGGTTGATGGGGGCGGTAATCTTGTAAACACTCAGAATCACGGCAATGTATACGATAGCCGCAATAATTAAGCCGAGTATGGCTTGTGGGGCAAACAGTAATAATCCTGCACCCACAAATCCACCGGGGATCCGGCCGAGTAAGGCGTATTGCAAGCCATTAAATTGCAGGTGACCGCGTTCTCTGTATAAGGTCATTGCCGAAATGGCAAATCCCATGACAATTATGGGGACAGGGACAAGTTGGGGATTCACAATATACAGCAGAGGGCTTGCGACAACGGCTAACCCAAAGCCAATTAAGCTTTGGGTTAGCGCGCCAAAAAAAACGATAACTGATGCCAGTATCAATGTAGATGGATCGATAAATGACATCATAAGTTCTCTATAAAAATATCACGACTTCTTATTAGGGTCGCTTCAAAGTCTGTTGATTAAGTCTGTGGGTTATTCCATTTCTTCCCACTCAATACCCATCTCATCCATTAACTTTTTCGCTTCACTTGGAATGCTATCCGGTTCATCTTTGGATAAATCACCGTCATGAGGTAATGGTTGGCCTGTGTATGCATGCAAAAATGCCTCGCATAACAGTTCACTGTTGGTCGCATGACGCAGATTGTTTATCTGGCGACGGGTACGCTCATCTGTCAGTACTTTTAATACTTTTAAAGGGATAGAAACTGTAATCTTTTTTACTTGTTCATTCTTTTTGCCGTGTTCGGCATATGGGCTGATATATTCGCCATTCCACTCAGTCATTAACTTACCCTTAACGATAAATACGGGGCAGATTTTAACCCCTTACAATCTCTAGTCAAATTATTGCTACTATTTAGTGACGATTGCAAATAGATTTCTTTATGTTTAGACGTCTAAACGTCTAATTTAGGTTGACGTACGCTAACCTCTTAGGTAAATTTGGACGTCTAGACATCTATTTTGTGTGTTTGTGAATTTTTAGGAGTCTTTATGACTAAGCATCAAAGCGCCACATTGGCCGTTCGCCAGGGTATAGAATCAGACACACAACATGGAGCCGTAGTACCACCGATTTATTTATCGACCAATTATTCGTTCGACGGCCATAAAAATCCGCGCGAATTTGACTACAGCCGATCAGGCAATCCTACTCGTTGCATATTAGGTGACGCGCTGGCAAAACTTGAGCAAGGTGCAACCGGAGTGGTGACATGCACAGGTATGGCGGCCATTACATTGGTGACCAGCTTACTCGGCCCTGATGATTTATTAGTGGTTCCGCACGACTGTTATGGTGGCAGTTATCGCTTGTTTACCAATTTGGCTAAAAAAGGCCAATTTAAATTAGTGGTTGTCGACCAAACCGATGCTCAAGCATTGAGCCAAGCGATAGCGCAAAAACCTAAAATAGTGTGGTTAGAAACCCCGTCAAATCCATTACTGCGCGTTGTTGATATTGAAGCGATTAGCCGTGCTTGTCGTGATGTAGGGGCATTAGTTGCAGTAGATAACACCTTTTTATCACCCATTTTACAGCAACCGTTATTGTTGGGGGCTGACATCGTTATTCACTCAACCACTAAATACATTAATGGCCACAGCGATGTGGTTGGCGGCGCGGTTATAGCCAAAGATCCTGAAGTAGGCGAACTGTTACATTGGTGGTCAAACACCCTTGGGTTAACCGGTTCTGCGTTTGACAGTTACTTAACCTTACGCGGTTTACGCACACTAGCAGTGCGTATTCGAGAGCATCAACGTAACGCACAAAAGATTGTAGAACTACTTAATGCCAGCGACGTGGTTGCTAAAGTGTACTATCCCGGTTTAAAAGACCATCCAGGTCACGAAATTGCGGCAAAACAACAACAAGGCTTTGGTGCTATGTTAAGTTTTGAATTGCAAGGTGGTGAGGCCGAAGTGGTGGCATTTTTAAATGCGCTGACATTGTTCAGTGTTGCTGAAAGTTTAGGCGGAGTGGAAAGTTTAGTCGCCGTTCCGGCCACGATGACCCACAGAGCAATGGATGCAGAAGCACGCCAAGAGGCTGGTATTAAAGACACTTTATTGAGACTATCTGTCGGCATTGAAGATGCTGAAGATTTGGTTGCTGATATTAAAGCCGGTTTAGCCGCAGTTGCAGCAATTAAATAGCCTGAACTTGGGTAAAATTAGCTTAATTTACGTTTATGTTAGCTGTAGTTTTCGTTAAATAAAGTAAAATAGCGGTCGCAATAAAAAAAGTCGTAGTTGTTTAAGGAGTGCGTAATGGCGCGAGGTCATTTACATAAGTTTGGTGGTTCTAGTTTAGCGGATGCTGATTGCTATCGTCGTGTTGCCCATATTTTACTGACTCATGGTAACAGTGATGATCTTGTGGTGGTGTCTGCTGCCGGTAAAACCACTAACTTCTTATATAAATTACTCAGTTTGCGCGACAGCGGTCAACTTTGGCAAGAAGAGCTGCAAGTGCTCATTAGTTACCAACAAACCTTAATTGAGCAACTATTGTCAAACGAGCAGGCGCGTGATTTACGTGAGCGCTTGTCTACCGACAGAGCGCAATTAGTCAGCTTGTTGTCTTTAGAGCAGCACAACGATTATCAGTTAAACCAGGTTGTGAGTTTTGGTGAACGTTGGTCTGCACGTTTAATGGCGGCATTACTACGCGAAACCGGCGTGGCTGCAACGCATGTTGATGCCTGTTCTATTTTGGTTGCTGACGAAGGTTCAGTGCCTAATATTTTAGTGCAAGAGTCGCGCGACAAGGTGCAAGCTTTGTTGGCTTTGCATCCGCAAGAGCGTTTAGTGATTACCGGTTTTATTTGTGCTAACCGCCATGGTGATACCTTATTGCTGGGCCGTAATGGATCTGACTTTAGCGCCACGCTAATTGCTAGCCTGGCTGACATTGAACGTGTCACCATTTGGACTGATGTGGAAGGGGTATTTAACGCTGACCCTAACAAAATCAATGATGCCAAATTGCTTAAAAGCATGTCTTTAGCAGAAGCTGATCGCCTTGCGCGTTTAGGCTCGCCTGTTTTGCACTCACGTACTTTGCAGCCATTATTTAACACCGATGTGAGTTTAGCCGTACGTTCAAGCTACGCATCTCACACCGACTTTACCTTAATCGCTCCACTGAGTTCATCGGCTAGCGCACCTGTGGTGACTAACCTCAATGAAGTGGTGTTATTTAGCTTTAAACTCAACACCGAGATTGCACCACTGCTGGCTATTTTAGATCAAGCAGGCCTGACGCCATTAGCATATTGGGAGCTCGCCCAACATAAATTTGAGCTGGCATTTACCCTAGAAAGCCAAAAACAGGTTCAAGCACTGTTGGTAAAACATGGCGAGCAATGGGCGATTGATGAATTAGCCATACAAACCGATCTTGGTTTAGTGGCGCTAGTCAGTGCAGATGCACATCATTTTAGACGCAGCTTTGCCCGTTTATTAAGCCGCGATGCCAAACCTGTTTATCAAGACTCGTTAAGTTTAGTGACCTTAGTGCCACAAGCACAGGTGAGTTTATTAACCCAAAAGGTGCATCGTCGCTGCGCCGGCCCCAGAATGCGCATCGGCGTGTTGCTGCTAGGTGTCGGTAATATTGGCGAAGCATGGGTCGATTTATTTAAGCGTGCCAGCCAAACATTAGATCGCGAACTTGAAGCGTCGGTAGAGCTTATCGGTGTGGTTGGGTCGCAAAAGGCATTAATTTCAAATGACGGTATACGCCTTAATCACTGGCAGCAAGATTATCAAGCCCATGCCAAAGATTGGGATTATGACTCATTGTTTGAGCAATTAGCGCAATTGTCTTGTGATGAAATTGTCGCGTTAGACATCAGTGCCAGTGCCACATTAACCTTGCAGTATCCTGAGCTATTTGCACGTGGCATTCACGTGGTGAGCGCAAATAAACTGGCGGGTTCTGGGCCATTACCTTTTTACCGTGAATTAAAGCAACAACTGAGTAATCGTCGGTTATTTTGGCGTTATAACGCCAGTTGTGGGGCGGGTTTACCGATACAACACGCGTTAAACGATTTGCGTAATAGTGGCGATACCATTGAAGCTGTCGGCGGAATTTTTTCGGGTACCTTATGTTGGTTATTTGAAAACTACGATGGCAGCAAACCGTTTTCTGAATTAGTCCTAGAAGCGCGCGGTTTAGGGATTACCGAACCCGATCCGCGAGACGATTTGTCTGGCCGTGATATGCAGCGTAAATTGCTGATTTTAGCCCGTGAGATTGGTTTAGCCGTTGAGCTCGATGATATTACGTTGAATTCGTTAGTGCCTAAGACATTAGCTGAGTTGTCGTTAGACGATTTTTTACCGCGTATTAGCGAGTTAGATGACGACTTGTTACAACAATATGTTGCAGCCGCTGAGCAAAATAAAGTGCTGCGTTACGTGGCCTCGTTAGACAAGGTCGAGGGTAAACTGCAGGCCGAAGTCGGTTTGCAATGGGTAGACAATAATCATCCTTATGCCAACCTAACCCCTGGCGATAATGTGTTTGTTATTCGCAGTGCCTTTTATCAAGGTAACCCATTGATTATCCGCGGTCCAGGTGCTGGGCGAGAGGTCACCGCAGCCGCAGTGCAGTCGGACCTAGTGCATATTTGTAAAGACTTGCTGCAAGAGTAATATTGATTAAAAAGACCATGTTGAATGGTCTTTTTTTTCGTCCTCTATTAGTTTTTCGTCCTCTATTAGTTTTTCGTCCTCTATTAGATAGTGCTGCCTGGTATTAAAAGGATATTAAATGGAACGGCCAACAAAGGAGCAAATTCGAGATTTACCACTTTATGAGGGTATTGGTCTTGATAATATCATCGTTGTCACAAACACCGCTGACGCTATTAGTGCAATAGCAGAGTTAAAAACACACTCATGTTTAGGCTTCGACACCGAGAGTAAACCTTGTTTTATAAAAGGTGAGGTAAGCGATGGACCTCATTTAATTCAAATAGCCACACAGTCCAAAGTATTTTTATTTCCTACTCAGTTTTATGAATACTTCTCTGACATTGCTAAAATACTGTCGGATCCTACGATAAAAAAGGTGGGGTTTGGGCTAAAGGAAGACAGAAAAATACTCTTGAGAAAATTTGGCATTACGTTAACCAATACAGAAGAGCTTTCTTCAAAAGTGATGCGCTTTGCACGCGTTAAACAACGTGTTGGCGCTAGAGTTGCGGTTGCGATGTTTTTTAATCAACGACTATCTAAGAGTGCACAACAATCCAATTGGTCAATATTCCCTCTGCATAACCATCAGAAAAAATATGCGGCAAATGATGCCCATACTGCATTACTCATCGAGCTCGAAATGGAAAGGCTGAGTCAGCAATAATTATACCGGCATGGCACCTTTCACTACTCCATAGGTTTTATTATTCTTAATATTTTCTCTTTTTTGCCGAACGTAGCTACAGAATAAACTCAAACAAACATAAATATTTATTATCAAATCAATAAAATTTGATAATTTTTATTAATGTCGTGTTCGCCGTAAGATTACTCCATCGAAACAAATGACGAATCAATTAATCGTTTTTAGGAGTAAGTTATGAAAATGAATCACGTAGGTTTAATGGTTGGCGACATGGATAAAGCGGTTGAGTTTTATACTAAAGCGCTGGGGTTACGAGTGGTAATGGGTAACACAAAAGTACAAGAAGAGCGTAAAACGGCGATTGGCAAAATGTGTATTGCCGTATTTGGTGAAGGCTTTAAAGGCTTTAACATTGCGCACTTAGTCACTACCGATGGTATTGGTGTAGAGCTATTTGAAATGGTTGATCGCCAAGAGCGCCATGATGTTGATTTTACGCGTCTTGGTATTTTTCACTTTTGTTTGCAAACAGATGACTTTGAAGGTGCAATTGCACGTACCGAACAATATGGCGGCAAGGTGCGTATGGACATTATGCGTTACCACCCTGAAGACGATAGCAAACCCGCTAAAATGGTTTATTTAGAAGATCCGTTTGGTAACCTATTTGAATTCTACTCGCATACTTATGAAGAAACGTACGCTTCTGATTACGCGTAAGTTATACCGTTGAACCTCACCCCAAAGCGACCTTAAAGGTCGCTTTCTTGTTTTATACCAATCCGCATTAATAAATGACCACTCAGAATGCAAGCCGCGACTTCAATCGAGTCTTTAAAATAGATTCATTTGAATCGGTTTTACTTATGGGAGAAGTGTTATGCCACTAAATCGTGTGATGGATGTTTTTTTAGCTTGACTTAGCATGCAGTTAAACTAGTATATGGACATATAGACGTCCAAACGGCTAAATGGTTAGGTTGAAATAAACTGAATTTAGTCCAGTTAGCCGCTTGGTATAGACTCCGAAGTGTTACAGAAGTTGAAGGAATACATTATGGCTTTTCATCATGCACAACATGCCCAGTCGTTAAATCAGAGCTTGTCTGAGCTGAGTGATATTAATGTATCATTTGAGTTTTTCCCGCCTTCAACACCTGAGATGGAAGAGATCCTGTGGAATTCTATTCGTCGTTTAGAGCCATTAAACCCTAAGTTTGTCTCGGTAACTTATGGTGCTAACTCTGGGGTGCGTGACCGTACACACAGTGTGATTGAGCGTATTCAAAAAGAAACTAATTTGTTAGCTGCGCCGCATTTAACCTTGGTTGATGCCAGTGATGAAGAGCTCGTTGAGTTAGCAAAACATTATTGGAACTCAGGCATTAGAGACATTGTTGCGCTGCGTGGTGACTTACCAGAAGGCAGTCCAAAACCAACCCGTTTTGCCAATGATTTAGTCAGTCTACTGCGCTCTGTTGCTGATTTTGATATTTCGGTTGCAGCCTATCCTGAGGTGCACCCAGATGCACGTAATGCTCAAGCTGACCTGATAAATTTAAAGAAAAAAATTGATGCCGGTGCTAACCGTGCCATTACCCAGTTTTTCTATGATGTTGAATCATATTTACGCTTTCGCGATCGCTGTGTTACTGCGGGTATTGATGTTGAGATTATCCCGGGGATCTTACCTGTGACTAATTTTAAGCAGACGAAACGTTTTGCCGATATGACCAATGTGGCGATTCCGCATTGGTTACACCGCCAGTTTGAAGGTTTAGATGATGACCCCGCAACGCGTCAATTGGTTGGTGCAAATGTGGCCATTGATATGGTTAAAGTATTAGCGCGTGAAGGCGTTAAAGATTTCCATTTTTATACCCTTAATCGTGCAGAGTTAACCTATGCGATTTGCCACACACTGGGTGTGCGTCCAAAGTAAGGTAATCTGGGATTGGGTATTGAAGCCTTCTGTAATATGATTACAGAAGGCTTTTTGATTTTTAACGAGGAAATTAAGTGTCTGAGTTAGCGGGTCTATGCCCTATTTGTGATCAACAAAATGCGTGTTCAATGGCGCTTGGGCAAGATATTTCAAGTTGTTGGTGTGTCGATTCTGCTTATAGTGCGGTTGAATTGATTCAGCAATATGTAACGACATATCCAGACAAGGCTATCCGTTCAGATCAATGTGTCTGTACTTCCTGTTTAGCCAAAATAGCACTCATCACAGCGACAGAACCCCCAGCAGTACAATTATTTATTCCTTGATCCGCTCCTTTGTCATTACCTGATTTAGTCATTTCAATTGTTAATTATTTGTTGTTTACAAGCGCTTGGTAGGTATACTAAAACCTCAATATTTGAGGATAATAATAATGTTAAAAAAAATTCTCCTAGGGCTTGCTGTCATCATCGCCATCCCTTTTATCGCCGCATTGTTTATTAAAACCGATTACTCCGTTACCCGCACCGTTACCATAGACAAGCCTGTTACTGAGGTTTTTGACTATATTAAACATCTAAAAAACCAAGATAATTTTAGTAAGTGGGCGCAAATGGACCCAGAAATGGTTAAAACCTTTCGAGGAACAGATGCTACGGTGGGTTTTGTATCTGCATGGGCGAGTGAAAACCCTGATGTTGGGGTTGGTGAGCAAGAGATTATTGCCATTGACGAAGGTAAGCGTATCGATTTTGAATTACGCTTTATCTCGCCGTTTGAAGCGATGTCACCTGCTTATATGACAACTGAAGTTATCAGTACTCAACAAACTAAAGTGGATTGGGACTTTAGCGGCCACATGGACTATCCAATGAACTTGATGTTTCTATTTGTCGATTTTGAAACCATGATTGGGGCCGATTTACAGCAAGGCTTAGATTCGTTGAAAGTGATACTTGAAAAAGAGTAACGGACAAACCTGTTTTATCTTGAAGATGATTCATCACATCTTGTCTTAGGTTGCCTTGATTAACGTAATCGGGGTAACCTAAAAAATCCAATCATGACAATGGAGTTGGGCCGTTGTCATGATAATAATAATAACCAAACATCTAATAATAATAATTTCGACAATAGTCATTACTCATTATGAGGTTTTACATGGAAGCAATCACAAGTTTTGTCAGTACGGTCAACGGTATTGTGTGGGGTATCCCCATGCTAGTTATGATTTTAGGCGTAGGCTTATTTCTGTCTATTGGGTTAAAACTCATGCCTATTTTAAAACTGGGTCGCGGGTTTAAATTATTATGGTCTGGTCGCCAAGTCACAGACGAAAGCGAAAAAGGCGATGTGAGTCCGTTTAATGCGTTAATGACTTCGTTATCGGCAACAATAGGCACGGGTAATATTGCGGGTGTTGCTACGGCAATCTTTATTGGTGGTCCGGGTGCCTTATTTTGGATGTGGTGTACTGCGCTTGTAGGTATGGCGACCAAGTTTTCTGAAGCGGTATTGGCGGTAAAATATCGTGAGACAGATGCCAACGGTAATCATGTTGGCGGCCCAATGTATTACATTAAAAACGGCTTAGGCAGCAAGTGGGCATGGCTCGGTACCGCCTTTGCTATTTTTGGTTCTATTGCCGGTTTTGGTATTGGTAATACAGTACAAGCTAACTCAGTTGCCGATGCCATGAGCAGTAACTTTGGCGTACCAAGTTGGGTGACTGGCGTGGTATTGATGGTATTGGTTGGTGCGGTATTAATGGGCGGTATTAAGCGTATTGCTGAAGTTGCTGGCAAGTTAGTACCATTAATGACGGTGTTTTATATTACTGCGGGTATTGCAGTATTGGTGGTGTACGCCGACCAAGTACCAGCGGCGTTTATGTTAATTATTGAAAGTGCCTTTAACCCTGTTGCTGCCCAAGGTGGTTTTGCAGGCGCAGCGGTATGGGCGGCTATCCGTTTCGGTGTGGCCCGTGGAGTATTTTCAAACGAAGCTGGTTTAGGGAGTGCACCTATCGCTCACGCGGCAGCGCAAACCAGTAATCCGGTAAAACAAGGTTTAGTGGCCATGTTAGGCACATTTATCGATACGTTAATTGTGTGTTCAATTACCGGTTTAGCCATTGTAGTTTCAGGTGCTTGGACCTCGGGTGAAAATGGTGCGGCATTAACCTCATTTGCTTTTTCGCATGCATTGCCTATGGGTAATTACATTGTGGCTATCGCATTAGCTGTTTTTGCCTTTACCACCATTTTAGGTTGGAGCTTTTATAGCGAAAAGTGTGTTCAATACCTTTTAGGTGATAAAGCCGTTAAGCCATTTCGTTTAATTTGGACGTTAGTGGTGCCATTAGGTGCGGTGAGTTCTTTAGAGTTTATTTGGTTATTGGCCGACACATTAAATGCCATGATGGCGATTCCAAACTTAATCGCGTTAGTGTTACTTAGCCCTGTGGTATTTAGTTTAACCCGTGAATACTTTCTCAAGCAGCGCGCACTTAAAGCGCAGCGCTAATGTTGCTGAATTATTGATGAGCTGTTGAACTTTTATGGCTTAGCTTAATCTTATAATTCATAGTCTCTGTTAGACACGTTAATCAATTTTGGTTCTCAGTTAAGCATGTTCATTATTTTAGTGAGCATGCTTTTTTAAAAGGATTTTTACATGAAAAAAGCATTTTTGGCCACATTAGGTGCGACCGTGTTAGCGGTGTTATTTGCCGCAGGTTGTTCTAATTTGGGGTTTAGAACCAATGCGGGCGATATCGCGGTAGGTAACGTAAAAGCAGGTAATGTTGATACATATACCTCTGCGGAGATGTCGAGGTTTAAAGCGAGGTTTTTGGGCGAAGTCACGACATATTATTGCGAAAACTCATTAAACCCGGCGAAATTGGATAATTTACCCAGTTTGTCGTCTATGGCTAAGTCGCTTAAGGTACAAGTGTCGCAACGCGGAGGTAATGCGATTGTAATGAGGCAATGCGGTCGCCTTGTTGATCCATCTTGTAGTGCTTATTTAGAATGTAATGGCGAAGCTTATAGTATTGATAGAGGCTTTTAATTCATCGCAGGTCCAGCCTATTGCTGCTCAGCAATAGGCACTAATCTAAGCGTTTATTAAAGCGCTTTGCTGCTACCCACAATCCAATTAACGTAAATCCCACTAGCCATAAAATATCCTTGTAGAGCTCGCCTAGCGTTGCCCCTTTTAACACAATTGCCCGAATGACCCGCATAAAGTGGGTGCCAGGCAGGACTTCTGCAATCCATTTGGCTGTGGTTGGCATGGCTTCTAACGGGGTGATAAACCCTGACAGTAATATGGTAGGCAGTAAAATAAAAATCGTCATCTGCATGGCTTGAAGTTGAGTTTGGGCAATGGTTGAAATGATTAAACCTAAGGTTAAGCTAGCGGTAATAAACAGTAATGTAGCAAGCAATAAATGACTGATAGCACCATTGATCGGCACGGCAAAAATGAGGTTACCTAACCCTAAAATAATGGTCATTTGTATGAGACCAATAACAATATACGGTAAAATTTTTCCTATCATCAACTCAAGCGGTTTAATTGGGGTGGTGATCAATAACTCCAAATTGCCGCGCTCTCGTTCTCGCACAATGGCGGACGACGTAAATAACACCATGGTCATGGTAAGGATCACGGCGATGAGTCCCGGCACAATATTGACTGCCGATCGCTGCTCAGGATTATAAAAAAGACTCACTTCAAACCGAGATGAACTGCTCGTTTGATCTGGCACAATGTCGTTGAGAGACAAGTTTTTGAGTTGTTTGATCGCGCCTGCGATCATGGTGTCTGACCCATCGACTATCCATTGGCCTATCGGTTCGTTATGCGCTAATTTTGCGGTTAAGGTTGGCGGTAAAATTAACGCGGCTTTAATGTCGCCACGCCTGATGGCGGCTTGCGCTTGCTCTGCTGTGGTTAAAAATTGTTTTACCTCGACCACTTGAGTCACTTTAACCGCTTCAACTATCCATCGCCCAGCCGCGGAATCACTTTGATCGACAATTGCCACGGGGATAGCACGCACATCGGTATTGATAGCATAGCCAAATAGCAGTAATTGAATGAGCGGGATCATAATCACCATGGCAAAGGTAATGCGATCGCGGCTTAGTTGTTTGATTTCTTTGGCGGTAATGGCATAAATGCGCAAGTAGCTATGACGAATGCTGCTTAATAAACTCGCCATGACCTTAGCCCTCTTGTTGCATAGGTTGGGCGGGTACGGGCTGGCCTGTATAGCTAACAAACACATCTTCTAGATTAGCCGTCACTAGGCGTATGTCTTGCGGATTCAACTGCCGATTGTGCTGCTGGCATTGATGTAATATCCAGGGGATAGGATCGCTGATGTTCTTACTCACCAATACCCGTAGGCGATGACCTAATTGCGCTGCTGAGGTAACGTACTCAATGGTAATTAGCATCTGTTTTAATTGCCTTAAATCTGTGGTGGTGATTTCAATAACGTGGGCATTGATATTGTCCATTAATGATTTTGGTGTGTCATCGGCTCTAATGTGACCTTTTTCCATAATCGCGATTTTATGGCAGCGCTCGGCTTCATCCATATAGTGTGTGGTCACTAAAATACTGGTGCCTTGCTCTGATAAGTCGAATAACTGTTCCCAAAAATCGCGCCTGTTTTGTGGGTCGACGGCTGAAGTGGGCTCATCTAAAAACAGTAATGAAGGCTGATTTAAACAGGCACAGGCTAATGCAAGCCGTTGCCGTTGTCCGCCGCTGAGTGTGCCTGCTAATTGGTGTTGATATTGATTGAGCTTATAAGTGCTTTGCAGTTGATCAATTCGTTTCTTACATTGGTCTGCATTAATGCCATAAATTCGCCCAATAAATTGCAGGTTCTCTTTGACGGTGAGATCGTCATAGAGCGAAAACTTTTGTGTCATATACCCAATATGATGGCGTAATGCTTCAGCTTGTTTAGGGATGCTTAACCCCATGACATTAATGTCGCCTTCGCTTGGTGTTAATAAGCCGGTTAGCATTCTAATGGTAGTTGATTTACCACAGCCATTGGGGCCTAAAAAGCCATATATATGACCTTTAGGCACAGATAAATTTAAGCGTTCAACCGCAGCAAAGTCGCCAAAGCGTTTAGTGAGATTATGTGCTTGAATTACCCATTGAGGGTCTGTTGTTGGCTTCATTTTTGCGCCGGTAAGATAACTTGAACAGGTATACCGGTAGGGAGTTCGCTAGCGGTGTCATCTAAACTCACTTCAGCTAAAAATGCCAGCCGTGAACGATCCGTTTGATTGAGTGCGTAATAGGGCGTGAATGCGGGTTCGGTGCTTATCCAGCGAAGCGTGCCGTTAAAGTCGTTATCGATCCCGTCGACCGTTACCGACAAGCTTTGGCCTATTTTCAGTTTAGCGGCGTAAGGCTCGGGGATATACACTCTGGCATAAGGCGCTGCATCGGCCTGTATTACCGCCACTACTGCACTTAGAGGAACACGTTCGCCGATATTGTAAGGTAGGTTGTCTAATTTTCCGCTGCGAGTTGCGCGGATACTCAAATCGCTATACACCTGTTGCTCGTAGCTTAAATTAGCTGTGGCTGCATCGAGTGCCGCTTGAGCTTGAAAGATATCTTCTTGGCGAACACCTTTGATCAAAACCGTTAAGCGATCGTTTGCCGCATCGTATTCGGCAGTAGTTTGATCTCTAAGGGCTAAAGCACGATCGCGTTCGGCCTCACTGACTAAGCGCTTAGTCAATAAACTGGCTGTGCGTTGATAGGATTTTTGCGCTTCAATTTTGGCGGCATTGGCACTTTTTAATGCTGAGTTTGCGCTGGCAATGTCTTCTGGTCGCTCGCCATTGGTGAGCTTTAATAAATAGGCTTTGGCTTTAACTACTTCGGCTTGCATCACGGCTAATCGTGCCGCTTGTTTGTGGGTATCAAATTGAACTAATAAATCTCCATGATTAATGTCCATGCCTTTTTTTATGGGTTGGGCAGTAATGATTTCAGCGGCTGTGGCGCGCAGTAATACGCGATCGCGCTCTAAGGTCCCTAACGCTTGGTCGGGTGTGGACGGCGTGCAACCACTGAGGATTATGACGCAGGATAAGAACGCTGAAAATAACAGATGCTTCATAGCAAGTCTCATATAAGGATATGATTACACTATAGCATTGCATTTGATGAGTCAGCTAAGTGTGATTTACACCACACTTAGCCAATGAACGTTAGAAAAATGAGCTTAGACAATAGTGATTAAGCGGTAACCATTACTCTAAATAATTGCCCGAAATAATTACTCGAAGTTATTGTCAAATTCTGAGTCTTCAAACAAGTCGACAGCCAATGATGGAGCCACGTGCTTAAATTGGCGGGCAAAGTGTCGTTGCACCCCTTTAAGATCAATATTACCGATCCCAGAAGCAAAACCAAACCAGGCATAAAGGCCACTGATGTCTTCAAACATCGGCGGTAAATATTTGGGCTTGGCAATGATGCCTTCTTGGTAAGCTTGATACAGTACCGGAATATCTTCAATCGCGAGCTTACCTAAAAATAACATTGGGATCAGTTCTGGTAAGCCAGTGCTAATGGCACTGCGGATAAAGTTAATGTTTTCAACATAACCGCGCACATATGAAATATCTTTAGTAAAAAAGCTGCCGCCAGCGACCATGCCGCCACGAAACACTCGTTGAGTGACTCGGTAACTGTCTTTTGAACTTAGATTAAGATTTCTAAAGTAGCGATACACTTCGATAAAGTCGGCGCCTTGTTCAGCCATGTCGACCGCAGAAACTCGGTCGCTAATACGACGAGCACGCCCTGGGTTTGAGCTTAAGGTAAGCATTTCCATCAGTACTGCCAGGCCTTCTTGCGATGCCGTTACCCGTGGCGACCCGACACTGAGCCAGGTTGCATGTGGCTGAGCACGACCATTAAGCGTTGTGCCCACATGAACCCAGCCCTCATGAACTTCATACACATTGAGATCGGATTCGCTAAACATGGCGCTAGTATTCAGTTTTACTGTATCGCCACCCACCGCGGCGTCAGAGGCGATACCATCGCTTAATTTGACGTGAATTTCATCGTTATGAAAATACTTAACTAAGCGCTCACTCAGTACGTCAACGGCTTCTGGGGCGGTAATAATTTTAGGATGACGATTACTCATATGGCGCGCTGCTGGCAACGAGAAAATATGGCTCAAGCGGTCGCCGAGTTGACGCAGTGTATGGCGGTCGCCATGCAATTTATGGCTTGCACTGCCGTATAGCTCTTGGCTGAGTTTACCAAAGGTAGGGTTACCGCGATTATGCAGCATGTCGATCACGATGCGGTATTGATCAATGTTAGCCAGGAGAATTTTGCCTAATTTATCGCGTTTTCCTAGGCCTCGTTCAATGGCACTTTTTAAACCTTGTAGATCGGTTTGAGTTTGAGCGGCATTGAATGACAACGGTATCGATTGATAAAAGTCATTGCTGACGTTGGGCAATACTTTAGTTTGTTTGGCTAAAAAGTCATCTTCAATTTGTTTAGGCCACTTAATCGAATCTAAAATTTTAATGGGTGCTTGGATACGAATTAATTCATCAGAAAAACGACGAATATCTTGCTGATAACGCAATAAAGAGTCAGACATTGTCTTTTCCTAATCTAGAAAACCTGAGCCATAAAGTTTTGTGGCATATTCCTCATGCTAATGATCTTATATTAGCAGAAGTCGATCACAAAACCGCAATGAAAAAATATAACGGTATAAGCCCTATTTTGGTGCGTGTTGAGCGTTAATTAAGTAAATATTATATTAGTTTAGACTTTATCGTATTGAAAATAATGGATTTACTTGTTGGCATTAAAAGTGCTTTGTTTCATTGTCGTGTCGATGAAGAGGACTGCATATGGCTGCAATGAGTTATTTAAGCGTGATTGAGCGTTATCACGAATACGAAAATCTAGTACACGAACTGCTTGAATCCATTTTAGTGGGTGTGGGTGATGTGAATTTATTCGATAAGCCTGTTTCTGCAAAAGTGTTTGAAGATATGGCGGTGAGTTATCCGTTTGTTGAGCTGATTTATTTACTCGACGAACAAGGAATACAGGTTAGCCCCAATATCAGTGTTGTTAATCAGCAAGTGAAGCTACTCAATAACGGTAAACAGGCTGATAGAAGCCAGCGGCCTTATTTTACTCAACTTTCTCAAGCCAATACCGCACACATTACCCGGCCTTACTTGTCTAATGCCGGCGGTGGTTTGTGTTTATCTGCGTCACAAATTTTAACCTCATCAACGGGTGAGACAGGCATTGTGGTGATAGATGTCAATTTAACTCGGCTCATTGAGTTCATGATGGGGGACAGCGCAAGACGTAAAATGTCGCCGTTTTTTAAGAGTATTTACGCTGCTATAGTGTTGTGTCTTTTTGTGTTGGTGACCGTACTGATGTGGACGGTGACATTAGACATTTATGAGCTCTTTAGCCAGGCCTCGGCCCGGCATGATCCATTGCAGCCCTTTGGCATTATTATCTTTTTAACTTTGGCACTGGCTATTTTTGACTTGGGTAAAACCATATTGGAAGAGGAAGTGCTGATGCATAAAGATATTTTTAGGCACAGCTCGACGCGTAGAACCATTACCCGGTTTAT
Organism: Shewanella sp. MF05956; assembly: GCF_059758055.1. Lineage (NCBI taxonomy): Bacteria > Pseudomonadati > Pseudomonadota > Gammaproteobacteria > Alteromonadales > Shewanellaceae > Shewanella > Shewanella sp. MF05956. Next base: position 333,186 of record NZ_JCAYNV010000003.1, on the reverse strand, counting down.
TTCAACGATTTTAATTGCGATTTCGATTGAAGCCTTACTGACCATGTTTAAAGCTTCATTAGGTGAAAAACAATATATTGAGCCAGCTATTTTAATGATGCTTGCTGTGGTGGGATTGTTGGTCGGCCTAGGCATTTATGTTTACCTTGGCGCGAAAGCTGAATTGTTATTAACCCAAACTCAGGCCAACAGGCACGGCGGCAGAGCAGAAAAAAATACCCCGTAACGGTATGGAGATAAATTAAAAAGGGATAAACACGATGTTTATCCCTTTTTGCTAGAAAAAGTCGTCATCACCAATGGCTTTGCGTAATTGCGCTTGCTCGAGGAAATCCTCTAACCTGCGTTTGATTTGACGCTTATGCTGTAATGACTCGGTTGACTTACTGCCTCTAGGCGTTGTCATCGCGTCAATTTCTGTGTCATCTGGCACTCGATCTGTAAGATTAGCCATAACGAAACCCTCAAGTTGAATGGTAAAAACGAAACGAATTCAATGAGCACTTTCTAACTAAAAAAACACCAATAGAAAAGTAAAAGTTTTTGTCTGATATGGACAGCTATTTTCACCTTTCATTTTGAGCTTAGCAGTAAATTTTTTTGTTACTATAAAGCGGGCTAAAATTTGTGACTAATATTGCCAATATAAAAAATGCCATTGCATATGGCAATGGCATTTTTTTTAATAAAAAGAGCTTGATAGCTTAATTTTATTGCAGATTTTTTATAGCTTGTTACAGATATTTTAAAGCGTAAAACCGTATGAGTAGCCTAAAACAATTTTAGCATCGCTGTCTGGTAGATCTGTATCAGACGCCATGAACGACACGGTACCAATGTCTGTTTCTGCGCTTAATGTCACGTTGTAGTCTGTGTATGTATCGCCAAATAGATCTTCGACGACATCACCTTGTGAGTAACCGTAGTGGAACGCTACGCTGAGTTTTTCAGTTAATGGGAAGCTCGCATTCGCTTGGATATAGCTCCAATCTTTTTCGTCTGATGCGCCTGATACATCTGAGTCAGCGTTAACAACTTGAGAGTAGCCTACGTCTAACCATTTCCAACCGAGTACGATAGATATTTCACCAAAATCAATGCTCGCTTCTGCATCTGGGTAAGCGTAGTACAGGTAGCTTATATCGTAGGTCAGGTCTTCAGTGAAGTTGCCGCCGTAACCACCATAGAAGTCTAACTCGTAGCTGGTTTCATCTCCAAAATCGACGTTTGAAGCCCAAGTACCGGCATAAAAACCAGAGTCATGCGCGTAATCAAGCCCACCTTGAATTGCCGCTTCATTACTGGTTTGTGTAGTACCGCGCCATAAGTAGTTTGATGTCGCGCCAATATTGCCAGTGACTTCAGCAAGGGCACTGCCGCTCAATAGTAAACCTGTTGATAACGCAATTGCTTGATATAGTGATTTTTTCATCTTCATCCCTTAACGTTTTATTGTCACTGAGTCATTTATTTATACTTAAACGTACTCAATGTTGGTTTGTCTGATGATCAATTAGCGAATCGCATGCCACTTTTTTTATTTTATATTAATCAATGTTTTAATTAGAGGTGCTACATTTTGTAGCAATACTGTTGCGGCTTAATGATGCAGCGCTGCACTTTTTTTGTGCAATTGCGGATTGTTGATAAAGGCTTTAGATTAAGCCATAAACTGAATTGATCTTTGGCATTTGTTAAATGTTACGCATAAAAAAACCTCCCAAGGGAGGTTTTCGTCAAAAGGTGTTAGCGAAAATTAATTCACGCTGTCTTTTAATGTCTTACCAGCTTTAAACTTAGGCACTGTCGCTGCTGCGATTTGAATTTCTTTGCCAGTTTGTGGGTTACGGCCAGTACGAGCTGCACGTTGAGTGGTTTCAAATGAACCAAAACCAACGATTGAAATCTTGTCACCATTTTTCATGGCTTCAGTTACCGCTTCTTCGAAAGATTTAAGTGCGCGGCCAGCTTCAGCTTTAGTTAGTTCTGCATTTTCTGCGATTTTTGCTATTAATTCACTTTTGTTCATATTGATATTCTCTGCTTTCCATAGAAGTGTTTTTTAAAACATCATTAACATGCCACAAGCCATGCAGGTTTAAAAGCACTTTATCCTATAAATTCAGTATCTGTAATGGTTTTGGAGCAAAATAAGCCTAAATCATTCGCCTAAAGGGTGATCAATTTACTCTTCTAGCAATTGGTAAAGAATTTTCTTTACCAATTGTGGCTCGAAAGGCTTATCACATAAGGCGTTAACCCCGGCACTGAATACATTACTTAGATGAGTGTCGTTCGCTTCAGATGACACCATTAAAATCGGAATATGCGACTGTTGGCTTTCGTTACGAATGTATTGAGTGAGCGCTAAACCATCTACCGAAGGCATGTTGTAGTCGGTGATGACTAAGTCATACATGTTTTCTTTCATCAAGCTTATCGCTTGCTCTCCATCTTCGGCTTCTGTAATGAGTTGCATACCCAAATTGCCGATAGTGCGTTTAATCACGTTACGTGCCATTCGACTGTCATCGACAACTAATACACGAATATTGTGGACATCAAAATGGCTTAAATCGAGTTCATCATTACTCAGTAAATCAACGGTTGAGTTGAGTGCTGTGGCGAGGTTTTCGGCGTTAAATGGCTTAGGTAAAATAGCGACTACGCCAGATTGTCTAAATATTTCTAATTGTTCACGGCGGCATTCACTGGAGACCAACATAAATTGAATGTCGTTTAACCCTGGAGTGTTTTTGATATATTGCAATAACTCAGTCGATTCACCATCAATAAAGTGCAATGCACTGGCTATCAAGTCGGGTTTATGACGTTGAATGATCTCTTTTGCTTGGGTAATTGTGGCGGCCGTTTGTATGCTACTAACGCCTTCTTGTTGTAAGCGGCTAATGATTATTTTGCGCTGCGTGTCAGACGATTCGACTAGCAGAATAGACAGTTCGCTCGGAGATAGACTTTTCATGATTAACGTTCCGCATTGTTGTATTTATTATTTTAGTTTTAGGGTGTTGCTGTGTAGCTGATTGTTTTAACAAATCATACTCAAACTTATGAGGAGATTATAGACGACAAGTTATGTTATGTCGTTTTGCTCTGCTTTTGAGCTAAATAAGTGCCAGTGACCGTTGATAATCCAACCCACCATTGAAATCCAATAAGTGCTGCGAGTAATAACCATAAGGGAATAAGCGGAATGTCGTTCCCTTGAAACATTAAATTAACGTCATTAGGGGTAATTTGATACGCGATGATCGCGGTTGTGCTGATAGCGGCTAGGCCAAGGGTTTGTAAGCCGACATAAAAAAATAGCACCACTTTCGTCCACTGTGCTCGGGTCAAAATGCCAAATAATAACGGTAAGACACCTAGGGTAAGCAAATCAAATGCATAAAAAGTGGTCATACGCCAAAGCGCGATTAACGCAAGAAGTGCATACAGTGCTACCAGCATTTTTACTCTTAAAGGCATGGCGGATTGTGCTATCTGATTCATATTGGTCATCTGGCTATAAAATTTGAGGTAGAATATCGCACAAACACGCTATGTGGGTATATTTTGATGACTGAAAACGATTTTTGGGCCCTGGTTACACGTGAGCACCCGAGCCAATCTTCTGATGAAACCGCGCAACAACTGCGTGATAAATTAACCGTTTTAGACGATGACTCGCTAAAAGCGTTTGATAAAATATTTGGCCAACAATTGCGTCGCAGCTATTTGTGGTCAGTCTGGGGCGCGGCTTACATTATTACTGGGTGTGATAGCGATTATGCCTTTGCCGAATTTAGATGCTTCTTATTGTCTTTAGGCCAGCAATGGTATGACAACATAGTAGAAAACCCCGATTGCTTAGGTGAATTAAACGACTGGCCGTTAGTGGATAATTACGCTTATCCATTTGTTGAAGATTATGATCTTATTGCCGGGCAGATTTACGAAGACCGTACCGGACATGAATTACCTTTTGTGCCGTCTGGGCAAAATACGCCAGTGGGTAAAAAATTTAGCACTAAGCCAAAAATTATGCGTCAAACCTATCCATTATTAAGTGCACGTTTTCCATTTTAAGCGCGTGACTAGATTGTTCTTGTTAAGCGTTGGTTCAGCTTGATAGCGCTAAAGTGAATGCATTGAATATGTCACTATGAGTGGCGACTCATGTTACTGCTGCGCGGCTCAAGTTATCCGCGTTAAAGTGGAGAACGGTTAGGTATTTTGGAGGTTTATTATGAAGATTAAATATTTACTATTGGCTTCGGTATTTTCGGGGCAAGTTGCGATGGCTGAAGATGCGCCTGAACCTAATCCGCTAACCGAAGTCGGTGTGGTAAAAATTGAATGGCAAAATCCAAAAGATTTTCGGGATATTAAAACCTCTACGGAGCTGCAGTCTCGTTTTGAAAAGCGGTTATTTGAAACCTTAACCAAGAATATTAATAAACAAGCTGAAAAGTCGCTTAAATCGGGGCAAACCTTGCACATGCAAGTGACTAACCTTGATTTAGCGGGTGATATGCGCCCAACCTTTGGTGCGACACCAGGTGATTTACGTATCGTAAAAGATTTGTATCCGCCAAGAGCGGCGTTTAGTTTTACGGTCAATGAGGGTGATAAGGTGATAATTAGCGGCGATGAAAAAATCACTGATATGAGCTTTATGTACAGTTCTCGTCGTTTCAATGACAGACCATTTCAGTATGAAACCACGCTGTTTACCGATTGGCTGCAAAAGAGTGTTGAGCCTAAGTTATAGTTATTCTGGTGACTTCATTGGATATATCGCTTTAAAAGCAAAAGCTCCACAATTGGAGCTTTTATTTTTTATTCAGCCAGTGAAGTCACTATTAAAGCCCGCAAAGCCAACATAACCACAGTTAATGAAACGTTAGGTTACTTAGCAAGCTTAAACACTTGCAGTGTTTGTAACAGTGTCGCAAGCTTTTTAACAAACGCCTCTAAGGTTTCTTGCGCTACATGCGTACTGTTTTGCATCTTATCGAACTCAATGACAAGCTCTTGTACATAAGGTAAAAAGCGATTGCTGCTCTCGGTAAAACCTTGATCTTCAGTAAAAATCGCCACAAACTTACCATGACCGGCTTTACGCAACTCGTCTAGGCGGGCATCTGAATCAATGGCTTGTCTATAGGCTATTTGCAGGTTTTCTTTTATCTGTAGAAAAACATTGGTGTACGGCATAATTGCCTCATAGTGCATGAATAAAGAATATAACTAATTATAAGGAGCTGCTATGCAAGCAACAAGGAAAAGTCGGCTTAATTTGAATATCAATTTGATTCATCGACTTTTAGCACTCAATCTCAAGCGATGTGTTGCGTTGATATTGTGCTTAGTCGCACTCCCTGCCGCAGCATTAGGATCGCCCGTCTTTTATAAAGTAGAGTATCAGCAACAGCAAGCCTACTTATTAGGTTCGATTCATATTGGCCAGACAGATTTTTATCCCTTAGCGCAACATATCGAATCGGCGTTTAAGCAGTCGGATGCATTGGTGGTTGAGGCTGATATCACTCAAGGTAATGCGGCTGCGTTGTTGCAGCAATACGGAGTCTTATCGCCAGAGATTGCTGCCGATGTCGATGCCACACGTAAGGCATATTGCCAAACTCATCAAGCGATGTGCCAGGCGTTAGCGCCATATGCGCCCTGGCTGCAGTCAACGCAGATTAGCGTAAACCGCTTTGCAGGGTTAGGTTATAGTGCAGAGCAAGGTGTGGACACTTATTTTACCGCGAATAAAGAGGGCAAAGCGTTAATTGAGCTTGAAAGCATTCAGTTTCAATTTGAGCTCATTTCATCATTTTCGGCAGAAACCCAATTACAAATGCTCGACGATGCCATTAACGCCAGCGACGCTGAAATGCTTGATTTGATCCATGCTTGGCGTCAAGGTGATGCTCAGGCATTAGCGCAGATTATGGAAGCGCAAGCGGGGGAGTCTGATGAGTTTTTAGATAAATTATTGTGGCAGCGTAATCATTCTATGACACACAAGATAATCCAGTTACTGCAAGACAAAACCCAAAAGCAGCTGTTTATTGTGGTAGGTGCGGGACATATTGTCGGCCAACAAGCTATTCCTGATTTGCTTAGACAGCAAGGCGCAATCGTCACTCGCTGCACTTTGTTGCAATGCTGATACTGTGAGTAAATAACCATCACGAGTGTTATTTTGTCGATGATTGCGCTAAAAAATGCACGTAACGACCTAGAGATAAATAAGGTTCTCGTTGCGAGTAGGCCAATTCCATTTCGATAAGCTGTTTAGTGTCAAAGTCAGGCGGTAAATGTGTTTTTAAGTAATCGTTAATAACCCGTACCCCTGACTGAGTCACCATTGTGAGTTGCCATTGTGCAAACCACTGGCGCACATCTTCGATATATAGTGGGTGTGTAGGGGTTAAGCCGACCTTCTTTTTTACCACTAAATCGCGTTTTACATAGTCAAAATTACCCGACACCAGGCTGTGGAATCGTAACGCTTCTTTGTTATAAAACATCAATGAAAATAAACCATTAGGTTTAAGTAAACTCAGCAATCCGTTAAGGGTGGTGTTGGCATCGATAAGCCACTCAGCCACGGCATGGCACAATATGACATCAAATTGTCCATATTGTGCGGCCGTTAACGCTTGAATAGGACTGTGTACTAATTCAATCGATAAGGGGGTCTGGGATGCGGCAATTTGTTGTTTGGCCAGTGCGAGCATTTGTTCTGAAATATCACACAGCACCACATCGTGACCTAAAGCCGCTAATTTTTGACTCAAAAAACCAAATCCACCTCCCGCATCTAAAATGCGTAATCGTGGTTTACCCTGCGCGGCAAGCGCGGGGGCGAGGTCTCGCCACAATACGGCTGCGCGGATTTCACCTTTGGTGGTGCCGTAAATGTTTTTAGCAAATTTAAGGCTCAGTTTATCGAAGTTTTTATCTTGCACGGTATCATCACGTTTTGGGTCAATGTCAGTGCGGCAATTGTCTCATTGTGAATGAAAAAAGGTAAAGACAAATCATTAATTGTGTACAGACAGTAAAGAAAAGTTTGCCGATAAATCAACAAGGACTGTCACCACAACGGATATTAAACGCATTTAACAATTAGCTATTTAGTAACCTCAATGCTGTAAGGTATAATGATCCATTAACCATTTTGCAGCTTAGTATTTTGGCTGCCTATATAGGGTACATATTGTGAGTCACGACTTCGCTATCGAATTAAAGGCAATGCCTTCGCTTTTGTCTTTATATCGCAAAATTCTGTTTGGGCGTAAACCTGGATGGGATCAGCAACCGCTGCCGACGATTTATGTGCAAGCATCAAATGTGGTTATGTCACAAGAGAAAATTCGCCAATATGCTGAAGTGTGTGGCTTTGAATTCGACGGTGTGACGCTACCGCCAACGTATTTATATGTGTGGGCATTTCGATTACATGCGACTATTTTTACCCATAAAGCGGTGACGTTCCCGTTGCTAGGAATGATCCACCTTAAAAATAGCATCAGTGTATTTCGCCCCGTGCGAGCAGATGAAATCTTAACGGTGCAATGTGAACTCTCTGGCAGTCGTAATACCGATTCAGGACTTGAGTTTGACTTAGTCTCTAAGGTATTTGTCGCGGACGAATTAGTATGGCAAGCGTTGTCGACGTATTTATATCGTATCGACACACCCGGTCGTCGCGCTCGTCCTCCGAAGGCGTCGGAAATGGCCTGGGAAGATGTAAAGCAATGGCGTTTAACGGAAGATTTAGGTCGTCGTTACGCTAAAGCCTCTGGCGATTATAATCTGATTCACTTGCATCCTTTATTGTCGAAACGTTTCGGCTTTGAGCGTGTACTTGCCCATGGTATGTGGTCTAAAGCGCGTGCATTATCGCAATTAATGACCTTTATTGGCGATAAACCTTTTCAGGTGGATGTTGAGTTTAAGCTACCTGTGTTTATGCCATCTGAAGTCACTTTTGGCTTTGAAACTATTGAAAACGGTAAACGTTTTGAAATGCGTGACGTTAAAGGGCGCAGACCACATTTGCAGGGCAATGTGACTTATTTATAAGCAATAAGTGTTAATGCCAATAGCAAAAAGCTCAAGTCACTGACTTGAGCTTTTTTCGTGTATACCCGCTTATTATTTTTGATAAATATGCACATCGCGTTGTGGGAACGGAATGCTAATACCCTCAGCGTCAAAGCGCATTTTAACTTCGCGAGTAATATCCCAATACACTTCCCAGTAATCATCTGGTTTTACCCAGGGTCTAACGATAAAGTCGACCGATGATTCGCCTAATGTATGCAGTTTTACAATCGGTTCTGGTTGGGCATTCACTTTAGGGTGTTGCTCAACAATGCTTTTTAAAATCGTTTCCGCATGCTCAATATTGTCGCTGTAACTAATACCAAACGTCATGTCGACACGGCGTTGATGCTCAGCGGTAATATTGTTAATCGTGTCTCCCCAAATTTTATTGTTAGGGACAATCAGTCTTTGGTTATCCAACGTTTTGATAGTGGTCGACACTAAGCTCATGTGGCTTACTCGGCCGGTAACGCCGGCGGCATTAATCAAGTTACCTACATCAAATGGGCGATAAATTAAGATCATCATGCCCGAGGCAAAGTTTGACAGTGTGTCTTGTAATGCAAACCCGATAATCACACCGGCGATACCAAAGCCTGCCAGTAATGGCCCAAGTTCAAATCCCAGTTGTGATAAGGCGATTAATAAGCCCACCGCGTAGACGACTTTGCTCGACAGCGAGATAAAAAACTCTTGTAACAGCTGGCTAAATTGTAATTTAGAGGCGCGGACTGTCTTGGCGATAATTTGGGTTACGATTTTGGCGACTAAGCTGGTCACGAACAAAATGAATAAAAACACCAAAATTTTAAACGTGAGGTTAGGGCCGTTATTGATGGTTTGATCTTTAATCACTTTTGCCCAGCCCTGAAGTAAATTAGACGCCACGCTAAAGTTCAACACGTCCTGGGTAATGTCGCCAGACACACTAAATAAGGTTTGTTTTAGTTGCGATACATTTTGCCCTAAGCTTTCAAGTATCGATGCTGAAATCGCTAAGCTTGAACTGTTTTGGCCTAAACGTTCTTTTAGAGAGAGCACATTGGCTTTTTGTTCGGCGCTAATGTCTGCACCCGCAGTAGCGGCTTCTGCCACGGCTTTTTGTAATTCGTCTTGGGTGTAATTCACTAAACTGTCAAATTGGTCAGCTCGCTGAAGCATAAAATCAGTAAACGTTTGCTTTTGCGTGGTGACATCAATGGCTAGCATTTCTGCCCATTGCAGCGTGTCTAATGTCGCTTTTAAGTAATGGTCGCGCTCAAATTCACGGTCAGACATGGCGGCAATCACGTTACTGTCATCGTCACTGCCTAATTGATTACTGAGTAACAATAAATCGGCATCTAAATAGTTAATCACCTGGCGTAAAAACACCAATTGATTTTGCACTAAGGGGATAAGGTATTGTGGATCTGTTGTACCGGCCCTAATCAATTGGTCGATTTCGTCACGCAGTTGTGAGGACTTATTTTTAATACGGTATTCGGTAATGGTCCGCATCTCGCCTTTAGCTACAGGTAGTAGCTTCGTGTCATGGTCAATGGTTTGTTGCAACAAGGTCATTTTATTGAGCGTATTAGTGTCGATAGCGACACTGGTTGTTTCTGGTACTGCTGCAATGGGGTCTTGTGCTAACACTGATGGAGTCAGTAACAATGTGGTTATCAATAAAAGTAAAGCAGGTAAAATCCGTAACATCTAAGCGCGTCCTATGAGGCCAAGTTGCGATTATGATAGTAGAAAACCACAGATGGAGCTATGTTCAGCGATGTTATTAGCAGGGTTATTTGTTAAACTTGCGACCATTATTGATTAACGGTACTCAACATGGCACTGCAATGCGCCCATTGCTACAAACACTTTTCTATTGCTAAAGTCACAGAAAGCCGCGGCAAGGGGTTATCGGTTGAGGTGCAATGTCCGCATTGTGCAGCATGGCTTGGGCACAATAAAGCGTTAGCTATGATCAAAATAGTCGGTTTTTATAGTGGGGTGATAGCAGCGTTAGTGGCTTATTTTGTTGAAGGCGTTACACATATCACCACGCCATTGATTATTTTAGCGGTAATTGTAGTGGGGTTATCACATATTATGGATCATTTAAACATGGTTGAAGCGCCAGAAGATGACGCTAGCATAAATAAAAAATAAGCTTGGCCAGATTGGTTTAGTCAACCACGATGACTTGGCTTTCTAATGACGACTCTACATAGTAAATTCCGCCGAGTACGACAATGCCTACGATGGCCATGACTAAAATGATGCCGATATTTTCGCGAATAAATTGTGTCATGATGTGGATCCTATTGAGGTGGTATTGTCTATTGCGTTAATGGTATGAGTCACAGCTTAAGCTTATCTTAAAAACACTCAACGTGATGAAAAAGTCGACTGTGACGCCATGGATTTAGCCCATGATCATGAATTGTCACAATCTATGTGTTGCTTTTCAGCACGGCTATTTTACACTAATGCTCACATTTATTAACCTGATGGAGTTGTGCCGTTGAGTTCACGCATCCACATTAGACAAACTATCGCAATCTGGCTCAGTGCCATTTTGATTGTGCTGTCTATTGCTGCGTCTGCCCACTCAGTGCGCCATCTTGATGATGGGGTGCAAAATCACTGTACCTTATGTTTTCATCAACATCAGTTAAATAAAACGATTCACACCAGCGAACTTGTATTTAACGCAAGTAAGCAAACTTTTGAACGTCAACAATATACGCTACCATTTCTGCTTAGCGTATTTCATGCTTATTATCAAAGCCGCGCCCCACCTGTTTCTCGTTAATCCAACAACGTATTTTACCTAAACTCAGGATAGTAAACGACGCTAAAGCCGCCTTTTACTTTGCGAACTGTATTCTTCACCTGCAATAGACAAGCTATTGTGGTGTTAATTCAGTGTCTTAGCAAAGCTAAATAGCCAGCTTAATCGCGTTTAATCAATAAGATTATCAATCTTTTACCCCCCTGATTTAGGCACATCAATTTTTCTGTTATCAGCCGGTGTATTTATACCTAGAAAGTCGGCTATTTGTTGTATTTTGGAGATATCATGTCTGCGTTAAACACTCGCATTTCTGTATTGGCACTGGCGTGTGCTGTTAGTTCTTATTCGGCAATGGCTGAAGACTCAAGCTTAACTAATCCTAGTATTAGTGCCGTATTAGACGGTTATTATCAAACGGGCGATCGCCCTTTAGCTGAGCGTGAAGAAGGCTTTGGACTAGGCGAAACGGAGCTGGCGTTAAGTGCCAATATTGATGACAACTTTTACGGTAAAGTCACAGCCGTAATTGAGTCAGCCGATGGCGAAACGGAATTGAATTTGGAAGAAGCTTTTATTCAAACGTTAGCGCTACCAAGTGGTTTGTCTGTGCGTGCGGGTCGTTTCTTGTCTGATGTTGGTTACTTAAATAATCAACATCTACACACGGATGCATTTTCTGAGCGCCCTGCGGCATATCGTGCTTTTTTAGGCGGCCATTATTTTGATGATGGTGTGCGCTTAAGTTATGTTGCCCCAACTGATCTGTACTGGACCATGGGTGTTGAAGCATTTGGCGGGGACAGTTTGCGCGCTACTGACGAACATGGCGAGCGTGATTTTGACGATGTCGGTGTATTTACCGCACTAACCAAAATTGGTGGTGACATAGGTATTGAAAGTTCGTGGCAGTTAGGGTTAAGTTATTTACGCAATGAAAATGGCTTAGCGTATGCTGAAGAGCACGAAGAAGATGAAGAAGAAATAGCTGATGAGCATGAGCACAGCCACAGTGCTTCATACACTGGGGAAAACACTTATATTGCAGATTTTGTCTACAAGTGGGCACCCAATGGTAACTACAAGTACCAAAATCTTACTGTAAGCGGTGAATATTTCAGAGTGACAGATATTTTTGGTGAAGAGCCTGGTCACGTTGATGATGTCGGCGATGTAGATGACCATGAGTTAAGCGGTGATGATTATCATGAAGGTTGGTATTTAAGCAGCGTTTATCAGTTTTCTCCAAGCTGGTCTGCTGGTGTACGTTATGGACAAGTCGATACTTATGAGATTCATGAAGATCACCTTGATCCACAAAAACTAAAAGAAACTGAAGTCAGCCTTGCTTGGCACAGCAGCCATTTCACCGCAGTTCGCTTTCAGTTTACTCACCAAGATGGAACTAACTTTGACGGAGTGGAAGATGATAATATCGTTACTTTACAATATGTCATGTCATTAGGAGCTCACGGTGCGCATCAATTCTAAAATGCTTTTAGCAGTGACGTCATTGTCACTGCTGTTTACCGCGACAGCAAAAGCGGAACTTAATGTATTTGCCTGTGAAGCAGAATACGGTGCTTTAGCTAAAACGTTAGCTCCGTCGGCTGATGTATATTCAGCTACGACAGCTATGCAAGACCCCCATCAAGTGCAAGCACGTCCAAGCTTAATTGCTAAAATGCGCCAGGCAGATTTGGTAGTGTGTGCGGGTGCTGATTTAGAAATTGGCTGGCTACCGATGTTGCAGATGAAAGCCTCTAACCCAAAGGTTAAATCAACCGATAAAGGCTTATTTTTTGCCGCTGAGCAAATCGATACGTTAGATAAACTCACCAGTGTTGACCGCTCAATGGGAGATGTTCATGCAAAGGGGAACCCTCATTTGCATTTAGATCCTGAGCGTATGTTAAGCGTGGCTAAAGCGCTGAGTGCAAAACTGATTGAAATTGATCCGCAAAACAGCAGCGAATATCAGCAGTCTTTAGCTGATTTTAGTCAACGTTGGGAGGCTAAAATTCCTCAGTGGCAAGCGCAAGCTAAAGGTTTGGCCGGTAAAAAGGTTATCGCTTATCACTCAAGTTTCCGTTATTTATTTAACTGGACTGGAATAGAACAAGTTGCCGACCTCGAACCAAAACCAGGTTTGGCCCCTACCAGTAGCCACTTAGCAAGTTTACTGACTCGCGCAGAAAAAGGCGATGTTATGGCCGTAATAGTGGCGTCTTATCAGGACGAACGTGGTGCAAAATGGTTAGGTGAACGTGCTAATTTACCCGTTGTGATGTTACCTATGTCTGTGGGTGGCAATGAGCAAAGCCAAGATTTATTCAGCCTATATGACAGCTTATTAGCCCTACTAAATGGGGTGAAATAACGCCATGTTTGATGTTGAGCTTCTGTCGATATTATTACCCGCGTTAGCGGCAGGTTTGTTGGTGTTATCAACTCATGTGTTGCTGGGCCAGCAAGTGCTAAAGCGCGGTATTATTTTTATCGACTTAGCCATTGCACAAGTCGCAGCGTTAGGGGCGATAGTGTCTCACATGGATCATGATGTCGAAGGTTTACCTTTTGTTCATATGTGGATGCCGGCATTGTTTGCACTTGCTGGCGCTGGCGTTATAGCCTGGATGGCTAAGCGGCTGACAGGTGAGCTTGAGGCAATGATTGGTTGCTTTTATGTGTTAAGCGCTGTTGCGGCGATGCTATTGCTGGCAAACGATCCTCATGGTGCAGAGTTGTTAAAACAGCTTATGTCTGGGCAAATTTTGTGGGTGAGTTGGTCGCAGTTGATGATACCTGCTGTGGTCTCTGTTGCGATTTTGGCATTAATTGCGATTAAGCCCAATATACTCGACGGGGCGGGTTTTTACTTTTTATTTGCGTTAGTGATTACCTTATCGGTAGAGCTTGTTGGGGTGTATTTAGTGTTCAGCACCCTTATTTTACCGGCATTGGCATTAAACAAATACTTAGGTAAATATAAACTCGGGTGGGCTTATGCCGTTGGTATCGTTGGTTATGTAGCAGGCTTATTATTGTCTGCTAGCTACGACTTGCCAAGCGGCGCAGCGATTGTCGCGACATTGGCGATCAGCGCGCTAGTGTTTAGGCAGTTACTCAAACTTCGTCCTACAGCGGCTTAGTTTGCATCGTTAGTATGACATCATTAAACATTGCGACATTCCTTTAGCCTAGGCATGTCGCATGGCTGTCACATAAATCGTGTTATTCTGCCCTGTATAGCAGGGCAGAGTATTTCAGCGTACATATGTAAACAAAATAATTGAGTCCCTAGACCTGCATCGTTATACTGTCGACAATTATTTTGCAGGAGTATGCTGTGCTGCTAATCGCTCGTTTAATTATTCTCGCCGTGCTATTGTTTTTAGCCTTTGTTTTCGTAATGGTTTTTTGCCTTTTAAGGCCAATGCATCGCAATAACGTTCATGTCGTGGCTAAGATTTTCTCTTCTGTTGCGCCGGTGTTGGGCATAAAAGTCATTACCCGGGTTCATCCTGTCAGTGACATGCCACAACCGTGCATCTATTTAGCAAACCATCAAAACAACTTCGATTTGTTCACTCACACCTCTGCAGTGCCAAAAGGTACCGTAAGCCTAGGTAAAAAGAGTTTGGCGTGGATGCCATTGTTTGGGCAGATTTATTGGTTGTCTGGCAATATTCTGATTGACCGTAAAAACCGTCATAGCGCGTTTGATACGATGGCTAAAACCGTAGAGAAAATGAAAACTAAGTTGTTATCAGTGTGGATTTTTCCTGAGGGAACTCGTTCACGTGGTCGCGGTTTATTACCCTTTAAAGTGGGCGCATTTCACACGGCTATCGCAGCGCAAGTGCCTGTTGTACCGGTATTAGCTTCATGTCAGAACCATATTAAGTTAAATCGTTGGAATAACGGTATTGTGATTGTCGAAATGATGCCACCGATGCCGACTGAAGGATTAACTAAAAATGACGTTAAAGCCTTTAGTGCTAAAGTTCATGAGGCCATGTCAGCAAGACTGGTTGAGTTAAATAAAGAAGCGTTAGCATTAAATCAAACCGTTAAACACTAAACTGCGTTGATAAGTTCGCAACTTACTTGAGTTTGGGTATAATTGGCTAAAATTTATATGTGTTTATTAACGGAGTAATCCATGTCTGTCGAGCGTCAGTTAAAAGAGCAATTTGCTGAAAACCGCGAAATTGTTGATGCCTTACTTGCTGATGGTTCAGAGCCTGATGCGGAATATACAATTGAACATCATTTTTCGGCGACCAACTTTGACCGTTTAGAAAAAGCCGCTGTTGATGCATTTAAGCTTGGCTTTGAAGTTAACGATGCCGAAGAAATGGAATTAGACGATGGTTCTATCATTTTTTGTTTTGACGCAATTGCCCATCACAAGTTAGAAACGCCTTTGCTTGATAAGGCCTGTGAACAAATGATTCAGCTTGCTGTTAAGCAAAAAGTGGATTACGACGGTTGGGGTACTTACTTTGTTGGCGATGAAGCAGATGCTGAAGATGACGACGAAGATGATGAATTTGAAGATGATGGTTTTGACGACGATGAAACCGATTCGTTTCATTAATCCGCAACGGTAAACATTAAAAAAACGCTCATCATTGATGAGCGTTTTTTATTTTAGTCGATGTGGATTATTGTCGCGAGGGCCAGTGATATCATGTCGCACTATCGATTAATCTAAAGGTCGTTTCGGTTTGTTATTTAAACACCACGCTCTTATTACGGCCTTCTTGTTTAGCCATATATAATGCTTTGTCTGCACCAGATAACCAGTTAGAACTGTTATCAATTTGCGAGCTAAGATCGTTAATGCCTAAACTCACCGTGACTTTAATGAGGCGATTATCGAATGCGACTTCAGACTCTTCAATGCGCTGTCTTAGGCGCTCTGTAAAGTGTAATGCTTCGTCAGCCGTGGTTTTCGACAGCACAACAGCAAACTCTTCTCCGCCATATCTGCCAGCGCAATCGGTTTCGCGTAGCGACTGTTTTAATAGATACGCAATGTGTTGAATCACTTTATCGCCCGCAGGGTGACCATATTTATCGTTAACCTGCTTAAAGTTATCGATATCGATCATCACTAAGGTTGAGGTATCGCCGTAGCGCGAATGACGCTCAAACTCTTTTTCCATGCAAAGCTGCCAATGACGACGATTATGCAGTTGGGTTAAACCATCGGTTTGGCTTAGCTCTTCTAATTGCTCGTTAGCGGCCTTTAATTGTAATTTATTGACCGCAATGTCGGTAACATCATAAACAATAATACTGATATGAGTAATTTGCCCAGTAAGCGATGCAAGTGGTAGCAAAGTGATGTTTTGGAACATAAAATCAGCGCGACCAGTAACCGGACGATAATTTTTAAATTTGAATACATATGGGCGCTGTTCCCAACTAATAAAAGTGCGGTTTTTTAAGACAAACACCGACTCCATCTTTTGCTTAAGCCAATCTGCAGGCAACTCGGGAAACTTTTCAAATAAGTTATGGCCTTTAATTGAATTAGGCGATACGCCGCTGTGGTTTTCCATAAACCCGTTCCACAGCTGAATATTATAGTCGCGATCGAGCACCACTAGGCCTACTTCAATGGTTTGTACCATATCGATTAGCCAGTGTAGTTCGTTCATCGCACTTTGGTCATTTGACATAATAAAGTTATCCAGCGTTAGTCGAGTAGGTAGCCGAGCTTGTAGTTAAGCGTAGGGATTGAATCTTCTGTAAACAGCAGCAATAAGTCGCATTGGATATTGTAATCTTCAATGCGATAATTAATTTCCATAGCGAGAGTGCGCTGCCACTTTTCTGAATTGTCGTGTATGAGTTCGTTAACGCTGCAATGTCTACCAAGCACCACGGGATGCGCCTGGCTGAATTTCATGTCGAGCTGTTCTGAAATACCATTTAAAAAAGCCCCTATGAGCACATTACCTGTGTCCATCATGACTTCGATTTCAGTATTAATATCATCTGGGTTCTCTAACCCCATCAGTTTTGCCATGTCTTCAAAGCTAGAATCATGGAATAGCAACAATGCTTCACCCGCAATGCCAGCACCAATAAACCCTTGGCAAAGCCCTGATACTTTTGCACTCTGCTCAGTGGCTTTTAATGCCATGGTGAGCTCGCTCACTTCAAGCACGTTAACGTTTGGAATTGGTAGTAATACGAATACATCGAGTAATTTTGCTAATAAATCGGCAGCGCGGCCCATCGCAACGTTAGCGATTTCTTGACATGCATCGCGCAAGTCCACTTTCATTATTGGCGTGTCGTCGGCTTTAGAGCCTTGAGTCAGAGTCAGAATGCCATATTCTTGCAAGATGTTACTGATGGCATCGGCGCTCACAGGCTTTTGAATAAAGTCGAGTGCGCCCAATGCTTTAACCCGTTCATGGGCTTTAATTTGAATATCGCCGGACACCACAATGATCAGTGCGGGCAAGTCTTGTTGTTGTACTGCCTGGAGCACTTCGTAACCGTCCATCACAGGCATGTTAAGGTCGAGAAATACAATTTCGCCTTTACCGGCACGGATAATATCGAGACCTTCTGCACCATTTGTGGCGTAGCTAATTTCAACGTCCCAATCTTTGGGCAGAGTTCGTGCCATTTGTTTTCTGGCTAATGCAGAATCATCACATATCAATATCGGTATAGTCATTGTGACAGGTGTTCCTTAATTCGCCTTTAGGAAAAAGCACTCTTAAATGCAGTCGCGAGTGGTGCGAGGCGTCATCGTTATTATTAGGGCTGTTTTACAGCACTTTGTTTTTGAACATTCATTATACTTAATTGTTAATAAAATGGGTAATTCAACGTCATAAAAAACAACTTTGTAACATAAGTTGCGGTGTAACTCCCATTATTAACAGTTTCAAGCACGATATTACCTGTTGGGTGTTAATCGAAAATAAGTCATCTTCATTATTCTACTATAAACATCATGGCAATATTTTGACCAGTGACGCTTATTTGTCATGTTATTACTATTCGACAGATAGTCCAGATATGTTAACCTGAAAACTGGACTGACCAGATGAGCGGAACCCATTTATGGAAAAGGATTTAATTAAGCTTAGTATCGAACACGGAATAGCGCATGTCTGTTTAAACCGTCCGAGTAAAATCAATGCGCTCAGTTTTGAGATGTTTAAGGCGATTGATAAGGTGATTAAGCAAATTGCTGCAAATAAAAGTGTTAACGCGGTGGTGTTGTCTGGTGCCGAAGGGAATTTTTGTTCCGGTTTAGATGTTAAAAGTGTGGCGAGTTCGCCGAGCAAAGCCATGAAGTTATTGTTTAAGTGGCTACCCGGTAATGCCAATTTAGCACAACGAGTGTCTCTGGGGTGGCAGCGGTTGCCTATGCCTGTTATTGCAGTTCTTGAAGGTTGTTGCTACGGTGGCGGCATGCAAATAGCACTGGGCGCCGATATTCGTATTGCCAGTCCTGATTGCAAATTATCGATCATGGAAGCGAAATGGGGCTTAGTACCTGATATGGCTGGGTTGGTGGCGTTACGTCAAATTATGCCTAAAGATAAAGCGTTAATGCTGACTTATACTGCTGATATTTTAACGGCGCCACAAGCGCTTGAGTTGGGTATGATTACTCAAATCAGTGATACGCCTTATGACGCCGCAGTGGAACTAGCCAATAAAATTATGCGTACTTCTCCTGATGCGAATGCCGCCATTAAGCTAAGCATCAACCGAAATTGGACAGGGTCGATCCGCAGCTTATTAGCTCGAGAATCTCTGAGTCAAATTCGTTTGTTAATGGGCAAAAACCGAGTGATTGCGGCTATTAGGCAAACTAAAAATCCTGACAAGGCTTATCTATCTAGGCAATCTTGGTGGTCATGATTGATACTGATAATAGAAGTGATAAGGACTTTTTATCTACCGATAACGGTTCGTGAAAAACCTTCTATTTGATCGAGAGCCTCTTCCCAGCCGCTTTGATTGCTAAAATCCAAACTCATTTGATATTGGCGATAATAGCGAGCGGGTTTCACTTGGTTGTAATTCAGTCTTGTGGGCGCTTCGGTAATCGAAATAGGATGGGCATCGCTCGATTGAATGTCGAGGATCGGTAATGACATTGTCACTAACTGCTCAGCGATCGATTTACGCTGACTTTGCGGATCGATTAAATATTCAAACTCGCGGTAAGGGTTAACCACCACAAATACATCGGGTGTGGGGATTTTTTTGTCATAAAGTAAGTTGGTTACCATGCCCGCGCTGTCGTCAATAGCAACGAGAATACTGGCCCCCGGAAATAAGCTTACGGTTGAGCCGAGCTGATTTATTGCTTCGCTTAGCGCCGCTTGTTGAAAATTACGCAGTTCGAGCAATTGTTCTGAGGTGTACTTAGGGATGCTTTTATTGGTGCTGAGGGTGATTTGTTCGCTGCCGGCTTTGTTAATATCTTCAGGTTTGGTGGCATAGTTGGGGCGATAAAGCCCTTTTGCCGGGGTTAAGCTGATGCTGGCCCAGCCGCGAGTATTAATTTGAGTACGTAAATAACTCGCCAGCCCGTTAGCGTCTGCATCGGTGTCTGATGGTCCTACAATCATCAGCGAACCAAATTGTTTTTTACTCTGCCATGAGCGCACTAATACTTCAGATTGTTTACCGTCAACGGTAATAAACTTAATTTCATTGCTGTTTAAGTGAGCGTACTTTTGCTGCGCACTTGCGGCAGGAGTGAGTGCCCACAGCCCAACTGCAATCATTACTATGTGGCAAAAATGTCTTACTTGCACAAAAACCTCATCAGTAAATATAAAATCTAAAAACAATAATGCCCTGAAAACAGGGCATTATCAAAGCACTAAATGTTTTCCCTAAGGTAATAGGGATTAAACGTGACTCACTAACACCATGCGGATAGCATCAAGCTGTAACTGGCTGTTGTCCATGTAACCGGTTAGCTCGACCATTTGGTTGCGAATATATTCTAGCTCATCTTCGCGAATGTTCGGGTTAACGGCTTTTAGGGCTTCAAGTCGTTCAAGCTCACCAGTTAATTGTTGGGTCATCTTAGCGCGTGCATCGGTGACTAAGTCGCCCAGAGCTTGTTTTGCATGCTCTTCACCTTTAGCAAATAAAGGGTGCAATATTGGCTGCGATGCATTGACTAGTTTACTGGCGATATGTCGATTTACTGCACTTAGCTGTTTATCAAAGCTGGCATAATCGACTTTATCGGCCAGGTTTAAGCCGTTTTTATCGAGCAACACACGGATAGGGGTTGGCGGTAAATAACGGTATAACTGAGTTGATTTAGGGGCTGATGCGTCAGCCATGTAGATCAATTCTAAAAATAATGTGCCAGCAGGCAGCGCTTTATTTTTAAGGATTGCCACACTAGTGGTGCCGGTTTCAGAGCTTGTGATTAAATCTAAGCCTGTTTGCACTAGCGGATGTTCTTGCGAGATAAACGCAATATCATCACGTGATAAGGCTGTAGTACGATCAAAGGTTACCGTTATGCCATCTTCATACAAGCCTGGGTAAGTGGGGAACATCATGTGCTCGCTAGGGCGCAAAATAATCGAGTTTTCACCACGGTCTTCTTGATCAACACCAATGATGTCCCAAAGGCGAATAACCGAACCAATCAACTGGGTGTCGTTGTCGCTGTCTGACAAACGTTGTACTAATTTATTGGCACGCTCACCACCATGAGAGTTAATCTCTAGCAGCTTGTCGCGGCCTTGTTCCATGGCCTGTTTGAGTTCTTTATAGCGGTGCTGCGTATGGTTAAGTAGCTGCACCATGGCATCTTCATCGTCGTGACTCAGTACGCCTATCAACTCATCGGCAAACTCACCAAATAACACATGGCCACTAGGACACGTTAACTCAAATGAATTAAGGCCTTCATGATACCAACGCATTAAACGTTCTTGCGCAGTGTCGCGTAGGTAAGGTAAATGTATTTGAATATCGTTTTGTTGGCCGATGCGATCCAAACGACCAATACGCTGCTCAAGTAAGTCTGGATTGAGCGGTAAGTCGAACAATACTAAGTGGCTCGCAAACTGGAAGTTACGTCCTTCAGAACCAATTTCAGAACAAATGAGTGCCTGTGCACCGCCTTCTTCTTGGGCAAAGTAAGCACCGGCTTTATCGCGCTCGATGATCGACATGCCCTCGTGGAATACTGTTGCTTGAATCCCTTCGCGAGTACGCAAGGCTTCTTCAAGGCTAAGGGCTGTTTCTGCCTGGCTGGCAATAATCAGCACTTTTTTGCTGCGATGCGATTTTAAAAATTCGATTAACCAATCTACGCGCGGATCAAACTTCCACCAACTGGCACTGTCATTTTCAAATGCTTGGTAGAGTTTTTCAGGGCTTAACGCTTGTATCGCTTTAGCTTGCGCCGTTTTTGCGCTGCCCATCATGGCATTAACACGCTCTGCGGTGACATATTGAGCCGGCATTTCTTGTGGGTAGGCATTAAAGAAACGCTTAGGGAAGCCTTTTACCGAGGCGCGGCTGTTACGGTACAGCACGCGGCCAGTCCCGTGACGGTCGAGTAACTCTTGCAATAAGTCTTGGCGCGCCGCTTGTTGTAGCTCGCTATCAACCTCTTTTGATTGGATTAAGCGAATACTTGGCTCAATGTCTTTTTCGCTGAGCAGTTCCGTTAAACTGTTGATTGCACTGTCAGGCAACTTAGCGTCTTTACTTAATGCTTCAGCGGCATCAGCAACGTCTTTGTAGCTCGATTCTTCTGCTAAAAATGCGTCGTAATCGTAAAAACGATCTGGATCGAGTAAACGTAAACGCGCAAAGTGACTTTGATGACCTAATTGATCTGGGGTCGCGGTAAGCAGTAAAACACCAGGCACCACTTCACTTAATGCTTCTACGATTTGATAGGCGCGGCTTGGCGCGTCTTCAGACCATTCTAAGTGATGTGCTTCGTCGACAACCATTAAGTCCCAGTCAGCGTCTAAAGCTTGCTCTAGGCGTTTTTTCTTGCGCAATAAATCAAGTGAGCAAATGATTAACTGTTCGGTATAAAACGGGTTGTCATTGTCGGCATAGGCTTCAACGCAACGGTCTTCATCAAATACAGAGAAACGCAGGTTAAAGCGGCGTAGCATTTCGACTAACCACTGATGACGCAGTGTGTCTGGCACAATCACTAAAATACGTTCAGCACGACCGGTTAATAATTGCTGATGAATAATCAGGCCTGCTTCAATGGTTTTACCTAAACCCACTTCATCGGCCAGTAATACACGCGGTGCATAGCGACGACCGACTTCGTGAGCAATCCACTGCTGATGCGCAATCAGTCCAACGCGCGGGCCTTGCTGGCCCAGTAAATCTGATGTGGCTAATTTATGGCGTAATAGCTGACATTGGTAACGCACACCAAAACGCTCTAAACGATCGATTTGCCCAGCAAATAAACGATCTTGTGGCTTATTAAAACGAATATTGTGGCTCAGCATTGTTTCACGAAGGCTGACGTTTTCTTGGGTTTCGCTATGAATCCCGTGATAAATCACCAATTGGCTTTTTTCTTCAACCTCATTGATGGTGATACTCCAGCCTTCACCGCTTTCTACGGTGTCACCGGGGTTAAAAATAACCCGAGTTAAGGGAGCTTCACTGCGAGAAAACATCCGGTTTTCTCCAGTGGCAGGGAACAGCAGCGTAACCATGCGGCCTTCAATTTGAACGACGGTTCCTAATCCGAGCTCCGACTCGGTATCACTAATCCAGCGTTGACCTAAAGCAAAAGGCATCTTTAATTCTCTATTTGAAGCGGGGGAAACAAAAAGGGGGCGTATGTTAAACCAAACCCATGCAGATTGAAATTCTAGCATCGATTTATCTATCAGTTGGGTGTTTTTACAACAAATTGACATTTCAGTGTCACATTGACGTCATACTGTGGAACAAGGGATAACCATATTTTATTGAGTTATGATGATGCAGGTGCCATAGTCATTTTAAGTATGTTGTTGAGTCATATTAAGTTTGCTAATGACTAAACATACAGCCTGTTTTCAATAATGAAATAAATTATCCTTTTATGTTAAGCGTTTAAGTCGATAGATTGAAATCAATTAATTGAGAGCACACTGGAGGCGCCATGGAACAACACGACAAGAAGTTGTTTGTACTGGATACCAACGTGTTACTGCATGAACCTTTAGCGATATATTCGTTTAAAGAGCATGACGTAATCATCCCGATGACTGTGTTAGAAGAGCTCGACAGTATTAAAGATAGAAAGCGCGATGTGAGTCGCGATGCACGGGTCGCCATACGTGCATTAGAAGATATTCTTGGCGGCCCCACGACACCTGAACAGATCCTAAAAGGTGTTGCATTACCCACCCGTGAAGAACACTCTGAAGTATCAGGCCATTTGTCGATATTTCCAGACCATCAAGTTGAGTTTATCATCGGCTCTTTGCCAGGCGACAATAACGATAACCGCATTATTAATACCGCACTGCATCTGCAAAAAATTCATTTTCCTCGTACCGTAGTCTTAGTCACAAAAGACATTAATATGCGTTTAAAAGCCAAAGGTGCAGGTATCGAACGAGTGGAAGATTACCGCACCGATCAGCTCATTGACGATATTCGCTTTTTAGCCAAAGGCTTTTATCAGTTTGCGGGTGATTTTTGGCAACATGTTGATAATGTCTCAACAGATCGTAAAGGACGACACACAGTGCATCAGGTGCCATCGGATCATTTAGGTAATGAACACTATTATCTTAATCAATATCTTATTGATGAGGATTCTGATTTTTGTGGCCGAGTGGCCAGTAAAACCGATAAGCATCTTGAGATCATTGATCGAGGTCGCGATCGTTTAATGCACCATGAAGCATGGGGGGTAAAACCTAAAAATATCTATCAAGGTATGGCGCTTGATGCCTTACTCGATCCCGATATCGAACTGATTATTTTGACCGGCCCTGCAGGTTGTGGCAAAACCTTATTGGCCATGGCCGCCGCGCTTGAGTTGGTGGTTGAACGTAAACTGTATGACAAGGTTATCGTGACACGTAATACCCCTGACATTGCCGAATCTATAGGCTTTTTACCCGGTACCGAAGAGGAGAAAATGGCACCATGGTTAGCAGCCATTACCGACACGCTTGAGGTGTTACATAAGAATGATGTTAATCCTACGGGCAGCGTGAATTACATTATGGAAAAAGCCAACATCCAATTTAAGTCGATTAACTTTATGCGCGGCCGCTCGATTCAAAACTCTGTGGTGATTTTAGATGAATGCCAAAACTTAACCGCATCACAAATTAAAACCATGATTACCCGTATGGGCGAGGGCACAAAGCTGATTTGTAGCGGCAATTTAGCGCAAATCGATTCTACTTATCTCACCGCTGTGACTTCAGGTCTTACCTATATCGTGGAGCGTTTTAAAGATTTTGAGGGCAGTGCCAATATTTACTTAAACGGCGTAGTACGTTCACGCTTGGCAGAATTTGCAGAGGAACATTTGTAACCGCTGCAAAATGGTACAGCGTTAAGTCAATAAGGTTACCTTGGTAACCTTATTTATTTTTATCTGTATTTTATTCTATGATTACAGCACTATTTTTGAGGTTGGACGAGTCGTTAACCGGTCATTATTACATGTGCTTGAGCTTATCTTCCTGATATCATGACCATTCGTTTTTTTATTGCCTATTTTTTGGTGTTATTCGTTCGACAGCGCGCTATTTCCCGCTGTATCAAGGGTCGTTAATGAAACCGACAGAGCCAGATTTACAACTAAAATCTCCAATTCAACGCAATTATAACCAAGCGGTGTTTTACACCTACATTGGGGTAATTGTAATGGCCTTATTGTCGGCCGGTATGATGTTTGAACGCCAAAAAGATCAGCAAATTCAACAACGAGAAGAACAAGTTGCACGGCATGTATTGCAAATCGATTTGTTACTCGAATCAAGCATCAGAGCCGTTAAAAGTTTGCGAGATGTGGCGGTTGATCATTTACGTCTCGGCGAATTCGTGCGTAAAGATCGCCTACCCAAATATGAAAAGTTTAATGAAGACGGCCAATACTTCACTTTAGAACCCATGTATGGCCAAAGTGATGTGCCTTTTACCAATATGGGCCGGATCACCGGAGCGGGATCGCTCAGCGATCGCACTGAGCCTTTTTATCAAGAACTTGAAATGCTGTTTGAGTTGTCGCTATCGTTTCCGGTCGCCAAAGAAGCCGCGCCAAAAGCCTCGTCAATTTATTATATTTCGAAACGCCGCATGATGTCGTTTTACCCTTGGGAAAATAACGAACTGCGTTTTAGAGATGAACTACTGAATAAAAAACAATTCCAATTATCGACACCGTCGATGAATCCACAGCGCAGTGTATTTTGGAGCGAAGCCTACATTGACTCAGCTCATCAAGGTTTAATCACCACCCTTGGGTTGCCGGTATATTTGCAAGATGAGTTTATTGGTTCAATTAACCTCGACATGACATTGTCGTCATTAGATAAACAAATTCGCACCTATTTTAAAATGCCGGGCACGGTGATTTTGCTAGATCAGCAAAATAATATTTTATCGCACAGTGATTTTGACTCCAACGAAATGAACAAGGTGTATCACATCAGCCAGCGCATTCCTGCGGCGCTGCACTCTTTGTCAGAATCGGAACTGTTTGATGCCCATGAAGGGATTATTCGCAATGGTTATTACATTCACTCTGTCGCCTTGCATAATGCCCCATGGCGATTATTGTATTTACAAGATGAAGATGACTTGTTTAAAGACTCATGGGACAAGTTACAGCTGAGTTTTTTATTAGTCGTTTTAGCTTTATCATTGCTGGTCACTATTGTGCATTGGCAAACGCGGCGTGCCTTCGTAAGCCCTGCATCGCGGTTATTAACTCACCTTGAAGCGTGTTCACAAGAGCCAATACGCCCACCTGAAAAAATCACTAATGGTTGGGAACCCTGGTTTGCGTTAGTGAGCCGTATTTTTGAAGAAAACCGCCAATATACTCACCATTTGGCAGAGCAAAATAAACGTCTAGACAACTTAGTCGCCAGACGAACTCAGCGCTTACGTGAAACCACAGAGCGACGAGAGCGTGAATACGCATTATTGCGATCGCTCATTGACTCGATCCCTGAAGCCATTGTGTTTAAAGACAAAGAAGGCAAATACCTAGGCTGTAACAAGTCTGCTGAACGCATGCTCGGCTACAGCGAAAATGAAATTATTGGCTTAACCTCGTCTGAAGTCGTGAGTCCAGAACAGGGCGAGCGTATCCGTGAAGAAGACAAAGAAGTCCTCAGCCAACAACATTCATTGCGCTATCAAGAACGGATTATAGTTGAGGGTAAAGCCGTATTGCTCGACACCTTTAAGTTGCCATTTTATAACCGCCGCGGTGATTTACTGGGGTTAATTTGTGTGTGGCGTGACATCACCAAAGAACATGATGCCGCAGAGCAACTGCGTATGTCAGAACAACGTTATCACCTTGCGATGGATGCGGTAGAGGATGGGCTATGGGATTGGTATATCGATTCTGAGCAGATTATTTGTAACCCTGCTTTTTATTCGATGCTGGGGTATCAGGCGCATGAATTTCCGCCATTACTCGCGTCAATCGATGCATTATTCCATCCAGACGATCGTGAACGTGTGCAGCAGTATCGCAGTGGATATGTCGAAAACCCTAACGGCACTTATGAAATCGAATTTAGAATGCTGGGCAAAAATGGCAAGTATTTCTGGGTGTTATCTCGTGGCCGTGCCGTTGAGTTTAGTGAAAACGGTCGCAGCAAACGTATGCTGGGTACCCATAAAGACATCACTCGTCAAAAGAGTAACGAAGTGGCCTTGCTAGAAGCTAAGCAAGATGCTGAGTTAGCCAACATGTATAAGAGTGAATTCTTAGCGAACATGAGCCATGAAATCCGTACGCCAATGAATGCCATTATTGGTATGGTGCAATTGGCGCAGCGAACCAACCTAACGGCGCAGCAGCAAGATTACCTCAATAAAGCCGGTTTCTCGGCGCAGTCGCTATTACGTATTATTAATGACATTCTAGACTTCTCGAAAATTGAAGCGGGTAAATTAGAACTTGAACGCGTTGCGTTTCCGTTAGATACCGTGCTCGATCACGTTATTGATATTAATGCCATTAAAGCCCAAGAAAAAGGTGTGGAACTGCTACTGTATGCACCCGTCACGGCAGGATTAATTTTAAATGGCGATCCGTTACGATTAGGCCAGGTGCTAGTTAACTTATTGTCTAATGCGGTTAAGTTTACCCAAACGGGTGAAGTTGAGCTCGGCTGTGAAGATGTGGGTGAACGTGATGATCGGATCACCATGAAATTCTGGGTACGTGACACCGGTATCGGCATCGGTAAAGACCAACAAGCCATGCTATTTGATGCATTCTCCCAAGCAGACGGCTCAACTACCCGTAAATATGGCGGTACTGGTTTAGGGCTCTCTATCAGTAAGCACTTAGTGTCGATGATGGGCGGTACGATGCAGGTAGAGTCTGAAATGGACGTGGGCAGTACCTTTAGCTTTACCATCAGTTTTGAAATTGCAGAAGAGCAAGTGATTGAGCCATTAGTGGTGCCAGAACAACTCAATAACTTAAGCACCTTGGTTGTTGACGATAACCCAAGCGCATTACAAATGTATTCGACCTTAATGCAAGACTTCAGTTTTGGTGTCGACACGGCTGACAGTGGCCAAAAAGCGTTAGATATTTTGCGTCAAAAGCCGATAGATTTACTGTTGCTCGATTGGATGATGCCAGAAATGAATGGCTGTGATGTGATTAAGATCTTGGACGAAATGATCCGTGACGGGGTGATTGCAAAACGTCCGATTATTATTCTCATGACCGCCTACGCAGCAGAGCCTCTCGATACAGAACTCGCCAAAGATAGCGTCTATGCCATTTTACAAAAACCGTTCAAAGCGTCTGACTTATTTGATGAAATTATTAATGCATTTGCAACAGAGCCCAAGTTAAATGCAATGCCAATCATTAAGGCCGATGAGCCGAGTAAAGATGCAGGGTTAGTCTTGTTAGTTGAAGATAACTTTATTAATCAGCAAGTCGCCTCTGAATTGCTTAAAAGCGCAGGGTATGAGGTGGTGATTGCAGATAATGGCCAAATTGCGTTAGACATTATTGATTCTAAGCCTTTTGATGCCGTGTTAATGGATATTCAAATGCCAGTGATGGATGGCCTAACCGCCTCTACTGAGCTGCGTAAGCGTTACACAAAAGAGCAAATGCCGATTATTGCCATGACCGCACATGCCATGTCTGGCGATCGCGAAAAAAGTTTAGCGGCGGGAATGAACGCGCACATTACCAAACCCATTGTATTAACGGAGTTATTTGAAACGTTATCGCATTGGATTACTTATAAAAATAATCATAAATAATGCGATTAAATACACAATCTTACTCGCATTATTTTCGTTGATAGGATATTCACGACAGGGAGATAATTTATGGTCCGCCGCAGTATTTCATTGGCACTTTTACTGGCAATCGCGCCAGCAACGGTTGTTTCAGGCGTTGCGATTGCCGCGAGCGATCCAGCACAAAAAATCATAAAACAAGCGCAAGCTGCCCAGGGGTTTATTAACCTGTTTTATGATGCCAAAGCGGGTCAATTATATCTTGAAGTCAATAAGCTCAACCAACCCTTTTTAATGTTAACCAGTTTGCCTCACGGTGTAGGCTCTAACGACATTGGTTTAGACCGTGGTCAACTAGGTCAAACCCGTATGGTGCAATTTGAGCAACATGGACCTTATCTCGTATTAAAGCAGCTCAATACAGATTACCGCGCATCAAGCGACAATATTGCTGAGCAACAAGCCGTTACCCAGGCATTTGCTGAGTCTATTTTATGGCGCGGTAAAATTGTGGTGGGTAAACAGGCTATCGTTTCAGTAAATGATTTAGTGATTAATGACTTACATGGTGTAGCTGATGTGCTTGCTGCGACCAAACAAGGCCAATATAGTTTAGATGACAGCCGTTCGGTGATATTGCCACAAGGGATTAAATCGTTTGAACGCAATGCCGATGTTGACGTTAATTTAACCTTCAGGACCAGTAAAGCGGGTGAACAAGTTGCGAGCGTGACACCCGATGCTAAGTTTTTATCTGTACGGGTGCGTTACTCTTTTGTGCAACTGCCAGATGAAGGCTTTGAGCCGCGTCGTTATCATCCAATGAGCGGCTATTTATCTGATCAATATATCGATTATTCAACCGCAGTTGACCAACCTTTAGTGCAACGGCATTTATTAAAACACCGCCTGCAAAAAGTGATCCCTGGTGATGCTCCAAGCAAAGTGGTTAATCCTATTGTGTATTATTTAGACCCTGGCGTGCCAGAGCCTATCCGAGGTGCGTTATTAGCGGGCGCGCGCTGGTGGGAAGATGCGTTTACTGCGGCCGGTTTTATTGATGGATTTAACGTGGCGTTATTACCTGAGGGCGCGGATCCTCAAGATGTACGCTATAACATGATCCAATGGGTGCATCGCGCAACACGCGGTTGGTCATATGGTGCTGCAGTCACCGACCCTCGTACCGGCGAAATTATTAAAGGTAATGTCACATTGGGCAGCCTTAGAGTGCGCCAGGATCATTTAATCGCAAGAGGCTTAACGGCTGGCTGGCCAGATCGCAGCGCCGCAAGTGAAGCGGCAATGGCATTGTCGCTAGCCCGTATTCGCCAACTGGCTGCTCATGAAATTGGCCACACGCTGGGCCTCGATCATAACTTTTCCGCATCGACTAACGATAATTCGTCAGTGATGGATTATCCTCACCCTTATGCCAGCATTGAAGGCCAGCAAATTGATATTAGCCAGCCATATCGCGAAGGTATTGGCGAATGGGACAAGTACACCATTGCTTATGGGTATGGTTCTTCATCGCAAGCGGAAGCATTATTAGCATCGAGTTTAGAGAAAGGTTTTCGATATATTGGTGAAGCTGATTCTCGCCGTGCGAGTGCCAGCAATGCTTATGCGAGTTTATGGGACCGTGGTAACGATGCAGTGGCAGAATTATTGCGTTTAGAAACGGTCCGCCTAAAAGCCATTAATGAATTTAATTCAGATGCGTTATTGGCAGGTGAGCCCAACGGTGAGCTCGCCGATGTATTTGTGCCAATGTATTTGCTCACCCGCTACCAAATTGAGGCCGCAGCTAAATGGATAGGTGGCGCTGATTACAGTTATCAGCAAGTTGGTGGCGGAGTGAGATGGAGTTATGTACCGCCTAAAATGCAATTAGCGGCATTAGAGGGCTTATTGGGCAGTTTGCAAAGCAGTAGTTTGGCGATCCCTGCCAATGTGCTTCAGACATTGGTACCTAAAGCAGGTAATTACCGCAAAACCCGCGAAAGCTTTAGCTCTAACCTAGGCGTATTGAGCGATCCGGTTACAATGGCTGAAATGTTGAGTCGTCATATTACGGGCTTGATATTAACTCCAGAGCGCTTAAATAGAGTCAACCAAGCTTATATGGAAGACAGTGCACAGTTATCGATAGTCACTCTAGTCGACAAACTTGTTGGCAAAAGCTTATATCAAGATTTACCAAATGGCCGTGAATTAGCGATACAAATGCGTATTAACGCTGTGGTTGTTGATGCGTTGTTGGCAGCATATCGCGATCCAAAAACTGCGCCAGAAGTACAAGCTCAGCTAGCTGCGCGTTTTGACTATATCGTGAAACAATTAAAGCGTCGCAGTAATCGTGGCAGCGACTATCAATCGGCTCATTACGATTGGTTGTATAAGGGCATAGTGAACGGTTTAGAACACCCTGAGTTTAGACTCATTAAGAAACCCGCAGCAATGCCGCCAGGTTCGCCTATTTAAGGTGATCTCAAATGAAAAAATGCGACCGAGAACGGTCGCATTTTTTATGTTTGAAATGAATCTTATTGCTGTTGGTCGAACGCTTTAGGGTTTTTAGGGTAAAAGCGATCGGCCTTACGATCGAGATGACTAAACTGGCGGGTATTTCGGTAAGGCAGCTTCATAAACCCAGAAATACCATGTCCCTGAATTTTATTGGCGTGGGAAATGATACGGTCAAGACATGCCCTAAATGCTGCTTGTTTACGTGGATTGAGCAAGCGTAAATAGCTGTGGATTTTTAAATGATTTGGTAACGCTTCAAAAATAATACATCCGGTGTGATGTATTTGGTTTAACCAACCCAATTCGGTCATGATCTCGGCGGGTAATTCGAGGTTTTCTTCAGGATCTTTACCGTCTTCAAAGTACGAGTGCAGCCTGGATTTATCTTCTAATGTGGGTACATCACCAACTTCAAACGGCAGTTGTAACTCACCTGTGATGGTGTATTCATGTTCGGTACTTTTTCGCTCTAGGTGCAAGGTGTCTTTGGCATTAAAGAAACAGGCTTTAAATACCCCAATACGTTTAATGCCACGAGCCATAGTAACCATATTATTCACCGCTAAAGTTAGCGGTGCTTTGCAGTCTGGGTCGTAAATCGCCAAGTTTGAGTCAATAAAGACTCCAGACTCTTGCCAGTGGATCACCAACCCCCCCACAATAGGATATTGAGCTAAACGTCCCACTGCGGCTATAAATCCTTTTTCGGTATCGGCCATTCCAGCCATAAAGTTTCGGTAGTATTTTTCTAACTGCACATCATCCATTTTAGCGATAGGATCTTGAGTGTTGTGCTCTTTTAAAAATGATTTACGCGAGCTGTAACTCACTGTCTCAACTGTTTTTGAACGAGGCTGCGCCCATACAGGAATATCAGGCACTAACGGCGGCTCTGGCAATATGGGTAAATGCATTCGATGGCTATGACGTAGGCTTGTTAAAAAGTAGTCGCCTGCAAGATTACGCCGTGTAACATCATCGCTTAACATGGCGTCCAGCGTTTTAGCCAATTCAATGGGTAAGCCGATGCTGGTGGCAGGGATAACCTTAGTGCCAAAGCGGCTGATTTGTCCCGACGCTAAAGCATATAAGGTTGCGGCTGCGCCTTGTTCGTCAAACCTTGGGGTAGATAAAGCGCCACTAAGTTGTTCCTCGCCAATAAAATACACATCGCCCATACGGGCATTGGTGTGTTGTTGATCGCTAGACAATAACGACATCACGTTGTCATCAACGGCGCGATTATGCTCATCGCGTTGGGCAAACACGGCAGAGCCCCAATCGATTAACGACAGTTTGTCTGTTTCAATGTCGTATACCAAATTAGAGGGTTTAATGTCGCCGTGTACCAAAGGCTTACCCTTACGCAGGTAATACAAAATATTGGCCAGTTGTCTGGCGATACTCACTACCATCACTGGTGGGAGTGCGCCTAAGCGTTGGCAAATTTTATCGAGGTCTTCACCAATTGCCCGCTCCATGACTAAAATGCCTTGCTTGCCAACGCGTTCAAATTTTATCGCGCTGGGCACATTGGGGTGCTTAACCTGGCTAAGCATATAAGCTTCTTCTTCAAGCCGGTCTTGCACACTTTGCGGTAGGTTAACGCGTGAAAACTTAAACACATGCGATTGACCAAATTCATTTATTCCGGCAAATACAAACCCATAAGCACCTTTACCAATAAATTCAATTTGCTGGTATCCCAATTTGCTGAGCTGTTGTTTACATAAACGTACCCATGCTTTGTGCTTGCGGGCATCATTGGCACTGAGTAAGTATATTGATTGCTCTTCATTGATATAAAAGTGCTGTAGCTGTGGAGTTTGCAAAGTCATCCCTCTTTAATTATCTCTCCATTAAACCTTGATTCGCCTGTGTGCGGCAAGTGCTTCCTAGCTAAAAAATTACGATATGTAAACCTTGACCTACATCAAATCAAAATCAATCAACAGTAGGTAGTATGGAATGTAAGATCACTTAACGCTTTTAGCAGAGGTATTCATGCCTAACATTGATAAAGCACAACTAATTCAGTTATTTAATTTTCCTCGAACTCGTATTTTGCAATCGATGGAAGTGACTCATTGTCCTCATGCCGTCTTTTTTAATCACAGTGATGAGGAATGTATCACTTGCCATCAAGGGGAAGAGTGCTTGTGGATTAATCATAATGATGAAATGGTTGCACTCGAAATGAAATCTGTCGACGAACTCAAGCAGCAGCTACTTATTGCCGTTGATTTTGTTGATTCAAATTTGAGTCCACACCATATGTCGCGTCGTAAATGCCAGTGCGAAAATTGCCGTTGGTTAAGACAAGTTCAGTTAACGCTGGACGGTAAAGCCTAAGTTAATGTGTTTAGTTGCATCTGTTTTTTTTAGTCTTTAAAGTAGCCTGTAATATTGGTAAATAGACTAAAGAGACCATCATGGAACCACGCTTTTGGCATGAAAAATGGCAACTACAACAAATTGGTTTTCACCAGCAACAAGTTAATCCGTTTTTAGTGAAATACTGGTCGCGTTTAGGCTTAGCTGAACAAGCTGAGGTGTTTGTGCCTTTATGCGGTAAATCACTCGACATGTGCTACCTCGCAGAGCAACGGCACCGGGTGTTAGGTTGCGAATTAAATCCCATCGCAGTGGAGCATTTTTTTACTGACAACGAGTTAGCATATCAGGTTGAGCAAATCGGCGAACATGGCGTGTTTAGCGCCGACGAAGTTCGTATTTATCAAGGTGATATTTTTACCTTACCGCATCAATTAACCACTGATATAGGTGGTTTTTACGATCGCGCGGCATTGATCGCGTGGCCAGAAGCAATGCGCCAACAATATGCCGATGCATTAGCTAAATTGATCCCCGCGAATGTGAGCGGTTTATTAATTACCCTCGATTACCCACAAGATACCCTTAAAGGACCTCCATTTGCAGTCAGCCCGGATTGGGTAGAGACTCATTTGGCGCCGCACTTTGATGTTGAATTATTAGAATGTGTTGATGTGCTGGCAGACAATCCTCGTTTTGTGAATAAGCAGGTGCCTTGGTTAAACGAAGCTGTTTATAAACTGACTCGCAAAGCGTAAAACGAGGATCGCAAGGTATAAAAAAACCTACGCCAAATTGGGGTAGGTTTTTTATTGCACATTGGCAACATTAATGAATATCGCGCAGGGTAATCTTTGGGCGCAAATCAACTTCACCATCGGCATAAATCGCTGCTATATCATCATGCTGGCTTATTACTGCAACCGGTCCTGTCAGCATGTGGCGCACAAACAGTAAGCGGTAACCATAGCGGTGCAAATCATACAGTGCGAGTTTTTGGTCTGCTGTAGTTAAATCCCAATGCTCGTCGTGCTTTAACATATCCTTGTGTCGACGCTCATTTATTTGATATGCAACTTGAGTCATAATCCCTTCGCCTAAGTCGTTTAAATATTGAAAAGTAAATGGTCAACTCAGTGTTTAATATTCCAAGTTAACATGAGATTGTGCAACATGTTGTTTGTCTATGAGCGAACCATTATTGAACACTGTTCTTTAATACGGACAATTATAACAATAAAACTTTCGATTGATAGTTTTTTATCAGTATTTAGTATGAAAAATTGACTTTTTATGCTCAATTACTGATAACCCGTATTTCGTCTCCTTATTCAGAATAGCGGTCTCATACTCCAAGTGATCGATGAGTATCGCTGGGGAAAGTGTCGTGTTTCAAGCTTCACCATCAGCATGGTAGTGAGTATCACCTATTTGATGTGAAGTTATATTGCGTAAACCGCGATTTACACAGCGATAATATTTGCCGTTTTCTTGGTGAGTTTAGGCTCAATAAAAAATGCAAATTTCACCGATTAATTCACTTATTAAATTGCACACTGGCATAAGTTAGTGATCTAAGTGTGGTTGGTTTTTGTGACTGATTCATACTTGATAATGATAGGTTATTTCATTTATTTCAATGTGTTATTGATTTATGTGGGTTGTTTGGTCAATATGGTTCAGGCATCATTTTTTGGATTTTATTTAAAGTAAATGTAATAGTTGTGTTAATCTGGTGGCAGTAAAACAAAAAAAGAGTTGCTAGTTTTAGCGAATATTTCGTTGTTTTAAAATCTATTTTATTCAACAGAGTCTATACTTTTTAAGGTTGTTGAACTCGGCATTAATTTTGTTGACTAATTAAATAGGTTATTGAATGTTAATGACATTTATGCAGGAATAAAAAAGTAGAGTTTTTGCATAAAAATTCGTTGCGTATCGGTTAAAAATATCGTTTACTGCGCATGTTTTTACAAACCAGAAAACGCACTTTTATTGCCCTACTAACAGGAGGCACTGGCCTAATGAGCCAATTTCAATCGATTGATGTTGCAGATTATTATGACAAGGACACGTTTGAGCGCATTAAGGCATTTGCTGAAGATAAGCCAACGCCGTTTGTAGTTATTGACACCCAAATCGTTGCGAAACAATACGATGACATGGTTAATAATTTTCCTTTCGCAAACGTTTATTATGCGGTTAAGGCAAATCCGGCCAAAGAAATTCTTACTTTGCTGCGTGACAAAGGCTCAAACTTTGACATCGCATCTATTTATGAGCTTGAGATGGTCACATCGATAGGTGTTTCTGCTGACCGTATCAGTTACGGCAACACCATTAAAAAGCGCGTAGATGTGCGTTCTTTTTACGAGCAAGGCGTGCGCATGTTTGCTTCAGATTCTGAAGCTGATTTACGCATGATTGCAGAAGAAGCTCCAGGCGCTAAAGTGTATGTGCGTATTTTAACTGAAGGCACACATACAGCCGATTGGCCTTTATCGCGTAAGTTTGGTTGCCAAAACGAAATGGCATACGATTTATTGGTATTAGCTAAAGAGCTTGGATTACAACCGCATGGTATTTCGTTCCATGTTGGCTCACAGCAACGTGATATCGGTGCGTGGGATTCGGCGATTGGTAAAGTGAAAAGTATTTATGACCGTTTAAAAGAAGAACACGGCATTGTGCTTAAAATGATCAATTTAGGTGGTGGTTTTCCTGCCAACTATATGGATAAAACCAATGAACTTGGTATTTATGCACAACAGATTAAGCACTTTCTAGAAGAAGATTTTGGTGATGAATTGCCAGAGATTATTTTAGAGCCTGGTCGTTCATTATTGTCAAATGCCGGTGTATTGATCTCTGAAGTGGTATTGATTTCTCGTAAATCAAATACAGCACTAGAGCGTTGGGTATTTACTGATGTGGGTAAATTTTCAGGGTTAATTGAAACCATGGATGAAGCCATTAAGTTCCCAATCTATACTGATCGTAATGGTGAGTTAGATAAGTGTGTTATTGCTGGCCCAACCTGTGACAGTGCCGATATTATGTATGAGCACTACAGTTATGGTTTACCGGTTGATTTAGCCATTGGTGATCGTATGTATTGGTTAACAGCCGGTGCTTATACTACAACTTATTCAGCTGTGTGTTTTAATGGTTTTCCACCGTTAAAAGATTACTATTTGTAATCAGTCTGGTCGCTATTAAAAAAGGACGCTTAGCGTCCTTTTTTGTTTTAGCGAATGAATCACGGCTTAATACCAATCCGCATTACACCTTATTTAAGTCCTTTTAAACTCTCGCTGAGTCATCACTTATTAACGCTGAATGGTATAATTCAAATTGTGTGACAAGGTTAATTTGATGTGAATCACGTTAATGGTTTTTAAGTTAGATAAATAGCTTGTTGTTTTTCACCGTATTCAACTATGCTCAAAGCCATGATTTTTGTGGGTTTTGGTCATATATTGGTAATAATTTAACGAAACTATATTAACTATTATGAATTTATATGTGATCAAGTTAACCTTATCCTCCTAAAGACTAGGTTAAAGTCTGGAATATAAGAATTTAATATTCAAAAATGAAAGGGGTTTTCAAAATGTCCGATGTATTTCACTTAGGATTAACTAAAAAAATGTTAGATGGCGCTACCTTAGCAATCGTTCCTGGTGATCCAGAACGTGTTAAGCGTATTGCTGAGCTAATGGATAATGCAACGTTCCTAGCTAGCCATCGTGAATACACAAGCTACTTAGCTTATATTGATGGTAAGCCAGTTGTTGTTTGTTCAACAGGTATCGGTGGACCGTCGACTTCTATTGCTGTTGAAGAGTTAGCACAATTAGGTGTGAGAACGTTCTTACGCGTAGGTACCACAGGTGCAATTCAACCACATGTTAACGTGGGTGATGTGATTGTCACTCAGGCTTCTGTTCGTTTAGATGGTGCCAGCTTGCATTTTGCTCCGCTTGAGTTCCCTGCAGCCGCCAACTTTGATTGTACTACCGCTATGGTTGCAGCATGTCGCGATGCCGGTTTAGAACCGCATATCGGTATTACAGCTTCTTCTGACACGTTCTATCCTGGTCAAGAGCGTTACGATACCGTTTCTGGCCGCATTACTCAGCGTTATGTTGGCTCTATGAAAGAGTGGCAGTCAATGGGCGTGCTTAACTATGAAATGGAGTCAGCCACATTATTCACTATGTGTGCAACTCAAGGCTGGCGTGCAGCATGTGTAGCAGGTGTGATTGTTAACCGTACACAACAAGAGATTCCTGATGAAGCTACAATGAAGAAAACTGAAGTGAGTGCAGTTTCTATTGTTGTTGCAGCAGCGAAAAAACTATTAGCATAATGTTATTGAGTAATACGTTTACCATGGTTGCTTGCTAAGGCTAGCGTAAACAGTAAAAAAGGTGCCTAGGCACCTTTTTTGTTATCTTATTTTGGCCATTTAGAAATGATACTGGGCAATAATAGAGTATGTATTTTGGTCAACACCATTCACGCCGTACTTGCTTTGCCAGTAATCGTATTCAAATCCGACTAGCAATTTGTCCTTTTTGTGTTCGCCAAATAAACTTTTACCTAAATCGTATTTAATCTGTGGATTAATGTGTAGGTTTTCATCGTAACCATTATTGTCTGCAACAAATACCCAATCAATAAAGCCATCGATAATGATGTTTGCATCACCGATTGGCATGTCGACTCTAAATACTGGCGTAAACTGCCAGCCGTCGCTGATATTGCCATTGCTAATAGCATCACGGCGATAAGTATTGAGCTGCAAGTAAGTGAAAAATGGCACATCAAAGTCAAGCCCCACACCGTAAAGCATGCTTTCTACAGAGCCATCGCCATGCTCGTACGTTAAGGCAACAGACATATCCTTAATCGCACCAAACTCTACTGGCTGACCAAGGATTTTACTGGCACTAAAACGCGGTGAAATTTCACCATAATGGCTGTTATCGTCACCACCATTGTTGCCGTTAAAGTTAATAAAATCGTGAAACACGAACCAATCGCCATATGTCCAGCCACCTGCGGTTTCTAATGTAATCGTGGTTTGTCTTTCTGATGGTGCGAGGTCATAGTTTTCGCCATGCAAGACAGTTGCACTTACATCCCACCACTGGATAACATCATTTGCAAACACGTTTGGTGAAAGCACTAGCGTGGCTAAAAGGCAGATTTTTTTCATTTTTATTCCGGTTCTTAACATGGTTGTGATGCCATAATGATTGTAAATTCAGCTTAATCGAGATGAAAAGGCAACTGGTATTATTCCCGATCGCGCACAATGGGACGCAATATATTCAAAAATGATAATCAGCACAATAAAAACAAAGGAAGCACAGCTGATTTCAGCGTTTTGTAGACAGAAACATCTTACTTTACATTTTTTACTATTGCGATGTGATGTGAAACATTGGACTAAATTATTGATACTGTTATGTTAACGGTGATTGATTTATTAGATGAGCTGTTTGTGATGAACTTTGACATATTATGTCGCAATAATAAAGCGCAACTGATATAGTAAATGCACGGCATACTCATTTATTGAGGAGGATTTATGGAGCTTTCTAATCCGATCACTGTCTGGTTAGTGCTTGGGCTGTTATTAATGATATCGGAAATTATTGTTCCGGGCGGCATTGTCATTTTGCTTGGCGCTGCTTGTATTATTGTTGCATCGTCATTAGCGTTAGGGATTATCGACGGCTTTGTACAAAGCATGACGCTATGGTTTATGGCATCAATGGTGCTACTACTTAGTTTTCGTCATGTCACTCAACGCCTTGTCGGCGGTGATGCTCATGTGGCCAATACTGACGAAGAAGTTGATTTGTATAATCAGGTTGCCACGGTTAAAGAACCCATAGGGCCAGGGCAGCAAACTGGGCGAATTCATTGCCTAGGTTCTGATTGGACTGCTTTGGGGGACGGTACAGAAATAAAAGTGGGCACCAAGGTCAGAATTATATGTCGCGATAATATTGGGTTTGTGGTTGAGCCTATTATCGATTCAGTTTAAAAGTGACTTTTTAGTTATGGTTGTTTAGTTATGATCGTTAGAAGTGATTGTTTAGGGATTCGTCAAATTACAAAAAGGAAGTGGATATGTTTGTGTTAACCATCGCATTTTTATTTATTATTTTCATATTATTCAAATTGATGCTCATAGTGCCCATGCGCGAAGTGCATGTGATTGAGCGCTTAGGTAAGTTTCGTACCGTGTTAGCTCCTGGGTTTCATTTTTTAGTGCCATTTGTAGACAGAGTGGCTTATCGACACGATACCCGTGAAGAGGTACTTGATGTACCGCCACAAAGCTGTATCTCTAAAGATAACACTCAGCTAGAAGTTGATGGGCTGGTGTATCTTAAAGTGATGGACGGCAAACTAGCCAGCTACGGTATTGAAAACTATCGCCGCGCGGCAGTAAATCTAGCGCAAACTACCATGCGTTCTGAAATTGGTAAGTTAACCTTATCGCAAACTTTTTCAGAGCGTGACAGTTTAAACGAATCGATAGTGCGTGAAATTGATAAAGCTTCAGACCCTTGGGGGATTAAAGTATTGCGTTATGAGATTAAAAATATTACTCCATCGCATAATGTTATTCATACCCTTGAAAAACAAATGGAAGCAGAGCGTCGTAAGCGTGCTGAGATTACCTTAGCCAACGCTGAAAAAGCGGCGATGATCAATATGTCGCAAGGCGAGCGTCAAGAAGCGATTAACCTGTCAGAAGGTCAAAAACAAAGACGTATTAACGAGGCTATTGGTACCGGACAAGAAATATCAATTGTGGCCAATGCTAAAGCTGAAGGCATGGAAATGATATGCAAAGCGTTGACCATCAATGGCGGTAATGATGCCATGAACATGTTGCTTAAAGAGCAGTTTATTGGTCAAGTCGGCAAAATTTTATCTGAGGCCCAAGTGTCTGTTGTGCCTGCTGAGATGGCTAAACTTGAAGGTTTTTTTGAAGGCATGGAGCAAGTCACTCATGCGGTAAGTCATTCACCAGCGAAAGGAGCACGCTAATGTCGATTAACGGAATTGATACTGATTTTATTGTGATGGTGATTTGGGGTGTTATTTTTGCTATTTTCGTGTTGAAACTATTTCAATCGATTCGTTTAGTGCCCACTAAATCTGCCTATATTGTTGAGCGTTTAGGTAAGTACCACAGCACCTTAGATGCTGGTTTTCATACCCTTATCCCTTTTGTTGATAAAGTGGCTTACATCCATGATTTGAAAGAAGAAACCATTGATGTTCCACCGCAGGAATGTTTTTCGAGTGACGAAGTCAACGTCGAAGTAGACGGCGTGATTTATATTTCGGTTACCGATCCAGTTAAAGCCAGTTATGGCATTACTGACTACCGTTACGCTGCGATTCAGCTCGCTCAAACAACAACCCGTTCGGTTATTGGTACGCTAGATTTAGACCGTACTTTTGAAGAGCGTGATTTAATCTCGGCTAAAGTCGTCGAAGTGCTAGATGAAGCCGGTTCTATGTGGGGAATGCGCGTTCACCGCTACGAGATTAAAAATATTACGCCACCAGAAACCGTTAAAAACGCCATGGAAATGCAGGTTAATGCCGAGCGTGAGCGCCGTGCGTTACTCGCTAAAAGTGAAGGTGATAAACAAAGTAAAATTAACCGTTCAGAAGGTGTGATGGCAGAAACCATTAACCGATCTGAGGGTGAAATGCAGCGCCGCATAAACGAAGCTGAAGGTAAGGCGCAAGAGATTTTAACCTTAGCTAAAGCTACCTCAGAGTCGATTGAGCGTTTAGCGGTAGTGATTTCATCTGAAGGCGGACAAAGTGCATTGCGTATGCAGCTCGGTGAGCAATACATGAAGCAATTAGATGGTCTAAGCAAAAAAGATAGCCGCATTGTATTACCAGGCAACTTGGTCAACTTTGAATACTGGATGGACAGTATTGGTTTAAAAGACGATAAAAAATAGGTTGTTAAAAAATAGGTGGTTACGAAGCACCATTCAGTAGGTTATCCGCTCGGTACAAACGCTGTATAGTACTGATGTTATTTAAGCTGATGTGATGAATGTTGTCACAGAATGATAAAAAGGGGCCAGCAGCAATGCTGACCCCTTTTTTGTATTTTTTAAGCCCCCGTTTTAATCCCTTAGTTTTCGATACGTTGACCTTACTGGGTTAAGCTGGGTTTAGCCGAGGTGTACTATTTAACGATATCGCCAAGATGTTCAACAAACACTTTTGCAACCGGCGAGGGGGCGCTATCTTTGGGTGAGAGAATATTAATATCGGTAAATCCAGCGCTTAACTCAGGCAGTACGTTAATGAGTTGCTGATTTTCTACGGCATCCACAGCAATAACTTGGGGTAGGAGAGTAATCCCGGCACCGCCGAGACAAAAGTGATACAAAGAATTGTAATCACTGCAAATAATTTTGTAGTTGGCACTCACGTTTGTGTGCTGGAAATTCCATTGATGCTCTAAAACACCTTCGGTATCACGATAACCAAGTAATGAGTGGTAATGTAAATCGTCAATGGTTTCTATCACAGATGATTTTTCTAGGTAGAGGCTGCTGGCATACATTTTTCGCTCAAACGTCATGAGCTTTTGTTTGCTAATATTGCCTTTAGTGACTTCTCCAGCATTAATCATGCAGTCTAAATTTAAGCGTTTTATGTCTTGATGCTGTCCTGGCACAATAAAGACTTCTAATTGAACCTGTGGATAGGCATGCACAAAATGGGCGATGTGTTTGTCCATCAACTTATCAACAAACGGTTGTAAGCCAATTCTTAATTTGCCTTGTACGTCGTCGTGACGATGTTTAAATACGTCTCCAGCATGGTTAAGTTGACTAACCAGTGGCGTTATTTGGGCCAAATAACGTTTGCCCGAGGTGGTTAGGTTCATCACTCGAGTGGTACGGGTAAATAGTGGGGCGCCAAGTTGTTTTTCTAAATCAGCAATGCGCCGACTCACCAGAGCGCGGCGGGTATCAAGTGATTTGGCCGCCTTAGTAAAGCTACCTAGTTTAGCCACGGCAATAAACAGTTCTAAATCTTTGATGTTCAATGTGTCAGCCTAAGTCAGTCTCTTATTTTGTATAGTAATTTTCGTGATTGTTATTGTCAATTTAGTCCTAATGCAGCTTTAAGCCTTATCACTCGCAGTATTCTAGGTTTCTCGCCCCAAATAGGTAAACTATTGCACGGCTTTCCAACGCTAATTGATATATAATACATCGCAGATTTCTGGGAGGAAAAATGGACGTATCATCATTATTAGACGGCCTAAACGATAAGCAGCGTGAGGCAGTTGGCGCGCCACTTTCAAATATGTTGGTGTTAGCGGGTGCCGGCAGTGGTAAAACCCGTGTATTAACTCATCGTATTGCGTGGTTAATGCAAGTAGAACAACAAAGTCCATATTCTATTTTGGCAGTCACCTTTACCAATAAAGCGGCAGCAGAAATGCGTGAGCGCGTGGAAAAAGTGGTCGGTACTAACATGGGCCGCATGTGGATAGGCACCTTCCATGGGTTAGCCCACCGTTTATTGCGTACCCATTATCAAGACGCTAATTTACCGCAAACTTTCCAGATTATTGATTCTGACGACCAGTTACGTTTGCTTAAACGTATTCTTAAGAGCCTTAACTTAGATGAGAAGCAATATCCTCCTCGTCAGGCTCAAG
The DNA here is from genome assembly GCF_059758055.1 of Shewanella sp. MF05956. Taxonomy (NCBI): domain Bacteria; kingdom Pseudomonadati; phylum Pseudomonadota; class Gammaproteobacteria; order Alteromonadales; family Shewanellaceae; genus Shewanella; species Shewanella sp. MF05956. Next base: position 290,188 of record NZ_JCAYNV010000003.1, on the reverse strand, counting down.
GTTACATTAACGGTAAAAAAGACCAAGGTTTACGCCCTAAGCATATTGATGCGGGTGGATTTCCTATTGAGCAAAATTTACTGAATATTTATAAAGTTTATCAAGAGTCGTGCGATCGCGCAGGCTTGGTTGATTTTGCTGAAATTCTGTTACGTGCTCATGAGTTATGGCTTAACAAACCACACTTATTAGCGCATTATCAAGAACGTTTCCGCCATATTTTGGTTGACGAATTTCAAGATACTAACGCCATCCAATATGCTTGGATCCGCGTATTAGCGGGTAATACGGCTAACGTGATGATTGTCGGTGATGACGATCAGTCTATTTACGGATGGCGCGGGGCACAAATTGAAAACTTGCACCGTTTCTTGAAAGACTTTTCTGGTGCACAAACTATCCGCTTAGAGCAAAACTATCGTTCAACAGCGAATATTTTGAACGCCTCTAACGCCGTGATTGCCAATAACCCTGACCGTTTAGGTAAAGAGTTATGGACCGAAGATAAAGATGGCGAACCTATTTCAGTTTATTGTGCCTTTAATGAAATGGACGAAGCCAAATTTATTGTAGCGCGCATTAGTGACTGGCAAGAAAAAGGCGGCAGCTTAAGTGAATGCGCTATTTTATATCGCTCAAATGCGCAATCACGAGTGCTCGAAGAAGCCTTTTTACACAAAGGCTTAGCTTACCGCATTTACGGTGGTTTACGCTTCTTCGAACGCCAGGAAATTAAAGATGCGATGGGCTATATGCGTCTTATCAATAATAAAGATGATGATGCCGCATTTGAACGTGTGGTGAATACACCAGCACGTGGAATTGGCGATCGCACCTTAGATATTTTGCGCTCTACTGCCAAACAGCATCAGTTAACGTTGTGGCAAGCCAGTGTGCACTTAATTGAAGAAAAAGTATTAGCCGGCCGTGCAGCAAATGCAGTGCGTGGCTTTATGGAACTGATTATTTCGATGCGCACAGATACTGCCGATATGTTGCTGTATCGAATGGCTGATAGCGTGATTGATCGTTCGGGTTTACGGACCATGTACGAAGCTGAAAAAGGCGAAAAAGCCCAAGCGCGTATTGAAAACTTAAACGAATTAGTGACTGCTGCCCGCAGTTTTGAAATGCCAGAAGAGCTTGAAGATATGGGCGAGCTTAATGCCTTCTTATCACATGCGGCATTAGAAGCTGGTGAAGGACAAGCCGATGCCTTTACTGATGCTGTGCAATTAATGACATTGCATTCAGCCAAAGGACTTGAATTCCCGATGGTCTTTATGGCGGGTGTTGAAGAAGGCTTATTCCCGAGCAAGATGGCGTTAGATGAGGGCGATCGTTTAGATGAAGAGCGCCGCTTGTGCTATGTGGGCATGACTCGTGCGATGAAAAAACTGTACATCAGTTATGCTGAATCTCGCCGTATTTATGGTCGTGAAGATTATGCTAGCCCATCACGCTTTATCAATGAAATTCCTGAAAAGTTTGTTGAGCAAATTCGTATCCGTGCTCAGGTTAAGCCTTCTGTTAGCCAGCGTTTCCCATCGCGAGCGGCAGATGCAGTGGCGACTAAAAAACCTCATGGGTTTAATGACACCGGTCATAAAGTGGGTTCTAGAGTGAAGCACTTTAAGTTTGGTGAAGGCATTGTCACAAGCTTTGAAGGCTCGGGAGAAAAAGGCCGTGTACAAGTCAATTTTGTTGATTTCGGCAGTAAATGGTTATTGGTATCACTCGCTAAGTTAGAGCGTTGTTAAGCTGTCAACATGCGAAATCATGGAGATATGACATCGATGTCATTGCAAGACAAACTTCGTGCTTATGCACGATTAATGCGAATCGATAGACCCATAGGTACGTTGCTTTTACTCTGGCCTTGTTTAATGGCGTTAGTATTAGCAGCGCAAGGCATGCCTTATATTACTGTACTGCTTATTTTTATTGTGGGTGTGGTCATAATGCGAGCTAACGGCTGCATTATTAATGACTATGCTGATCGCAATTTAGATGCACATGTGGAGCGCACTAATATGCGCCCATTGGTGTCGGGCGAAGTCAGTATCAAAGAGGCGCTTTGCTTATTTGTGGTGCTTGGGTTAGCCGCATTTAGCTTAGTGTTATGGCTTAATCCGTTGGTAGTACAGTTGTCGGTCGTTGGCATTATACTGACGGTTATGTACCCGTTTATGAAACGGATTACCAATATGCCGCAGATGTTTTTAGGCATAGTGTGGAGCTGGTCTATACCGATGGCCTATGCCGCACAGCTGGGAGAAGTCCCCGTTGAGGCATGGTGGTTATTTATGGCTAATTGGTGTTGGACGGTGGCTTACGACACCATGTATGCCATGGTCGATCGTGATGACGATTTAAAGGTCGGTATTAAGTCGACTGCCATTTTATTTGGACGATTCGATAGGCAGATTATTGGTTTATTTCAACTGGCTGCGTTAGGTTGTTTCATTATGGCTGGCGTGTTGGCTGAGCGTGGCATGATTTACGCTTTAGGCATTGTGAGCTTTATTGGCTTTGCCGTTTACCAACAAGGGCTTATTTATCGCCGTGAGCGCGTGCCCTGTTTTAAAGCCTTTTTAAATAACAACTGGGCTGGAATGATACTGTTTATCGCACTGTCGCTAGATTATCTCGTTTAGTTCGTTACTGATATGGGCATGGATGCTTGAACATGATGAATACGCTATACCATTTTGTTGGCTTGTTGTGTTGTGGCTATTTATCACTTTATAGTTTGGTTGCTAGTGCTGAAAACAGCCACAATGTACCATCACAACTTGCGAGTCAGTGGGCCGAAGTATATGCGTCAGCTGCTGTAGTTAATATTCCCCGCACCCAGCAATTTACCCTTAAAGATGACAGTCGTGATTATCAGGTGATGATCAAATTACCTAAAGATTATCAAAAAAATAGCACTCACTTTTATCCTGTTATCTACATGACCGATGGCATGTACAGTATGCAAGTGGTCTCCGGTGCAACGCGATTTCCGATGAACAGCAATATGATGCATCAGGCGATTTTGGTTGCTATTGGCTATCAAAAGGCCAGTAAAGGGGCGTCTAGTCGTATTCGAGATTATACTCCAAGCCATGATCCGAGTTGGAAACTCAACACCGGTGAGGCAAAACGGCATGTTCGCTTTATACGTGACACTGTCATGCCTTTTGTTGAGCATTATTATCGTGTTGATACACAGCAAAATACCTTTATGGGGAATTCGTTAGGCGGGTTATTCGGTGCATATATTTTATTAGCACAACCAACATTATTTACTCGTTATGTATTGGGCAGCCCTTCGTTGTGGTTTGATAACAAGCACTTGTTACAGCAATTTACTCAAGGCTTTAGCCAAATACCCGCCATATCCGCTAAGGTCTTTATTGGTATTGGCGAATTAGAAAGGCCGCCTTATACTCACGATAATCATCACATGGTGGCCGACGCTCAGGCGTTTTATCAAATACTCCTATCTCATCCCTCTGTCGAAGCGGACACATTGCAGCCAAAACTCTTGGTGATCCCTGAAGCCGATCATTCAATGGCGTTTCCAACAACAGCTATCCATGGTTTATCGTGGTTATTTAAACGCGCTGATTAGCTCAAGCGACTAGATAAAAAACTCATTTGTATTGGTCATTTCCTGTAACAACTTTGTATGCAAGCAATATCCTTACTGGTCACTTTTATTGTTATGTTAATAACTTGTTTAAATAGATGTTGCCCCAATATCTATACTTAGCACACAGTATTAATGTGATTAAAATAGCCCAAGGAAGAGTATTGAATGAGAGCAGCTGTAAAGTACCGGTTAATTTTTTTAGCCTTAATGATATTCAGTTTCGTGATAGGTGTTAACTGGACGCCAGAGACGTTAGCTAGCGATGCTGATAAACGAGCTTTGTCTCTTATTTGTGCACTGTATTTTGTATTTCTGCCTTTAAGTTACTGGTATTGCATTATTAAAAAGGGCGCCCAAAAACTGTGGAAGTTGATTGTTGTTTTCAGTTTGAGCAGCCTTGTTGCGCGGTTAAGTTTCCCTACTGAAATTGCCCATTACTTTGAATTTATTGCCTGGTTACGCTACCCGATTATTGCCGTGTTGCTGGTGATTGAATTGTATTTGATTGTGAGTGTGGTGCGCGGGTTATTAAAGGTACGCAAGCTTAAAGGAGATCCACGAGTTGGCGCGGTTGAAACTTATCGTGAAGGCGATGATAAAAGTTTAACTATTGCGCTTATTATGGCGAGCGAAGCGACAAACTGGTTTTATTCTATTCCGTGGTTTTCACGTAATCATCCGCCAGCAATTGCCAACATTAACCTTAAGAGTGCCGCGCGCTGGCATATGTGGTTGATGTTAACCGGCTGTATTATTGCATCATGTAGCAGTTATTTTTTACTGGTGTCGTGGAGCGAGTGGGTGGCCATTATTGTCTCGAGTATTATCGGCTACACCTTAATGTCGATAGTCGCTAATCATAGGCTGTCGCGTTATTACTCGTTGTATTTAATGAGAGATAATCTGGTTATTAATAACTCATTATGGGGATTTATGGTGGTTAATATAGCGGATATTGCTGATGTTACTGAGCAAAAAAAAACTGAGTTAAACCAAGATGGAGCAGAGACAATGAGTATCGGCCGCGGACAAAGTAACGTCACTGTTACGCTAAACCGTCCGGTTATTTATCATGGCGGTATGGGGCAGTTACCCGAACCGATGACAGTGATACATTTGAGTGTAGATGAGCCGCAGCGCCTAATTAACACACTCAACGATGCTAAATTGTCGTAAGCGGCATAGCACTAAATTTCCATAAAAAATGCGCTTTTAAAGCGCATTTTTATGGTTAATTCTACAAGACTGAATAAACGAGTCTTGAATATTTTACTCATTACCCACTAACGTCGTTAAGTCTGCTGGGCGGTAATAAACAGATTTCAGCACCTTACCTTGACGCACTATTTTACCGGCCATATCAACATCTTTAGCGCACTTGGCAATAATAAACTCACCTTTCACACTGCCCACAATTTCGACACCTTGCTTAGCATAGTGAGCAATTGTTTCATCTAGCTCTTGCTGGTTACGGCACACTTTACTCATGTTGCTAGAGTGAACTTCATCCCAGCATTGAATGAAGTCGATTTCACGGTTTTTAGCCACGTTAAGCAGTATATCTATAAGATAGCTTATCTCGATGCGATCGCTTACCTGAGCAGCGCCTAGGTGGACTAGACGGCCCATTAACACATACACCGAGTCTACAATCGCATCGGCTTGCTCAATGCGCGAGTCCGCTTCAGCTAACTCGGTCATTTCTTCAATAATTAATGAGGTGTGCAGCGTATCGGCTTTATCATCTAAGCTAGCACTGTCGTTAACCGGTAAATCAAAGGTGCTGCGAAACTCAAAAATATCGCGATATAAATGGTCATAGATTGGTTGAGTTAATTGACTGAGTTTCATAGGATTACCTTAATGATAAATGTGACATAATTTTAAATAAATGAGTCGTGGAATACAAAGCGTTAATCGAATAAAAAAACCGGCAAGTTTGCCGGTTCTATGACGATTTACTGACAGGTTTAGTTAACCTTAATGCTTATATCCGGATATAACTTACTTAATGAATGCGAAAGCATCGCCGTATAAGTGGGCTTCTTCAACACCAAGTTCGCGGAATAATTCACGTGCCGCGCCAACCATATCAAAGCGACCAGCGATGTAGATGTCGTAACCGTTTAAGCTAATAAAATCATGTTTAATTTGTTCTAGCAGGTTGGCTTGTTTACCTTGCCAAGTGTCGCTAACTATTTCAACAATTGGGATAAACTCTAACCATTCGTGGTCTGCATGCCATTGACGTGCAATGTCTTGGTAGTACATGGCCTCTTCGTTACGACAACCCCAATACAATTTTGTATTAATGGTTTCGCCGTTAGCAATTTGCTGTTCAACAATACTTTTTATGTATGAAAAACCCGTGCCGCCAGCAATTAAAATGCGAGGTCTGTGGCTGTCGCTGCGTAAGTATGCATCACCAGCAGGTGCTTCAATGTCGATATGCGTTGATGTCTTTAAGCGTTCTACCACTTGCATTGGGTAGCTTTCACTTACCGCTGCACCGATATGCAATTCGATTAACGCAGAATTAGGCGCAGAAGCGATAGAAAAAGGACGTTTGTCTTTTTCACCCATGACTACACACAAGTATTGACCAGCCTTGAAGTCAAAGGCGGCTTCTGGTTTTAGCAACACTTGATAAACAGCGTCATTAAACGGGGTGACTTTTTCAATCTGACAACGAATGGTTTTCATCTAACGTCCTTTAAGGCCTTTTTAATTTTTATCAATCACTTATTTATAGCCAATAGTATCCTAATTGGATCACTCTGGTTACAGCGTAGGTCTTTCATCAATGCCAAGGTCATCCCAAATTTGGTCTACTTTTTGTTTGACCTCAGGGTCCATCACAATAGGCGTGCCCCATTCTCGGGTGGTTTCACCTGGCCACTTATTCGTTGCATCTAAGCCCATTTTTGAGCCTAAACCTGCCACTGGAGAAGCAAAATCTAAATAATCGATGGGGGTGTTATCAACTAGCATCGTGTCGCGCGTAGGATCCATACGGGTCGTAATGGCCCAAATAACATCTTGCCAGTCACGGCAGTTAACATCTTCGTCAACGACAACAATGAATTTAGTGTACATAAATTGACGCAAGAAAGACCATGCACCCATCATGACTCGTTTAGCATGCCCTGGATATTGTTTGCGAATTGATATTACCGCCATGCGATAAGAACAACCTTCTGGCGGTAAGTAAAAGTCGATAATCTCAGGGTACTGTTTGCGTAAAATAGGCACAAATACTTCGTTTAATGCCACGCCCAACATGGCTGGTTCATCGGGTGGACGACCTGTGTAGGTACTGTGATAAATCGCATCTTTACGATGAGTAATGTGAGTGACGGTAAATACTGGGAATGAGTCGGTTTCGTTATAGTAGCCAGTGTGATCGCCGTATGGACCTTCTATTGCTGTCTCATCTGGGTCAATATAGCCTTCAAGAATAATTTCACTGGTGGCTGGTACTTCAAGATCGCAACTAATCGCTTTACACACTTCAGTACGTTCGCCGCGCAGTAAACCCGCAAAAGCATATTCACTCATGGAATCTGGCACGGGAGTCACAGCACCTAAAATGGTGACAGGATCGCTGCCCAATGCCACTACGACAGGGTAACGCTCACCAGGATGGAGCTGTTTAAAGTCTTTAAAATCTAACGCGCCGCCACGGTGATCTAACCAGCGCATAATGAGCTTATTTTTGCCCAACAGCTGCTGACGATAAATGCCTAGGTTTTGACGTTTTTGACGTGGGCCTTTGGTAATCGTTAATCCCCATGTTACCAGCGGGGCAACATCTCCTGGCCAACAATGTTGTATAGGTAAACTGGTGAGGTCGACTTCGTCGCCGGTTTTAACCACTTGTTGGCAAGGTGGATTACGTACTGTTTTAGGCGGCATGTTGAGTGCTTGCTTAAACATGGGGATTTTAGCAATAGCATCTTTAAAGCCGCTTGGCGGTTCTGGCTCTTTTAAAAAAGCCAGTAATTCGCCTACTTCACGCAGTGCCAATGGATCGTCTTTGCCCAATGCCATGGCAACGCGTTTGGGGGTACCAAATAAGTTTACCAATACTGGCATGGTGTTATTTTTAGGATTTTCAAATAGCAGCGCGGGACCGCCCGATCGTAAAACGCGATCAGCAATCTCAGTCATTTCTAAATAAGGGTCAACAGGGTAGCTAATACGTTTTAGCTCGCCATTTGCTTCTAAATGATCGATGAAGCTGCGTAAGTCCTTAAAACTCATGTTTACCGCCTGAATATCAAATCCAATATGGCGCGCACTATAGCATTTTTCTAATTTAGGGTTAAGCCAAAATGGAGGATATCGACTTTATCTCGACTTAGCGTAAAATGAATGCTGTCGATGACGACGTTGAGGTGACCCATGCAAAGAATTAAATCCCCATTATTGCTGAGTGTTGTAGCGGTAAGTACTTGTTTATTAACTAGCGTATTTGTGCCTGTTCATGCAAAAGCGCCTGTCGATAATGATCGACTTACCCGCGAGTCACATTCGGTAGGTAACCAACATGATGGACGACGCCATTCACAGCATCGTTCTCGCCATCGAGATCCCTGGCGTTTGGGCTTAGGCCTAGGGTTAAGTCATGCCTGGGGATGGAGTAATGGTATGGGTGTTCACAGTGGCTGGGGCATTAACAGTGGTTGGGGCCCAACTATTGGGCTGAGTTGGCCTTATGGTGTTAACTCTCGCTATGTCGATCGCTATGATTATCGTCGACAAAACGAAGGTTTTTATCCTTACCGTAGCGTTAATATTGTGCCAACAACAGGTTATCGGGTTGTTGATGAGCCTATTATTGTGCCTACTCGCGTGTCTGCGCCACAACAAACAACCATAGTCACTCAGGTCAATAAAGGTTTACGTAGTTTGCCGCAGAACGCTAAAGTCATTCAACGCGACAGTGGCACAGTGTATGAGTGGCAAGGGGTAGAGTATTATTTTGACTGGAATACACAAACTTACGAACTGGCTAACGTTGATATGCCATGATCGCCCGCGTAATAACAATACTCTATACTGTTGTCTGCTTTAGCTTGGTACATGGCCGTATCTGCTGCGCTGATTAATTCTCTGCTACTTAATCCGTGTTTTGGTAGCACGCTAACGCCAATGCTGGCGCCCACTTCTAAGGTGTGAGGCCCAATGTTTATCGGCTGTTTGATGAGATTTAAAAGCTGAGTTAATTTTTGGTCGATATCGATAGGTTCAGCAATCAAATCTAGCCATACCACAAACTCATCGCCGCCGAGCCGGCCAACAATATCGGTGGTTCTTAGGTTGCTCATTAACCGCTGAGCGAGGGTAACAATGACTTCATCTCCTACGCTGTGGCCTAACGTGTCATTGATCTGTTTAAACTTATTTAAATCGATAAACAGTAATGCTGCTTGATCGTCGGAACGTAAATCTCTGGCAATGGCACTGTCGATTTTTTTAATAAAAGCGCGTCGATTATAGATACCGGTTAACTCGTCATGTTCAGCCAGAAAAATAAGCCTGTCTTGCTGCTCTATCAGTTTATGAGTTTGCCGGTCGACTTCTTGTTTAAGGCTGTCTTTTTTGACTGTAATTTGAGTGAGCGAGTGTTTCATATTATTAAAATTCCCCGCTAATGCAGACAATTCATCATCGTCACTAAATACAATCCGGCTGGTTAAATCACCAGACGCAAGCGCCTCCATACCTTGATTTAATGAATATAATCCGTTTCTAAAGCGGATTAAGGTCATAAACGACCATGCTGTGATTAATGTTGTTAATAACAATAAAATAGCACCAACCATCCACAATAAGCTTTGTTGTTTAATCTTTGCTTGTTTAATCGATAACTGATGTAGGCTAAACATCTCTTCTGTCATCTCTTCAATAATCATGCTGTATTTTGTTTTAAATAATCGCTCTGCTGTGGGGTTGACTGCATCATCGAGTTGTTTGCTGTGATGAGTATTTTGTGTGTTAATCAATACTCTGACATTGGTGTTGAGTCGATTGATATTTTGGATGATGATTTTTTGCTGCACATCCCAATCAATATCTTGCGATAACTCCGCAGCGAGCTCTGCTTGACGGTTGTTGAGTTCAATAAGCCCTTGTTTATCGGAATATTCTTGATATAACCACAATTGACTGCGTAAGCTGTCGATACTGAGTTGCAGCTTCATTGAGTAATTAAGTTGACGATAAATTTTTTGCTGATAATTATGAACTTGAATAAGCGACAAACCGACAATCAATGTCAAGATTGAGCATAATATGGCGGTCCATTTAAGGCGCTTTGATAACATCATAACTTACCAGCCTGCCTCTTGATTATTAAAGGTTTCAAGTAGTTGTCGGTCAAATACTTGTCTGAAATCGACTCGGTTTTCTTTGGGCACTAATTGGTTATCAATCGCCCACTGACTTTGAGTTTGAATGTTAGAAAACAATGCGTTACTGAGTGATAATCTAAAAGTATAGTCGGCCCATGAGTATTCGAGTTGCGATGGTGTAATATTCAAGACTTGGCTAAGGATCTTTTGAGCCTGTTTTGGGTGTGTGTGAATATATACCGTGGCATCAGTAATCGCTTTAAGCAGTGCAAGTTTATGATTTGTATCAACACTGGTATTTTTTAGTCCAATTAAATTAAATGACAGATGATATAAACCACGGATATTAATCATTTCTGGGTTTTGCGAAAGATGCTCTGACAGCATATAACTCGATGGCTCCCAAGCCGAAATGATGTCTACTCTATTATTGAGTAATGCAGGTATGAGTTGGTCTGGGGTTAAATATACGCGCTCGATAGGCAGGTGAGTTTTGTTATACATAATTAATACACTGTCTAAAAAAAACTCACTGGCACTGCCTTTAATAATGCCAATACGGGTATTGGCAATATTATCAAGTTGTCGATACTTTTCTGGGGTTAAGCTGAGTAATTTAACGTCATTATCAGATTCAACAAAGCTCGCAATTACCGAAAAATCAGTGCGGTTAAAACTATTAAACATCACTACCGTTTCAGACGATGTTGCAAAATCAACCTGTTCGTTAATTAAGGCATTAAAGCAATTTACTCCGCCATCAAATCGGACAAGTTCAACATTGAGATTATTATCTGCAAAAAAGCCCATTTTCTCAGCAATAAAAAAAGGGGCTGATAATGGAGTATTAGATACGGCAATTGTGATGGTTTCTTTTGACGTAGCCTTTAGCGATGTTGATTTAGCTGAAAAATCACAGCTAACGATACAACATAAGGCGCTAATGCTAATAATGATAAAAACACACTTTTTAAATGCTACGGTCATTAATTATGTTCAATCAGCATGGGGTATGATTAAGTGTAGTAATGGTAGCAATTTTTGTGGGTAAATATTTGTGTTATTTAGTCTTTATTAATAAAATCAAACAACAATACTAATACCTTAGTATTGGTTAGCTATCATATTATGCGACTTATTGATTTTTATCCGTCTGTGGAATTGTAAAAGCCCTAGCTGGCAGTGTTATCGTCGCTTCATTTTATGACTTTGTCTGATACTTTTGCAGTAACGTTGGCTGAATATTATTGAGGATCGCTTCTGCTTGTTGGAATTTAAGGTTTTTGATTGAATGTGCTAATAATTCATAATCAGTTGGCTCAAGTATTTTAAGAATATGAGCTATTTGAGGGAAAGTATTGGTCGCATTCATATTAAATGTGCCAATCTCTTCTCGTAATATGTTAAATAACCTCAATACGTCATCGCTAATGTCTATTGACGGTTTAACGCCTGACTCGTTTGCTACAGGCTGTTTGTCTTGCAGTTGAGAGAGTAAACCCTGCGCGATAGGCAATGTAAGGTTTATTTGCCCAACAAGGGCGCTGTAGCCTTTTGCTAAATCGTAATTTTTAGTGGTTTTTATCTCTGTTTCCTGTTGCTTGGCAAAGTGGGCTAGTTCAGTAAAGCCCAATGTGGCAGATGAGCTTTTAAGGGTATGAAACATCATTTTGAATTCAGTGTTAGCCTCTGTCGATAACACATCTAATGCTGCATATTGAGTGATATCTTCCATAAACAGCTCTAGTGCTTTCAGATAGACAGTTTTGTTATAGCTGAGGCGAGATAACGCGCCCTGATAGTCGATGTTCTGCTGCTCGCAATAGCTTTCAATACTGTTATTACTAACGTCTTCAATACTGATATTACTCGTGTTTGCTACAATGTCATCACTAGGGGCATTAACATAATCGTCATCACTAACGGCAATGGAGTCATTATTAGCGGTTAAGATGTTGGCGGAGTCACTCGGTGCAATGGGTAATACGTGCTTAGCACTTAATTCTTTTACTGTTGCGGTCATCAAAGTTAAATTAGTGTATTTTACTGCGATACTTTTTATTTCAATAAAAACAAATTCAACATCATCAATACGGATTAATGTGGCCGACATCCGCACGGGTAGGGATGGGGTGTTCAAGGTCTGAATGTTATATTCAAGTTCCTTATTGCTGCCATTAAGTAAATTGAGTTTTAAGTCTTGCCACGTTTGCTCGCTGTTGTGCGCGAGTATACTGTCGATATTTTGGCTTTGCATGTCTTTACTGCTGTAACCTAAAATCTGCTCTGCATATGTGTTGCTGTGAACAATATAGCCTTCTCTATTGACCCACAATAAAATGTTCTGCGAACAATCTACTGCACTGTTGATTAAATGCAGCTGCTTTAATAAGCCCTTTTTTTCGGTTAAGTCTTCAACAACAAATACAAACCCCGTTATGCCTAATGTGCGTTGTTTTATTGCTGAGACATGCAAATATACCTGTTTATGGTCGCCATACTTTTGCTTTATCGCGCACGACAAGGTGAGATGCTCTTGCAGTTGTAAATGCTGATGTAAAAAACTGAATATTTTTTTACTGTCTTGAGGGATAACCTCTGGCGCTTTGGTGTTGCCATTTTCATTATTGAGTAATCCAACGTCCTTTATCAGCGTCGTTAGGTTGCAACTACCGACCATTTCATCGTGACTAAAACGCAGGCTTTGTTCTGCACCGCGACTAAAAAAGGACATTAGCCCAGATGAGTCGGTGGCAATAATAACCACGTTGCTACTGTTTAAAATGTTTTGTTGAAATAAAGTTGCTTGCTCAATTTCTAAATTACTTTCATCTACTTGGTTTTTCAGCTCACTGTTATGTTGTTGCAATTGACCTTGTAGTAATTTGAAGTTGGACACATCGTTGATAGTAAAGCTAGCACCTAAAAAATGATTGTTTTTTAATAGTGGTGTAATGGATAGCTCAAGCGACCGAGCTTCAGTTTCGTTGTTGAGCTGGTAGTTAAACTCAATGTTACTGACTTGCTGACCGCGGGCTACTTTTTTAAAATAGGCAATTAACGTGGCCGGCGATATGCTTTCCCTTAAGTAGTTAATGATAGGCTTTTTGGAAGACCCCGCTTCTAAATCAAAAATAGTTGCAGCAGAATGGTTCCAATTTAAGATGGCAAAACTACTGTCTACACCGATTAAACACTCTGAGGAGTTGTCGATAAAGGAAGATAAGGATATTTTTTGTCTAATATTGTCCATTCTTCGTGTGATATAGCGTAACAAACCGTGGAGTATCACAATCAATAATAGCGTGGAGCCCAGTGTAATCATCAACACTCGTTCTGGGTCTGCTAAGTTAAGATCTGTTATCCATTGTGTCGATGGGGTGAACGTGATTTGCCAATGGCGACCATAAATTTGTATTTGTTGTTGGTGCATATGGCTATTGTCTATTGCTGGCGGCTTTATTGCTAATGATGCTGATGAATCACTTGTATCGGCTAAAGAAGAAGTGAAAAATTGCACATTGTTGGTTGGGCTAATATCGGTTATATCAAGTTTTATACCATTATGTTGATCCGTTAATGTCGCTAGAATTTCATTGATCAGCAAAGGTGTATAGACCCAACCAAGCACTTCTGGTGGCGCTAAACTTGGTGTATTAAGCGGTTCAAAAATAGGCAGTAATAATAAAAAACCATGGTTCACTTTATTGTCTGCTTGCACTAGCGTGATGGGAGCTGAGAGTGTTGCACTGCCTGCAATAGCTGAAGATAATGCTGCTCTGCGGCGGTTTTGCTCTGAACCAATATCTAACCCTAGCGATTCTATATTAGGGCGTTCTGGCTCAATATATTGCACAATAAATAAAGGGTCTTGTGGCTCGTCTAGCTGTTTAAATGTGAACGCTTGTTTTCGATCTAGCTTTGCTTGCTGTAAAAAAATATTTAAATCTTTTTTGGCCACAACTTTTATCACACCAAAACCCCGAGCGCCAGGGAACTCCCTGGCATAATCTCGACTTTGGAAGTAAGCTAAGTTTTGTGAGTAGTGAAAGTTATCCAGGCCAACAGTATTGATTGCACCTCGTAATCCTTGTAAGCCATATTCAAATTTATTAACTCGTTCGACCACCTCTTGACTGACTTTATTTAGGTGTTGAGTTAAGCTGTTGTGTAGCAATACAGTGTTACGTTGCTCGGTATTGTGTTTAAGCGTAAAAGCGATAAACAAGCCAATGATTAAGAGTAAAATAGAGGTTAGGTTTGCCCATTTATATGTATTGAACTGTGCATCCATTTTAAACGTATTCGGCATAATGCTACCTGTTCTGAATGTGCATTGCTGAATGAATGCTGAAAAAGCTTAATGGATTTAACCCTAACCGTTTTCTACTTACTAATACAATGTAAAAATAGACTAAGTCGTTAAAAACCTAACAATATGTATAGGGTAAATGGATGTTAAGTCACCAAATGGAGAAAGGCGATCATGTTGTTGTCGGGTTTAGCTAACACCGTATATCGAATTTTGATTATCGATGACGATATTCAAAATATCTTTGTTTTAGAAGATATTTTATCACCGCTAGGCAATATTTATTTCTCGGAGTCTGGCAGCAATGCTTTGGCTTTAGTGGATAAAATTAAGCCTGATGTCATTTTGCTTGATATTGAAATGCCCGATATGGATGGTTGGCAAGTTTGTCGCGCCCTCAAATCTAATCCGCTTTACAGTGATATTCCGATTATCTTCATTACCGGTCATACTGAACCAGAATTCGAAAAGCTGGCACTAGAAAGTGGTGGAGTCGACTTTATCACCAAACCCTTTAATGCCTCTATTTGTTGCCTGCGAGTGCATACTCAACTTAAATTTAGGCAGCAAAGCCATCTGATTATTAAAGCAAAAGAAGAGCTACAGCAACTGGTTAACCAGGTGCCTATGCTGATTACCTATTGGGATGATAAAGGTAATAACTTATTTAGTAATGATTATTCTGGCGCATGGTTTGACAACTTAACTGGCGAGGTCAATGGCAAACACATTTCCAGTCTATTTCCAAACGAGCTCAGTCGTGCAGTGCTGATGCATCAGCGAGAAGTCACTACCGAACCATTGAAATACATCGTAACCGTGACGAATAAACCGGGCATGAGTTTTTATGAAGTCTTTCAGTCCAAAATGAAATCAAGCGCTGGCGTCGATGGTTACTTGGTTACAGTGGTTGATGTGTCCGAAGTTAAACATGCAAAACAAGCCTTATACTCAGAAAAAGAACGTTTACGGGTCACGTTAAATTCTATCGGCGACGCTGTGATTGCCACAGATACTAAAGGGCTCATTACCTTTATGAACCCGATAGCTGAACGCATGACAGGCTGGCGCATTAAAGATGCGCTACACCAAAAGATTGAAAATGTGATGCAATTGCGTGACGCCAATACTCGGCATACGTTGCTCAATCCACTTTACATTGCGCTGCGTGAACAACGTATTGTGGCGATGGCATTAAACAGTCAGCTAACGGCCAGAGGCGGTCAAGTTTTTGCTGTTGAAGATTCAGCAGCACCTATTCGTAATGAAAATGGAGAAGTTATTGGCGCCATTATGGTATTTCATGATGTGAGTGAAACGATGGCGATGGCGATGAAAATGAGCCATTTAGCAAACCATGATCAACTCACCGATTTACCCAACCGGATTTTATTGCAAGACCGCTTAAGTGTAGCCTGCTCCACAGCTCAGTCTTTTGGCACCAAAGCGGCGGCATTACTCGTCGATATCGACCACTTTAAATACTTAAATGATTCACTTGGGCACCAACTGGGTGATGAAATGATTTGTTTAATGGCGCAACGTCTGCGCTCGTTAATTCCGCCTTCGTATACACTTGCAAGACTGGGTGGCGATGAATTTGTGATTTTGATGAGTGACACTCACTCTGTAGAAGCGTCATCGGTATTGGCCTCTAAATTAGTCGAGGCCATGCATGAGCCCTTTACCCTGGCGGGACAAAAATTCAGTGTGTCGATCAGTATTGGCATTAGTGTTTACCCAAATGATGCTGCCGATGCCGAAGAGTTAATGCGTCATGCTGATGTAGCGATGTACAGAGCCAAACAAGAAGGCCGAAATCGGTTTAGCTTTTTCTCACATGACTTAGAAAGTAGCATTCGCGAACGGCACCAGTTAGAAACCTGCTTACGAAATGCCATCGCGAATGATGAACTACTTGTGCATTATCAGCCCAAGTTTGATTTAGCCACTAAACAGATTATTGGCGCCGAAGCCTTAGTCAGGCTGGTGGGCGCAGATGGCGTCTATATTTCTCCGATAGAATTTATTCCGTTAGCCGAAGAGACGGGACTGATTATTAAGCTGGGTAAGCAAGTGTTATTTAAAGCCTGTGCAGAAGCAAAGCGCTGGCTTGATATGGGGCGAATAATCCCTGTCTCGGTTAACGTTGCCGTGGCACAATTTTCCGATCCTAATCTTGCCAATATGATTGAAAAAGCCTTAACAGATTATCAGTTACCTGCCGATTTACTCGAACTTGAAATCACAGAAACTGCGTTAATGATTGATGCCGCTGAAATGCAAACCAAATTAAGTCAGTTAAAGTCGTTAGGTATTAAGATTTCGATTGATGATTTTGGTACTGGGTATTCGAGTTTATCTTACTTGAAAAAGTTTAATGTTGATGTAATGAAAATTGACATGTCATTTGTGAAAGACATGCTCAATAATAAACATGATTATGAAATTGTAAAAACGATTATTTCATTAGGAAAATCAATGTCACTGGCGTTAATTGCTGAAGGTGTAGAAACTGAGGGGCAGCGTCAGGCACTACTTGAGCTTGAATGCACTATGGGGCAGGGTTATTTATTGAGCCGTCCCTTATCTGCAAAGGATTTTAATGCGTTTTTGGTAGCCAACGAAAGCTAAAGGAAGGCTATGTTCAAACAATGGTTTGATAGGAGTAATACGGCGAGATACCAAACATTGTCTTACTTAGGTTATTTTGTTATTGGCTGTTGTTGTTTGATGTTTTATTTGGTGTTTTCGCATTTTGCCAAACAAACGATTATCGATAACAATAACAAGACGTTAGTACAGTTGAGCCATACCGCTTCACAAGAAATGACCAATGTTTTTGATGTTTATGCTAATAAGGTGTCATTTTTACATTCTACTTCCTCTGCTATTGGTATCAGTCGAACCATGCAACATGGTGATATCGACCCAATAGATGGCACCACTACAGCGCAATGGACGCGCCGTTTGCAAGATATGTTTACCGCATTTATTGAAACTAACCCAGAAGTACGTCAATTACGCTTTATTAGCCGTTTAAACAATGGCCATGAAGTCGTTAGAGTTGAGCGGCGTAATGGCAAGATTGTAGTCGTGCCTGAAGGTTTGTTACAAGAGAAGGGCAATACGGATTATTATTCGGATATTGCAGCATTAAATGCTAATGAACATTATATTTCTGATATCAGTTTAAACCGTGAGTATGGGGTAATTGAAACGCCAATTTGGCCAACCTTTAGAGTCGCAAGGTCAATGTTTGACGATAACGGTGATTTTTTTGGTTTTGTTATCGCTAATATTGACGCCAGTTTATTGCTTGAACAGCTACAAAGAGATTTTAAACATTCATTGTTTGACCTGGTTATTTTGAACTCAAATGGTTACTTTATTTCGTCACCGAATCAGGCACTGCGTTTTGGTTTTGACTTACAGATCCCTCATGCCACATGGCAGGCACAAACCGGCAATACTCCATTACCGACGTTAGGCAACATTCAATCCGTTAAAATGGGCAAACAACATTATTGGTCTATTGGTGAAACCATTTCTTTATCGAGTGGTGAGCATCGACAGTTAACGGTTATAGGCTTATTTCCAGAAACAGCCGTTGATACATTATGGCAGCCGCAACGCAATATAATGCTGCTGTTGATGCTGGTTATTTACGGCATTATCGTGGCAATTATTCTGGTATATCAAAAATACGTGAATAAAATTATTGTGCTGTATGACAATCAGTCATTGTATCAAGCGATTATTGCCGGTTCGTCAGATGCCATTATTAGTATTGATCGCCAAGGGCTGATACTCAGCTGGAATGAGTCGGCAACATTTTTGTTTGGTATTGCACAAAGCCAGGCAATCAAGAGCAATTTATTAGATATTATTGATGAAACTGCAAATGAGACCGGTGATGAAAAGAAACTAAGCCCACGTTTAATTGCTGAGGTGTTTGATGCCAAAGAACATACGATGGTTACGGTAGAATCGGCATTTAACGGGTTGCAAAGTAAAGTGCTGACAGTGAGTTTATCACCTGTAATTGCCATTAACTCAAAGCAAATAAGCAGTATCTCTGCGATCATTCGTGATGTAACTGATTCGCGGCGCAGTGAGAAAAAAATTCTGCAGATGAACGAATCCTTAGAGCAACAAGTCATTTCACGGACTCAAGAACTTGAAGCCGCAACGGCGGAAGCTATCTCTGCTAATCAACTTAAGAGTGAGTTTGTGGCCAATATTAGCCACGAAATACGCACGCCATTGAATGGTATTGGCGGCTTGGTTGAATTACTCAAGCGTGATTATTTATCTGAGAAGCAGCTCAGTTATTTAATGATGGCTAAAAATAGTATTGCCACACTGACAGTGTTGATAAATGACTTACTGGATTTATCTAAAATTGAGTCGGGTAATTTACAGGTTGAACTGGATTCTTTTGATTTACTCGAAAACGTCTGCGGCGTCATTAACATGATGTCAATTAGAGCAGAAGAGAAAGGCTTGATTTTATTGCTCGACAGCGTTGATCTAAGGCACAGGAAGTTAATTTGTGACCCTTATCGAATCAAGCAGGTTTTGGTTAACCTTATTGGCAATGCGATTAAGTTTTCTGTGCAAGGGCATGTGATTGTAAAGGTCAGTACGCGTGCTTTTGATGACCAACCCGACAATATTAATGTTGAATTTTCAATTACTGATAATGGTATTGGTATCACGAAAGAGCAGCAGAAAAAATTATTTAAACCTTTTATTCAAGCTAACGGCTCAATTACGCGTGATTTTGGCGGTACTGGATTAGGCTTATCTATTTCTAAGCAATTAGTCACCTTGCTGGGTGGCGATATTGGCGTGAGTAGCGTGTTGGACCAAGGAAGTACCTTCACGTTTAACGTGTGTGCTAAACAAAATCGCGACATACACAACAACCCCATAGTGTTACCAATGGCTAATCAAGCTGTGCTGATTTTTATTGCTGATAAACTAACGGCCAGCATGATGCAAAAACATTGTGAGTCGTGCTCTGCCAATGCGACCCTCATTCAATCGTATCAGCACCTTGTCGATGAATATGCACTACAACATGCAGATGTAGTGATTGTTGATAACAGTTTAGTGACGGGAAAAACGAAGCAATGGCTCGAACATTACCAAGCCTCAAAAGGTGCTTTGTTGCTAATGATTGGTCGCGATGAAGTAGACGTTACAATGCTTGAAAATGCTCATTGTAAGCACCTAATTAAACCTGTACTGCCGATTCAGCTGATGGATGTTTACCGTAAACTGTTAAGTGAAAACAGTGAAAATACTTCTTTATTGGCACAACCTGATGACAATCATACTCCAGTAGTCAAAGATAAAAAGTACAGCGTTTTAGTGGTTGATGATAACCAAATTAATCGGATTGTAGCCGAAGGGTTGTTAGAAGAATTACCGGTGATTGTCCATACTGCCAATAATGGCGCCGAAGCAATAACCTTTTTGCAGAACATCAAACATAAAAATGAGTTGCAGTTAGTCTTAATGGATGGACAAATGCCGATATTGGATGGCTATAAAGCTACAGAGCTTATCCGCAACGGGGATGCTGGCGACGTTATGGCTGAAGTGACTATTATTGCGATGACAGCTGATGCAATGGCTGGCGATCGCGAAAGGTGCTTAACCATAGGGATGAATGACTTTATTTCTAAGCCGATAGACAAAGGGGCCTTTTTACATAAAGTGATGTATTGGCTAGAACAAACAGAAACGCGTTAGCGAGTATTGAAATTGACTATTTTTAGGGGGATAAACACCCCTTTATAGAGTGATAAAAATAAAAGCCCCAGAGCATCCTTTGCTTTGGGGCTTTTGTTTGCATTGCTTGCGCTTTTTGTCGTTATTGCTCAAGTCTCTTTATCCTTCTTAGAGGATATTATTGATGACCTAAAGCTCAATTCTGCCAATGGCATGAATAAAAATGACGTTATTGGATATAGAGTCTGGGGACCCAATAACGCCTGAACTGTCGCGTTAATTACTCGTGTTCGTTACAGCAACACACGGCATTAACGGTAAAAAATAAAGCGGCAAGGATGCAAGATATTGTGCGCTTATTATTAGTTTGTTTGCTGTGTTATCGACATGCTGGGGGCGAGTGATAATACGGTCAAACATCCTTGCCATAACATGGGTAGAGCGGCGTTAAATGAATCGCACTGCATCTACTCGAATAAAAATGACGTTATTGGATATAGAGTCTGGGGACCCAATAACGCCTGAACTGTCGCGTTAATGACTGTGTTCGTTACAGCAACACACGGCATTAACGGTAAAAAATAAAACGGCAAGGATGCAAGATGTTGTGCGCTTATTGTTATTAGTCTGTTTGCTGTGTTATCGACATGCTGGGGCGAGTTGATAATACGGTCAAACATCCTTGCCATAACATGGGTAGAGCGGCGTTAAATGAATCGCATTGCATCTACTCGAATAAAAATGACGTTATTGGATATAGAGTCTGGGGACCCAATAACGCCTGAACTGTCGCGTTAATGACTGTGTTCGTTACAACAACACACGGCATTAACGGTAAAAAATAAAGCGGCAAGGATGCAAGATGTTGTGCGCTTATTATTAGTATGATGTTGTTGCTATTTGCTTTGTATTATCAGTTCGCTGGGGGACCAACTGACAACACACTCATACATCCTTGCCAAAACGGTTTTGGCTTAACTTGCCATTGTTTGTAATTGTTGACTTAACTGAGTAATTTTTTCCTGTAAAAGAGCGATCTCTGACATTATTGCACCGCGTTTTTCAGTTTTATGGCTTTCGCTATATTTGACCCATTTATATACAGTTTTTGATGACACACCATATTGTTTGGCGACATCAGATAATAGGCGGTTATGTACCTTAACTTCGCTAATCACTTGATGTTGAAAGTCCATTGGATAGTGTCTCGCAGTTGAAATACTCATCTTATTTATTCCTTAATGCTTTATTTGTATTTGCTTGAACGGGATTCAACTTCATCCCATTGGCTGCAACCAAGATGCGCTAAGAAAAAAATGTTTTGACGGCATTGTTCAACCAGCTTAGCGACCATGCCATTAACTGATTTGATGTTCTGACCTAGGTTCATTTTACTCATCGCTATCTCCTACAAATGACAATGGACTGCTTAAAAATTAAACTACTACTTAGTAGGTATCCTCTCTCTATATGAAAACTGTATGCCAACTTTTTAAATTAATTTAAACTGTTTAAAAACAATTATTTATAGTCGTTATTGTGTTTTGCAATATTGGCTCGTTTGTTTTAATTGGTGCAATTGCACTAATTTGGTGAACTAGCCTTAGGGTGATGGCTGTTTATTGAGAGGCATTATGGCGGTAATTTATGGCAGTAAAAGGTTATGTAAATGACAAAATGAGGACATTACGTTTGTCATTTATATGAGGATAAATAATAGTGCATTAA
Source organism: Shewanella sp. MF05956 (assembly GCF_059758055.1). Lineage (NCBI taxonomy): Bacteria > Pseudomonadati > Pseudomonadota > Gammaproteobacteria > Alteromonadales > Shewanellaceae > Shewanella > Shewanella sp. MF05956. Next base: position 268,410 of record NZ_JCAYNV010000003.1, on the reverse strand, counting down.
TGTTCATTGAAGACGCGCTTAAAAACTGCTTAAGAGCGTCATTCTCAACGTTAAAGAATAAGTGTACTTTAGTCAGCGCACGACAGAAGAGGGGGAATACCAATCAGCATTAACAAGTGACCACACTGAATGTGTCCAGTGGTTTTTGATTAAGGCATAATGATATATAAGGCATTATATTCAATTTGAGCGGTAAATAATTTACCGTGAAATGTGAGTCGTATACGATGAATGGTAATTGATGAATAGTGGGCTGTAAGCTTGAATATCATTGTCAAAAAATGCCACGAGAGAGTACAACTGACGTTTGTTAAGTGCTGTTAGATAATCAGTGCGACGCGTTAGCCGCCTTCATCGAATTTATCGTTAATCAAATTACACACCGCATCTAATGCCACTGCTGCGTCTGGACCTGTTGCTGTGACAGTGATCATTTTTCCGATGCCACTTTCCAACATGAGCAATCCTAAGACGCTAGCGGCACTGGCTTGTTTGTCTGCTTGAATTAGGGTGATTTCAGCATCAAAGTCAGCAGCCAGTATCGCTAGTTTTGTGGCTGCTCGTGCATGTAAACCTAATTTATTTGAGATGGTGACTTGGCGCTCAAGCATGGCTAGCACTCCACATAGGACTAAAGCTGATCTTCACTGATATTTAGCTCTCTGTGGCGGGCGTTGACTGTGTGTTTACTGCCTTGTCTAAATCGCTTAGCGAGTTGGTCGGTGATATAAACTGAGCGATGTTGTCCGCCTGTACAGCCGATGGCGATGGTTAAATAACTGCGATTATTACGCTCTAAATGTGGCATCCAGGTTTCGAATAGATTTTCGATTTGCCAAATAAACTTATTCACCAGAGGCTGACGGCCAAGAAACTCTTGCACAGGCTCATCAAGACCTGTTAATGGTCTTAATTCTATTTCCCAGTGCGGGTTAGGTAAAAAGCGCACGTCGAACATAAAGTCTGCTTCGGTCGGCATACCGTGTTTAAAGCCAAACGATTCAAAATTAATCACTAACTCTTTATCAACACTGCCAAGCAATATTTGTCTTACTTGATCGCTTAGCTCGTAAATATTGAGTGCCGATGTATCGACATAGTGATCAACCATTTTGGCGATAGGTTCGAGTAAGCGGCCTTCTAATTTAATCGCTTCTTGTAATGAAATATGGTTTTTAGATAGCGGGTGTAATCTGCGGGTTTCGCTGTAGCGTTTAAGTAAAACTTTGTCGCTAGAGTTTAAGAAAAAACTGGTAATTTCGGTATCAGGTTGCAGTATTTCAAGTTGTTCTTGAAGCACTTTGCCTTGTTCGGCAATATTGCGCACATCAACACTAATCGCTACTAGGTCATTACTGCCTTTTAACTGAGCCAATAAGGTGCCAATTAGCGGCAATGGCAGGTTATCAACACAGTAATAGCCTAGGTCTTCTAGTACTCTTAATGCTACTGATTTACCTGAGCCTGACCGTCCTGATACGATAACAAGTTTCATGCCGTAATTACCTGATAGAGTTCTGTTGAATCGTGGATTTTACGCAGCTGTTTTAGTACTTGTTTGTCGCTGAGTTTTTGGGCCATCGAGGATAAGGTGCTTAAGTGTTGTTGGCACTGATCTGCAGGAACTAATAATGCAAATAAGATATCGACAGGTTGTTTATCGATGGCATCGAACGAAATGGGTTCTTCGCATTTTACAAAGATCGCAATAGGGTGATCGATTGTCGTTAATCGGCCATGAGGTATTGCAATACCATTACCTATACCTGTGCTACCCATTTTTTCTCTTGCGATAAGGCTTTCAAACACCTCTTGCGAAGACAGGGTCGGGTACTGGGCAGCGACTAAATCGCTGATAAGTTCCAGTACCTTTTTCTTACTGCCCGGTGTGGCACAGGTGGTGCATTCCGGCTGCAGGATGGTACAAAGTTCCATCGTTAGTGTTTTGTATACTTCTCTTTGTGTTTAATTACCTGACGATCGAGCTTATCTATCAGGGCGTCTATTGCTGCATACATGTCTGTATGTTCTGACATTGCAAAAATTTCTCCGCCCTTTAGGCTGACTTTAGCTTCTGCTTTTTGTTGTAATTTTTCTACGTTGAGTACAACGTGAACATTATTGATCTGATCGAAGTGTCGTTCAAGCTTTGAAAACTTTTCCTGAACGTATTCACGTAAAGATTCGGTTATTTCAACATGATGCCCTGATAAATTGATCTGCATTACACTTCTCCATTGTTGAGTGATTTATAAACTCTTACGTTGGTTTGAGGGCGGTATCATCATTGCCTCACGGTATTTTGCAATCGTACGACGAGCAACGTTTATGCCCTGTTCGGCCAGTAGTTGAGCCATTTTGCTGTCGCTAAGCGGCTTTTTCTGGTTTTCTGCTGCAACCAACTTTTTAATAAATGCGCGGATTGCTGTCGATGAACACTCTCCGCCATCATCAGTGCTGACATGGCTAGAGAAAAAGTATTTTAACTCAAACAACCCTCGTGGGGTGTGCATGTATTTTTGAGTGGTCACGCGCGAAATGGTCGATTCATGCATTTCTACGGCTTCAGCAATGTCATTTAATACCATAGGTTTCATGGCTTCTTCGCCATATTCGAAAAACCCTTGTTGGAATTGCACAATGCAATTGGCTACTTTTAACAAGGTATCGTTACGGCTTTCAATGCTTTTGATAAACCATTTAGCTTCTTGCAAATGACCTCGTATAAACTGAGTATCAGATGGGTTTTTACTGCTGCGAGCCATTGCTGCATATTGCTGATTAACACCTATTTTAGGCATGTTATCTGGATTGAGTTCAACAACCCAACGGCCATTCTTTTTAAATACTGTGACATCAGGGATCACGTATTCGTCATCGACGGCAGTAATCAATAAGCCAGGACGCGGATTAAGAGATTGAATTAAGGTAATGGCATCACGTAACTCATCTTCTTTTAAACGCGTTTTACGCATTAATAATCTAAAGTCACGCCCAGCGATTAAATCCAAATAATCTTTGATGAGCATTCGCGCATTTTCAATGTGCGGGGTTGAGTCTGCATATTGTGACAGTTGAATGAGTAAACATTCACTAAGGTCACGTGCAGCAACACCTACGGGGTCAAAATGTTGAATTCGCTTTAACACCGCTTGAACCTCATCAAGCTCAACATTTTCATCGCCCATAGCTTCTAGTATTTCTTCAGTGCTTTGGGTTAGATAGCCGCGTTCATCTATTGCGTCAATGATGGCTGTTGCGATGGCAAGGTCGGTGTCTGAAAATGGCGTTAAGTTTTTTTGCCACTCTAAATGTTCATATAAGCCTTCGGTGGTTTCCCCTTGAAAAGGCATATCATCGTCGCGCATGCTGGCACTACCAGACCCTGACATCGGTGAGGCGGTATAGACTTCATCCCAGGTCGTGTCCATGGGCATGTCGTCCATGGTTTCTTTACTGATGGATTCTGTGGTGTCGATGGTTGAAGTATCTTTTTCGACACTCACATTACTGTTGTCACTGAAGTCTGTGTCTGATTGATCGCGACTTTCTTTTAAGGGATCTTTAGCTTGAGAAAATTCATCTTCTATTTCAAGCAATGGATTTGAGTCCAGCGCCTGTTGGATTTCTTGCTGTAGCTCCAATGAAGATAATTGCAGCAAGCGGATGGCTTGCTGCAATTGAGGGGTCATAGTGAGATGCTGACCCATTTTAAGTTGGAGTGACGCTTTCATTTACCGCTTATCCCTAGATGATTTCCATAAAAATAACAATCTCGAAAAACTGTAATGGGGTGTCACGTACGTCAATGACATTTCACGCAATTTAGGTATCGTTCAATGGAATGAATTAGATAGGCTAAAAGGCGTATACCCAATCAACTTGAAGATACGTGTTTCAGAGCTTCACCGTGTTTTCAATACTAGGCGCGTTAATGCGGTAATGTAGGCACCTTATAAATTAACGCAACAACGTAGTGGGAACACGGTGAAACTCCCAAGGGGCAAGTTTTACACGCGTTCATGCTGTGTTATTGATTTTGGAAAGGGAACGACCATTAACCGCAATCAATGCCTTGCCTAAACGCGTGTAAATTCTTGCTGAAATCGAGTATCTTCAGGTTGTTTGGGTATATAACCTAACTATAGCTTGAATTGTTCACCTAAGTACACCGCTCGAACTTGTTGATTGCTCAAGATCTCTTCAGGTGTTCCTTCGGCAATTAAATTACCTTGGCTTACGATGTAAGCTCTTTCACATACATCGAGTGTTTCGCGAACATTATGGTCGGTGATCAGTACGCCTAATCCACGACTTTTTAGCTGTTGGATAATTTTTTTAATGTCGATAACCGAAATCGGATCAACACCCGCAAAAGGTTCATCAAGCAAAATGAATTTAGGGTTAGCAGCGAGTGCTCGGGCAATTTCGACTCGACGGCGTTCACCGCCAGACAATGACATGCCTTGGCTGTCGCGAATGTGAGTAATGTGAAACTCTTCCAGTAAATGCTGGAGCTGTTCAATACGTTCGTCATTACTGAGTTCTTTGCGGGTTTGTAACACCGCCATGATATTGTCGTGCACGGTGAGTTTTCGAAAAATACTGGCTTCTTGTGGTAAATAACCAATCCCTTTACGGGCTCTAAGATGCATTGGGTCAGCGGTGAGATCGTCATTATCAATTAATATACGGCCTTTATCACTTTTGACTAACCCTACAACCATGTAAAACGTGGTTGTTTTACCGGCACCATTAGGGCCAAGTAAACCGACAATCTGCCCCGTTTTTACAGTTAAGCTGACGTCTTTTACAACTTGACGCGCTTTATAGCTTTTGGCTAGGTTTTCAGCTGTTAAGGTAATTTGGCTCATGGTTTTATCTGCTTGTTGACAGGGATCTCAGGCAGCTTTTGTTTTGGCGCTGACTCGTCTTGGAAATTTTCTGGTTGAATAATCGTGATGACGCGATCTTGGCCTTTACCGGTACTCTCAGCAATTAACTCTTGGGCTTTAATGTTGTATTTAATTAGGTTGCCCGTGACCTGACTGCCTGCTTGGTCTAGCTTGGCATTACCGGTTAACGTCAGAGTTGTTGTGGCGAGATCGTAACTGATTTCGTTGGCACTGGCGGTACCGATGTTACCGTCGTCGAGTTCTTGAGAAAATGTCGCGGGTTTACCCGTCGCGATTAAGCGTTTGGATACGCCATTTTTGGGGGTAAATGCGCGTAATTCGTCAGCATTAATATTAATCGTGCCTTGGACAATAGTCACGGGGCCATTAAAGACAATTTGATTGTTTTTAATGTCGGCAGATTGGCTCACTGCAGCAATTTTCAATTCTTGTTTGAGATCACCTTGTTTTGCCATTGCTGGAATGCTCAGCATGCAAAGTAAGCCACTTAATAGTAATGCGGCATTGGCGCGAGGATGTCGATTATTGTGACTCATATGTTCCTTCTACTTTGCTTAGTAGCGATAATTTTTGCGTATTCAAGTCAGCATGTAGGCCTAAGCCTTGGATCATAAACCCTTTACCTTTGATATACACCATCTCTTGTGAGCTGCCTATCATGGTCGTTAAATCTAGGGTGACTGCTTGTGTGGTCACTGACTGTAACGGTTCTTCAATATCAATTGCATCGATAATAACATTATTTTCTAAGCTGACTTTATTGCTCTGTTTATTTAATTGTCCTTTGTCAGCACTGAGTTGCCACTGTGCTTTACCATTTTCTGGGTAAATTAAATAAACGGGATCAGTAAAGTGGGTGATATCGCTGGAAGCATAATGCTCCATATGCTTCGCGGTGACTTTACTGGCAATCAAACCTTGTTCATTGTATTCGGTTGTGCGTAAGTCGTTGGCGACAAAGTCCGGACGCTCAATACCTATCACTTTTACGGCATCCATTTCACTGCGTTTTACTTGCGTTTGCCAGTACAACACAAGGGCAAGGCCGAAAAATGCCGCTATCGCGATGGTAACTCTATTCATATACTCATACCGTGGGCACTTGTGAATTTGTCTTGGCTTAATAATAGTAAATCTGTGAGTTCACGCAATGCACCATGGCCACCATTGAGACTCGTCGTCATATGGCAATGTTGTTTAACAAATGGGTGACCGTCGGCCACACAAACCGCAAGACCCACGGCTTTCATCACAGGTAAATCGACCATGTCATCACCAATGTAAGCCACTTCGTCTGGGGTGACATTATATAAAGACAATAACGCTTCAAATGGTTCAAACTTATTATCGATGCCTTGATAAATGTGTTTAACCCCCAGTGCAGTCATACGGGTTTCAACAATTTTAGATTTACGGCCTGTTATCACGGCGACATGAATGCCGCTAGTGAGGGCAGATCGCACGCCATAACCATCGCGAGTGTGGAAAGCTTTTAACTCTTCGCCGGCATTACTAAGGTAAATTCGGCCGTCAGAAAACACGCCATCAACATCGCATATTAACAATTTGATTTTTTTAGCACGTTGCCAAATATCATCGCTGATTGGTCCGTAAAAACCTGAGTGAGTGTTTGTGTCTGACATGGTTAAATAACTCCTGCTTTAACCATATCGAGCATATTTAGCGCGCCGATCGGTTGATGTTGTGGGTTAACGACAATCAGTCCGTTAATATTTCGTTCTTCCATGATTTGCAGTGCTTGTGCCGCTAAAATACCGCTAGGGCTAGTGACACAATTTTTGGTCATTACCTGCGAAATAGGTGTGGTGCGTAAGTTAACTTCGGCATCGATAATACGGCGCAAATCACCATCAGTAAAAATACCGACTAGGGTATTCGTTTTATCGACTATGGCGGTCATGCCAAGGCCTTTTTTCGATATTTCGTACAGTGCTTCAGTAATGCAGATGTCATCGTTTACGCTCGGTAAGCTTTCACCCTGATGCATCACATCTTCAACTTTTAATAATAATTTACGGCCTAATGAACCACCCGGATGCGATAGGGCAAAATCATCTCGAGTAAATCCTTTTGCTTGCAGTAATGCAATGGCGAGTGCATCACCCATCGCCAAGGTCGCGGTGGTACTTGACGTTGGCGCTAATCCAAGTGGGCATGCTTCTTCTTGAACTTGAATACAAAGATGGATTTTTGAGAGCCTTGCCATATTGGACTCTGGTTTACCAGTAATCGCGATGACAGGAACGCCCATGCGTTGAATCACAGGCAATAAGGTCAGGATTTCGCTTGATTCACCAGAGTTTGAGATGGCCAATACAATGTCATTTTTATCTAATGCGCCTAAATCGCCATGACTTGCTTCGCCAGGGTGCACAAAAAAGGCTGGTGTGCCTGTGCTGGCAAATGTCGCCGATATTTTATTACCAATATGGCCTGATTTACCCATGCCCATGACAATAACTTTGCCCTTGCATTGCATAATGAGTTCGCAAGCCTGGCCAAACTCTACCGAGTCAACATATTGATATAAATTATCTAATGCCGCTTTTTCAATATCGATGACTTTGCGGCCCCATTGGCGAAACTGAGTTTGATCTACCATGCTTGTCTCTCTTTTGGCTTAATACCTAACCTTTATGCTCCAACTTAATGGGATTGAAATACAACAATTTGGTACGCAATAAAGGTGATTAATAATAGGACGCCATGCCAACGAGTCAGTTGTTTTTTGGCGCCACTGGATAAGACTAAAACGGCTAACGCTGCACTTGTGCCTAATACCATGTAGAAATCTCTCCCACTGGCTTGTGCATCTATCACCCCAGGGGCGATAAGCCCTGGTATCGCGAGTACCGCTAATATATTAAATAAGTTAGATCCAACGATATTGCCTATTGCTAAATCATCTTCTTTTTTTAATACCCCAGCAATACAGGCGGCAAGTTCTGGCAAACTGGTCCCCACAGCAATAATGGTTAAGCCAATGACCAAATCAGAGAGCCCATAAAATTTGGCAATCCCGACAGCACCATCTACCATCCAACCTGCTGATAGTGGGAGTAATATAATACCAACTATAAGCCAAATGATAGCACGAAAGGTGGGGACGTTTTTAGGGATCTCAGATTCGATATCGTCATCTAAAGCATCTGGGGTTTTATTGTGAGTGGCTTGCCAAATGAAATAGCCCATTAATGCAAAAAACAATATTGTGAGCATGATGCCTTCTGCACGAGTTAACAAGCCATCATGTAAGGTGTAACCGGCAAAGACGGTGGCGGCTAACATTAATGGGATTTCACGTTTAAGCGTTTTGGAACCGACGCTAATCGCGCCCAGTAATGCGGTTAATCCTAAAATTAAGGTAATGTTGGCAATGTTTGAGCCCAAAACGTTACCGACAGCGGTATCACGCATGCCGTCCATTGAGGCTGTTGCTGCCACGAACATTTCCGGGGCAGAGCTGCCCATCGCGACGATAGTCAGTCCAATCAACATGGGTGGCAAGCCTAAATTACGTGCAAATGCTGCGGCTCCGTAAACAAATCTATCCGCGCTCCACACTAAAACAGCAAGGCCTGCAATTAACATTAGGATATTAACTAACATGAGATTCCTATGATGATAAATAATTAGCGGGCATTTTCGCTGGATTTTCACTAAATTGAAAGCATTGCACACTAATTGTATTAACAATGAGCATTGGTTATATGGATATAGTTGTCGCTTAGTGGACAATTACAGTACAATTTGCGCTTCATCTTTTTCTAAGGAAGGTTGTTATCTCCTCAACACCGATGCCTGATATGAGTAAATCAAATAATTCCCCTTTGGTCGAAATAAACCATTTGGCGTTTAGCCATGGTTCGCGAGTGATCTATAAAGATATTTCGCTAACGATACCTAAAGGTAAAGTGACGGCCATTATGGGCCCAAGTGGGATAGGTAAAACTACCTTATTAAAATTGATTGGTGGGCAACTCAGACCTGACAGCGGCCAAATTTTATTTGATGGCCATGATGTTCATAAGTTAAAGCGCGAAGAACTCTTTGAGCTGCGCAAGCGTATGAGTATGTTGTTTCAAAGTGGTGCTATGTTTACCGACCTTAACGTGTTCGATAACGTCGCATTTGCATTACGAGAGCATTCGGGATTACCTGAAGACATCATTCGCTCGATTGTATTGATGAAACTGCAAGCGGTAGGTTTACGCGGCGCAGCATATTTAATGCCAAACGAGTTGTCTGGAGGTATGCAACGCCGAGCTGCATTGGCGCGTGCCATTGCGCTTGAGCCCGAAATGATTTTGTATGATGAGCCTTTTGCAGGGCAAGACCCGATTTCTATGGGGATGCTGGTGAAATTAATTCGTGAGCTTTCAGATACCTTAAAGCTCACCTCTGTTGTGGTATCGCACGATGTAGATGAAGTGTTGGGTATTGCTGATTACGTTTACGTCATCGCAGAGAAAAAAGTCATTGCACACGGAACACCAGAGCAACTTCGTTTGTCTGATAACCCGCAATTAATTCAGTTTATCCAAGGCGCGCCAGATGGTCCGGTGCCATTTCATTATCCTGCCGAGGATTATCAAGAGGAGTTATTGCGTGGGCGTAATTGATTACATTGCCGACATCGGCAAATACGCACTAAAAATGGTGTCAGGCGTTGGCCGTGCTGGCTTAATGCTGTGGGGCGCTATTGTACGAGTGCCTAATATCAAGAAAGGTTTACCATTATTAATCAAGCAAATTTATGTGCTTGGTGTTCGTTCAATGGTGATCATACTGGTATCGGGTTTATTTATTGGTATGGTGCTGGCATTGCAGGGATACAACATTCTTGTTGGTTTTGGCACTGAAGAAAGCTTAGGCCCAATGGTTGCGCTGAGTTTACTACGTGAATTGGGTCCGGTGGTTGCTGCGCTGTTGTTTGCTGGTCGTGCCGGTTCTGCACTCACCGCAGAAATCGGTCTAATGAAATCTACCGAACAGCTATCGAGTTTAGAAATGATGGCTATCGATCCACTGAGGCAAATTATCGCACCGCGATTTTGGGCTGGGGTCATCAGTATGCCTTTGCTTGCATTAATGTTCAGCCTAGTGGGTATTTTTGGCGGTCACCTGGTGGGTGTCGAATGGAAAGGTATCGATAGCGGTGCTTTTTGGTCTATTCTTCAAGCATCGGTAGAGTGGGAGCAAGATATTGTTAATAGCTTGATTAAAAGTGTGATTTTTGGCGTAGTTGTCACTTGGATAGCCTTATACAGAGGTTATGAAGTACAACCGAATCCAGAAGGCATTAGCCGTGCAACAACATCTACCGTTGTACAGGCCAGTTTAGCTGTTTTAGCGCTGGACTTTTTGCTAACCGCAATCATGTTCGGAAATTAAGGTTTTTTCATTGTTTAGTTTAATTGAAGTGGTTTAAGAGTATGTTGACACGGAAAATTGAGTTACTAGTAGGCGTGTTTTTATTGTCTGGTCTGTTGGCTTTTTGTGGGTTGGTATTTAACGTTGCCAATGTCGAAGTAAAGTCAAATGACCAAACTTACACATTAGTTGCCGAGTTTAATAACATCGGCGGGTTAAAAGTACGCTCTCCTGTGAAAGTCGGTGGTGTGGTGGTAGGTCGAGTGACAGACATTACCCTTGATACCCGTAAATTGATCCCTGTGGTCACATTGACTATGGATAAGCGCTTTGATCAGTTTCCTGAAACCAGTAGCTTAGCTATTTTGACATCAGGGTTATTGGGCGAGCAATTTATTGGCTTAACCCCAGGCTTTATGGATGATGACATTGTTATGCTTGCGAATGGCGATAAAGTTCACGATACGCGTGGTGCATTGATTTTAGAAGATTTAATCGGTCAGCTTTTGTACAGTATGTCGTCTAAAGATAAATAGGAGCTCTATAATGAAAGCACTTTTTAGTCGTGTAATTGCGTTATGTTTGGTGGGCAGTGCGGTAATAAGCTCTGCAGCGATAGCGGCCAATGACGAGATCGATACCACAAATCCATATGTGATGATCAAGCAAGTTGCCAATAAAACCTTTGATCGTTTTAAAACAGACAGAGCAATGATTGACTCTGATTTAAGTCACCTTAAGGTGATTGTTAACGAAGAATTAATGCCATATGTTGATTATAAATATGCTGCATACAAAGTGATGGGACAGTATTTACGTGACACCACGCCAGATCAGCGTGATCGCTTTGTTGAAGCATTTGAAGGCTATTTAGTGGCAACCTACGCGCAAGCGTTGACTGAATATACCAACCAAGCTGTTGAGTTCGATCCTGCCAGCGATTTCAGCGAAGAAAAAATTGTTGAAATTAATGTGCAAATTATTGAAAAAGGTCGCCCTCCGATCAAAATTCAATTTAAAGCACGTCGTTTAAAAGACAACACCTGGAAGGCATTTGACCTCGTGGCCGAAGGCGTAAGTTTGCTTGCGTCTAAGCAATCTGAGATCTCTAATTTGATCCGTCAACAGGGTATTGAAGCTGTTATTTCAATGTTAAATGACAAAACTAAACAACAAATTGACCGTCAACCAGCTAAAGAAGCCGCTGCAGCGTGATTACCTTTAATCAACAAGAGCAGCAGTGCTTTGTTAGCGGCCGCTTAACGCAGGTTGAAGTAAAACAATTATGGCCAAAACGCCAAGAGTTGTTTACTGCTTCAACCCAAGTGATAGACTTGGCCGCTTTAGAATACGTCGACAGTGCTGGGGTAGCATTACTTCTGGCATTTGTTAGATTACATCACTCTGGTAATAACGAACAAAGCGCATCTCGCCAACTGGTTAATCCCAGTGAACAGCTCATCAAAATGATAGAGCTATATGACTTAGACGCTTTTTTTGGCAAGGCTTAGTGAGTTAGCACTGATTGTTGCATTACTCCCATTACTTAATAATCAGTTATACAACTGGCCAGTTTGATCTGTATTCGTTTGATGAGTAATAGTCTGATAAATATTAGGTTTATAAGCACGAGTCTTATAAACAAGAGTTTTATAAGTAAAGGTAATAGATTTCATGGATTGCAAAGTTATTGAACAAATTTTGACAGAAGCACTGTCTTTGACAGAAGCTCATGTAACGTCAGACGGAAGCCATTATAAAGTGGTAGCAGTAGGAGAGTGCTTTGATGGCCTGAGCCGAGTTAAGCAGCAGCAAGCTATTTATGCTCCATTATCAGAGCAAATTTCCAGTGGCGAATTACACGCACTCACTATCAAAACGTTTACGCCGACCCAGTGGAAGCGTGAAAAACTTTTTAACATGTAAGTACTGAGATTCACTGTGGATAAATTAACAATTATAGCCAGCAAACCGCTTGCTGGTGAAGTCGTGATCTCTGGTGCAAAAAATGCTGCCTTGCCTATTTTGATGGCTGGCGTATTAGCTGAAACAGATTTTATTGTTTCAAACGTGCCTAATTTACGTGACGTCAACACCAGTTGTGAGCTTTTACGCTGTCTTGGTGCAGAGGTTGAGCAACTAGAGGGGAGTCGTGTTCGTATTTCAACGACCAACTTAAATGAGTATTGCGCACCGTATGATCTAGTCAAAACCATGCGTGCTTCAATCCTTATTTTAGGGCCATTATTGGCCCGTTATGGTACTGCTGACGTCTCTTTACCTGGCGGTTGTGCTATTGGTGCTCGCCCGGTTAACCTTCATTTACACGGTTTAGAGCTTATGGGCGCTAAAATTGAAGTCAAAGAAGGCTACATAAAAGCGCGTGTTGATGGTCGCCTCAAAGGTGCTCATATCTTTATGGATATGGTGAGCGTTGGCGCTACTGAAAACTTATTAATGGCAGCAGCATTAGCAGACGGCATCACCGTGATTGAGAATGCTGCCCGCGAACCTGAAGTGACAGATTTAGCCAATTGCTTAATTGCCATGGGCGCTAAAATAACTGGCATAGGCACAGCAACGTTAAAAATTGAAGGTGTTGAGCGTTTATCGGGTTGTGAATACCGTGTAATGCCAGACCGGATTGAAACCGGTTCTTTCCTTGTTGCCGCAGCGGTAACTCGCGGTAAAATTCGTTGTGTATCTGCAGACCCAAGTGCATTAGAGGCTGTGCTTTCTAAGCTTGAGGATGCCGGCGCGACGATTACAACAGGTGAAGATTGGATTGAGCTTGATATGCACGGTAAGCGTCCAAAAGCTGTGAATATTAAAACGGCACCTTATCCTGCTTTTCCGACAGACATGCAAGCACAGTTTTGTGTATTAAATGCTCTGGCAGAAGGAACGGGTAGAGTCACTGAAACGATTTTTGAAAACCGTTTTATGCATGTTCCAGAAATGAGCCGTATGGGTGCCAATATCGAGCTTGAAGGCAATACTTGTATTATTCATGGTATTGAACGTTTAAACGGTGCTCAAGTAATGGCGACCGATTTACGTGCTTCAGCTAGTTTAGTGATTGCAGGGTTAATGGCCGACGGCATGACAACGGTAGATCGTATTTATCATCTCGACCGCGGTTATGAACATATTGAAGCTAAGTTCCAAGGCCTTGGTGCTGAAGTCGTTCGTGTGAAGTAACAGGTTCTATTGCTGTACTAAAACGCGACTAAAAACCAGCGACAAAAAAGCCATTCACTGAAAAGTTGAATGGCTTTTTTATTGCTATGGCAATGGGCAATGGCTGCAATTATTCCGGTTCGTCAGCTTTCTCGGCAATTATCACCGGTAAAGTCTGCTTTTTTCCTTCACGAATAATCGTCATGTTCACTTTTGTACCTGGAGTGGTTTCTGCAATACGGTCCAGTAGCATTTCTACACCGGGTACATCTTCTTCATTATATTGAGTTATCACATCTCGTGGTGCTAAACGTGCGCGAGCGGCAGGACCATCGGGGTCAATACCAGTCACTAATACACCTTTTAAATCAGGCAAGTTAAGAATTTGCGCCACCACAGGGTTTAATGGTTCGCCAGAAATCCCTAGGGCACCACGGATAACGCGTCCATGTTTAATTAATTTATCCATAATGCTGTGAGCTAACTTTATCGGAATAGCAAAACTAATCCCATTACCGCCGTTATCACCGCCAACCTGAAATGCAGCGGTATTGATACCGATTAACTCACCGCTAGTATCAATTAATGCACCGCCAGAGTTACCTGCATTAATCGCGGCATCAGTTTGTAAAAAGTCTAAATAACCTGAGCTTAAGCCGTTACGACCTGTCGCGCTAATAATGCCTTGAGTAATGGTTTGGCCAATATTGTATGGATTGCCAATGGCCAATACTACGTCACCCACTTGAGCGGGGTTATAAAGATTAAAGGGTACGACAGGTAAATTGTCACCTTCGATTTTAAGCACTGCTAAGTCTGTTACGGGATCAGAACCAACGACTTCGGCGGTAAACTTACGGCCGTCTTGCAGCGCAATCACAATCTCATCTGCTTTTTTTATCACGTGATAATTGGTTAGCACATAACCATCTTTACTCATAATAACCCCAGAGCCTAAGCCCTGCAGTGAACTTGAATTTAATGGGTTACGCTGATCAATGCTTAGGCTATAAATATTAGCGACTGCGGGTGCCGCACGGCGAACCGCTTTGGCAAATGACAGTTCTGAACCGCCACTATGTACCGTTGATAAACCACTATTGAGGGCGTTATTGGGTAACACTGAGGTAATAACTAAAAAAACAGCTGCCATGATCAGGCCAAATACCGCAGCTTTAACTATATAGATGCATGTGTCTTTAAAATTCATGGCCTGAGATTTGTTGAAGAAAATGAACTTTATATTAACATAACTCAAAAAATTAAGCATCGACCAAACTGGGGCCGATGCTTAATTATTCAAGTCACATCACAGTCATTAACACCTTGATAGTTAATGACTGTAGACAGAAACGTGCTCGCTACATTTGTGTCAGTTGATTAAGACTAACGTAACACTAGGTAGAGTAAGTTATTGTCACGAAGTATCTTTAATGCCACTGAACTTTGGTTTTCTTTCAGCGCTTCTTTTAATACTTTTAAGCTCGAAATTTTACTGCGATTTAAGCCGACAATTAAATCTCCTTTTTGTAATCCACTCACTGCAGCGGGCGAACCTTGGGCAATATCTGTGATCTCAATACCTTTCTTACTGTCTTCTAAAGTTGCACCTTGTAGCATAGGGTGCACATTGCCCGCTTCAGCTTCTACTTTGTCAGCTTCACCTAGAGTTGCTTTAATCGTTTTATTATCGCCATCACGGATAATACCAAATTCGACTTGTGCTCCAGCGCCCATGGTGGCAACTTTGGCGCGAAGTTCTTGGAAGGTTTTAATACTGCGGCCATTAAGGCTAACAATAATATCACCTGCTTTTAATCCGGCTTTGTCTGCTGCACTCTTTGGAATGACTTCATTAACAAAGCCACCATGTTGAGTATCTAAGCCAAACGCTTTAGCCAGTTCATTATCAAGATCTCGCCCTGAGACGCCTAATACTCCGCGGCGCACTTCGCCATGTTCGATGATTTGCTCAACGAGGTTGTTAACCATGTTTGCTGGTATCGCAAAACCAATGCCGACATTACCGCCATTAGGTGCAACAATGGCAGTGTTAATCCCAATGAGTTCACCTTTTAAGTTCACTAATGCGCCGCCAGAGTTTCCACTGTTAATGGCTGCATCTGTTTGAATAAAGTTTTCGAGCATTTCAATGCCTAAACCGCTGCGACCTAATGCACTGACAATACCAGAGGTGACGGTTTGCCCTAAACCAAAGGGATTACCAATGGCCACGGCAAAATCACCCACGCGGATATTGTCTGAGTCAGTTTGACTAATGGCGGTCAGATTTTTGGCTTCGATTTGCAGCAATGCAATGTCAGACTCTTTATCTGCGCCAATCAGCTTTGCTTTAACTTCACGGCCATCATGTAAACCAATTTGAATCTCATCCGCGCCATTAATGACGTGATTATTGGTGATAATGTATCCTTTCGCTGCATCGATGATGACACCAGAACCTAACCCTCTAAAAGGGCGCTCTTGGACTTGTTCCTGCGGAGCGTTAGGCCCAAAAAAGTAACGAAATACATCCGGTACGCGTTGTTTTGATACTTGAGTACCCGACACTGCAACAGATACCACAGCAGGAGTGGTGCGTTCTAACATAGGCGCAAGACTTGGCATTGCCTGGCCATCAACCGATTGTGGAATCGCGGCTTGAGACACTGCTGGAAACATCGTTAGCGATGCGGTCAATAATGCTGCAGAAAGTAAGCTTAATTTGGTTTTCATGTATTGGTAGCTCCTAGATGCCTTCAGTTTGATACTTAAAATATGTGGTTTGAAAGCATGATTTCAAAGTTAAATATCGTTAATCAATTTGGTTGTTGTTCATTCGGTTGTTTGTGTTGGCTGTTTAATCAATAGTGATGCTTAAATAGCGGCAAATAAATTCGGTTATGCTGAGTTATTTATTCAGAGTAAAGCACTAAACGTTAGTTCCATATTGATTAACAAAGCTTAATTTGATCGTTTATAGCGGTTACTCGTATTGAATATTTAATGTTATTATCCGCAGCAATTATTTGATGTAAGAGAGTCGTAATCGTGTCGCAGTTAACTCCTTGGCAGCATTATCAGCAAGACCTTACCCGAGATGATTTTTCACATGATGCCGCACAAGAACAGGCAGTAAAATCATTACAACGAGTTTACGATGAACTGATTAACGCAAATAAACCGGCGTCGGGCTTATCTAAGTTTTTTTCGGCTGTGGGTGTAAAAGGCAAACCTATTCCGGTTAAAGGTCTATATTTGTGGGGCGGCGTCGGACGCGGAAAAACCTACCTAATGGATACGTTTTACGATGCCTTGCCTGGCGATCGTAAATTGCGAGCTCACTTTCATCGTTTTATGCATCAAATTCATCACGATCTTACTGACTTAAAAGGTGTGCAAGATCCGCTGATCAGCATTGCAAAAAAAATGGCTGGCCAGTATCAGGTGATTTGTTTTGATGAGTTTTTTGTCTCTGACATTACCGATGCCATGTTGCTGGGCACATTATTTCAAGAATTGTTTAAACAAGGCGTCGCGCTAGTCGCAACCTCAAATATTATTCCTGATGAGCTGTATAAAAATGGCTTACAGCGTGCACGATTTTTACCTGCTATCGCATTAATTAATCAACACTGTGAAATTCTCAATGTAGATTCTGGCATTGATTATCGCCTACGTACATTAGAGCAAGCCGAGATTTATCACTATCCGTTAGATGAGCAAGCTGACATTAACTTGCTGCATTATTTTGCCCAATTAGCGCCAGAGTCTGAAGTGCAAACCGCTGCGATTGATATCGATGGACGAGCGATTACGATTCGTCAGCAATCACAAGGTGTACTGCTAATTAATTTTAGAGACATGTGTGATGGGCCGCGTTCACAGCGTGACTATATGGAAATAGCTTGCCAGTATCATACGGTGTTGCTCAGTGGCATAGAGCAAATGGGTGCGCAGCAAACGGGCGACGATATCGCCAGACGATTTTTAGCCATGGTAGATGAGTTCTATGAACGTAATGTCAAACTGATTGTATCTGCTCAAATTGAGCTTAAAGACATTTATACCGATGGGCAGCTGACTTTTGAGTTTAGGCGTTGTCGTTCACGCTTAATCGAAATGCAATCGAGGGATTATTTGGCCTTAGAGCATTTACCTTAAAGGTGTTCTTTGCATTTAAGCGCTGGAGATTTCATCGTGAATTTGAATAGAGTAATTTATTTTGAAATATCTCAAAAAGCAGGTGATCTTTGGTTTCTCTTTGCGTATAATCTGCGACCTGCCCGCGTTAATCCGCCAATTTGGGCGGAAGTTGTAAGCCAATATTCATGTTCGAAGGGGCAAGAATCGGTAATTTTGTGTTGATTGCAACCTGCAATCGGCATGTGAGACAGAAAATTAACTTTGGGTTTTTGTAATAATGAAGACTTTTACTGCTACACCAGAAACTGTAACTCGTGACTGGTTTGTTGTTGACGCTGAAGGCAAAACTTTGGGTCGTATCGCAACTGAAATCGCAACTCGCTTACGTGGCAAGCATAAGCCAGAATACACTCCACACGTTGACACTGGTGATTACATCATCGTTATCAATGCTGAAAAAGTGACTGTAACTGGTAATAAAGCTGCTGGTAAGATTTACTACTCTCATTCAGGCTTCATTGGTGGCATTAAGCAAATCAGCTTTGAGAAGCTTCAAGCTCATAAGCCTGAAATGATCATCGAGAAAGCAGTTAAGGGTATGTTACCAAAAGGTCCTTTGGGCCGTGCTATGTTCCGTAAACTTAAAGTTTACGCTGGCACAGAACATAACCATGCTGCACAACAACCACAAGTTCTTGATATCTAAACGGGAGGAGTAAGCAAATGTCTGCAACTCAGTACTACGGCACTGGCCGTCGCAAAACATCTACAGCTCGCGTTTTCGCTAAAGCAGGTAGTGGCAATATCATCGTAAACCAACGTCCTTTAGATGTATATTTTGGTCGTGAAACAGCTCGTATGGTTGTTCGTCAACCATTAGAGTTAGTTGAAATGACTGATAAGTTAGACATCTATGTAACTGTTAAGGGCGGTGGTACTACTGGCCAAGCTGGTGCAATTCGTCACGGTATTACCCGTGCACTTATGCAACTAGATGAAGCTTTACGTCCTACTCTACGTAGCGCTGGTTTTGTTACCCGTGATGCTCGTAA
The DNA here is from genome assembly GCF_059758055.1 of Shewanella sp. MF05956. Lineage (NCBI taxonomy): Bacteria > Pseudomonadati > Pseudomonadota > Gammaproteobacteria > Alteromonadales > Shewanellaceae > Shewanella > Shewanella sp. MF05956. The sequence goes on along the minus strand of NZ_JCAYNV010000003.1, from coordinate 249,722 downwards.
AGTTGAACGTAAGAAAGTTGGTCTACGTAAAGCACGTCGTAAGCCACAGTTCTCTAAGCGTTAATTCGTTTTTTGGATTCAAAAAACCCAGCATATGCTGGGTTTTTTATTGCCTAAAATAAACATAATAAATTGTACCGTTTAGCGCATAATCGAGATCAATAGATTAACTTACTTAATGGCAATACTACTTTATTTGAGGCTTTTAGCATGAGTTTACAATTACTAATGACCGCTTTTGGCCTAGTTTTAATTATTGAAGGCCTAGGGCCGTTGCTTTTTCCTCACAAATGGCAAAAATATTTATTTGAGCTTTCTACACAAAAGCAAAATGTTCTCAGACGCTTAGGTGGAAGCCTTGTTACCGCTGGAATTGTTTTATTGATTATTTTTTAATAAAACACTTGCCTATAACCCCCTAAAATCTGTTAAAATTCTATTTTATACCACAAGACGTTGCAGCTAATAATGGGCAAAAATGTAGTCGTACTCGGCACTCAATGGGGTGACGAAGGCAAAGGTAAGATTGTCGACCTTTTAACAGAACAGGCAAAATACGTAGTTCGTTACCAAGGCGGCCACAATGCCGGTCATACTTTGGTAATTGATGGTGAAAAAACCGTTCTTCATCTTATTCCGTCAGGGATTTTACGTGATAACGTAAAATGCATTATCGGTAATGGTGTGGTTGTCGCTCCTGATGCGTTGATGAAAGAAATCAACATGCTGAAAGGCCGCGGTGTACCTGTAGAAGAGCGTTTACTTATTTCTGAAGCGTGTCCGCTTATTCTTCCATTCCATTGTGCACTTGATATCGCTCGCGAAAAAGCGCGTGGTAATAAAGCCATTGGTACAACAGGTCGCGGTATTGGTCCTGCATATGAAGACAAAGTCTCTCGTCGCGGTTTACGCATCGGTGATTTGTTTAATGCAGAGCTTTTTGCGACGAAGTTACAAGAAGTCATGAAATATCATAACTTCATGTTAACTGAGTACTACCAAGCTGAAGCCGTTGATTACCAGCAAACACTTGATGATGCATTAGCGATTGCTGATTATCTGAAGAGCATGTGTACTGACGTCACTGAAATGTTAGATGTTGCGCGTAAAGCGGGTGAGCCAATCTTATTTGAAGGCGCACAAGGTACATTATTGGATATCGACCACGGTACATATCCATTTGTAACTTCATCAAATACTACAGCAGGTGGTGTAGCGACAGGTTCAGGTTTTGGTCCTCGTCACTTAGATTACGTGCTTGGTATTATGAAAGCGTACACTACTCGTGTAGGTGCTGGTCCGTTCCCAACAGAACTTGCTAATGAAATCGGTGATTATATCGGTGAAAAAGGCCAAGAGTTTGGTGCAACTACCGGTCGTAAGCGTCGTCCAGGTTGGTTAGATGCAGTGGCAATGCGCCGTGCAGTTCAAATCAACAGCGTCAGCGGTTTCTGTTTAACTAAATTAGACGTTTTAGACGGCCTTAAAGAAGTTAAAATTTGTGTTGGCTATGAATATCCTGATGGAACAGTGTCAAAGGTTACCCCTTTAGCTGCTGAAGGTTATGAGCTAGTGACGCCGATTTATGAAACGATGCCTGGTTGGAGCGAAGTGACTTACGGCGCAACTTCAATTGAGCAATTGCCAGAAGCGGCAATCAATTATATCAAGCGTATCGAAGAGCTTTTAGAAACGCCTATTGATATTATCTCTACTGGTCCGGACCGAAATGAAACCATGATTTTGGTTAATCCGTTCAAGTAAAGATTAAGAGGCCGCGATAAGCGGCCTTTTTTATGAGTACCGCTAAAATAGTATTGAGCATGCCGCGTCTTTTCTCTGAGGGTAACACTCAAGAAATGCGCTATACTGCCGATGGATAAGTCATCATCGTGTTATTGAGAATCCTTATGTTGCGTATATCTTTAGTCCTTTTTAGCCTAATCTCGGCCAATGTATTTGCATTAGATGAGGCTGTCGATATTTATAGCGATCAACAACTGATATCACTTATCCAATCGAACCAATATTTACAGCGCGTTAAAGCAGACGATTGTCAATTAGTGCAAGATGTTGAGGCGCGAGCAGAAGTTTTACAACAACCCTTATATCAATTTTTATGGGGTGAAATGTTAATTAATGGCGTTTGCGTAAAAGCGCATCCGTCTCGCGGTATGATGTTATTACAAACATCAGCGGAGCAAGGTAGCTCTGAAGCCATGGTAAAATTGGCGGATTACTATTATCGCGGTAAACTAGTGGTGAAAGATCCTAATCGCGCAGTGCAATATATATTGCCTGCAGCTGCTAATGGCAATTTAGCCGCTAAAATGATGTTAGTTCGCTTATTTGGCGAAGGTTACGGTAGCCCGACCGATTATGAAATGGGTTATCACTGGTTGTATAACAGTATATTTGATAACGATGCCGAACAGAAAAAGGCCTCGTCTTTATTGCAGGTGTTAGCTGCAAAAATGCCCGCCAGTGTAGTGGCCAGGGCTCAGCAGCCTCAGCTGTACAAACGTTAAGGCTCCACAGTATGGAGCAAATTATTTGGAAATTGAATGATCAACGATCCTCATTTTGATAGAGAGCAAGACAAGTACGACAATCCTATTCCTAGCCGCGAGTATATTTTAGAGTACTTGCGCGCACAAAAGTCTCCTGTTACCCGCGACAAAATAGCCGAAGCACTAAAAATAACCGAAGAAGAGCCATTAGAAGCACTTCGTCGTCGTTTACATGCGATGGAACGAGACGGCCAATTGGTATTTACTCGTGGCCAAAGTTACGGTTTACCTGAGCGCATGGATTTGTTGTCAGGTAGTGTCATTGGGCACCGTGATGGTTTTGGCTTTTTTAAGCCAGATGAAGGTGGCGATGACTTATTCATCAATAACCGTGACATGCTGATGTATTTTCATGGTGATAAAGTATTGGCTCAAAAAGCGGGTACTGATCGCCGTGGACGTCGCGAAGCACGGATTGTGCGCTTGGTGCAAGAGCGCACCGCAGCACTCGTTGGCCGCTACCACGTAGATGGTGGTATGGGCTTTGTGGTTGCTGATGACCGCCGTATTACTCAAGAAATTTTAATCGATAACAACGATCGTAATGGCGCTAGAGCTGGCGACGTTGTCGTGGTTGAATTAACCCGTCGTCCAGGCCGTTTTGTTAAAGCTGCCGCCAAAGTAACTGAAGTGCTGGGTAAAACCATGGCGCCAGGTATGGAGATCGAAATTGCATTGCGTAATTACGATTTACCGCATACCTGGTCAGCGATTATCGAGAAAAAACTAAAACGTATTCCAGACGAAGTCACCGAAGAAGATAAACTCGGTCGTGTTGATTTACGTCATTTACCGCTTGTCACTATTGACGGTGAAGATGCGCGAGATTTTGACGATGCGGTATACGCAGAAGCTAAACCAAGTGGTGGCTGGCGTTTATGGGTCGCGATTGCTGATGTCAGTCATTATGTTAGAACCGACTCAGCACTCGATGTAGAAGCGCGTGCACGTGGTAATTCCGTTTATTTCCCGTCGCAAGTTATTCCTATGCTGCCAGAGAAAATCTCTAACGGTTTATGTTCATTAAAACCGCATGTCGACCGTTTATGCATGGTTGCCGAGATGACCATTTCTGCAGCGGGCAAGCTATCGGGCACTAAGTTTTATTCCGCGGTGATGCATTCACATGCACGTTTTACTTATACGCAAGTTGCCGACATGCTTGAAGGCGGCTCGATTGCACCAGAACACGAAGCATTATTCCCGCATTTATTGTGTTTGCAGTCGCTGTATCTAACCCTGGATGAGCGCAGAGCTGAGCGTGGCGCAATTGCGTTCGAAACATTGGAAACGCAGTTCATTTTCAATGAAGATCGTAAAATTGATAAAATTGTACCAAGAGGTCGTAATCAGGCGCATAAGATCATCGAAGAGTGCATGATTTTAGCCAACGTAGCGTCTGCAAAGTTTGTTAAAAAGCATAAAGGCGAAGTGTTATATCGTGTTCATGAAGCGCCATCTGAACAAAAGTTAGCAAACTTTAAAGAGTTTTTGGCTGAACGCGGGTTAAGCATGGATGGTGGTTTAGAGCCCACGCCAACAGATTACCAAAACATCATGTTGAAAATTGCTGATCGCCCAGATTTTGAGCTTATTCAAGTGATGTTACTGCGATCAATGCGCCAAGCTATTTATAGTCCTGATAATGAAGGTCACTTTGGTTTAGCATTAGAAGCTTATTCGCATTTTACTTCGCCAATTCGTCGCTATCCTGATTTGATTTTGCACCGAGTCATTAAATATTTACTCGCAAAAGAGCAAGGTCAAGTGGGTGACAAATGGACTCAAGATGGTGGTTATCTCTACCAAATTGAAGAGTTGGATTTATTGGGTGAAGAATGTTCAACAACTGAGCGCCGCGCTGATGAAGCAACCCGTGATGTCAGTGACTGGTTGAAGTGCGAATACATGCAAGACCATGTTGGTGATACCTTTGAAGCGGTCATCGCATCGGTCACCAGCTTTGGTTTGTTTGTGCGCCTTAATGAATTATTTATTGATGGCTTGGTCCATATTTCAAGCTTAGCCAGTGATTACTATCAATTTGATCAAATGCGTCAGCGTTTAATTGGTGAGAATACTCGCCAAGTCTATCAAGTGGGTGATGAGGTCACGGTTAAAGTGGCTGCAGTGAATTTAGACGACCGTCAAATTGATTTATTGATGGTAGGTGACAACAGTAAAGGTACAGGTAAAACCGCGCGTAAAGGCAGTAAGCCGACAACTGCTCGCCAACGTGTTAATGCTGAAGGTGCTAAGTCAGCACGAGGTAAATCATCTGCGAAGTCTGATAAACCTAAATCTGACAAGCCTAAAGGCAGTAAGCGTCGTTCAAGCGGAAAAGCTTCATCGCCAGCGGCAAAACCAGCGGCGGTAAAAAAACCTTCTGCAGTTGCACAAAAAACAGATGCAGCAAAACCAGATTCTAGCGTTAAGAAAACCCCTGCCAAGCGCAGCAAGAGAAAGTAATTAAATGAAAAAACAAGATACCATTTTTGGCATTCATGCTGTTCAAGCCTTATTAGCCAATAGCCCTGAGCGAGTCATCGAATTGTGGCTATTACAAGGCCGTGACGATGAGCGTTTAATGCCATTAATTCAAACCGCTTCAGAGTTTGGTACTACGCTGCAGCGTGCTGCACGTAAAGTGTTAGATGAAAAAGCTGGTAGCTCTCAGCACCAGGGCATTGTGGCTCGTGTTAAAGCCACTAAACCATTAACCGAAAATGATTTAGATGCGTTATTAGATAAAACAGACGTACCATTTTTATTGATATTAGACGGTGTAACTGATCCGCATAATTTAGGTGCGTGTTTGCGTAATGCCGATGCTGCAGGTGTACATGCTGTTATTGTACCGAAAGACAACTCAGTAGGCTTAACCTCTACCGTGAGCAAAGTGGCTTGCGGTGCGGCTGAAACTATCCCATTATTTCAGGTGACCAATTTGGCCCGCACTATGCGCCATCTTCAAGAGAAAGGTGTGTGGATTGTAGGCACTGCAGGTGAGGCTGATGGCAATGTTTATCAAGCGGATTTAAAAGGTCCGTTAGCGATTGCTATGGGCGCGGAAGATAAAGGTTTACGTCGCTTGTCACGCGAAAGTTGCGATTCATTAGTGTCTATCCCAATGTCTGGCAGTGTTTCAAGCCTTAACGTGTCTGTTGCTACAGGTATTTGTTTATTTGAAGCGGTAAGGCAACGTCTAGGCGCATAAGCGTTTTGTGCAAATAAAAAACGGCGATAATCATCGCCGTTTTTTTATATTTGAATCTTTATATGATTGAAAGTTAGCGCCGACTCATCTCGTTATCGACATCTTCATCATCAATGGCATTTGCATAAGCGGCGTTATAGTCCGGTTGATCTTCTGCATCATCTTGCTCATCGTCAATGATATCGTCAAGTCTATCAAAGGCATCATCAGCGGGATAAATCATCTGTTCGTTAACCATTTCAACATTCACCCTTGGATCCAGCGATGCTGCTAATGGTGAGCTGACTAAGTCACCACCGGCCATCACATAATCACCTGTAGAGTGTTGTTCTGCTTTCTGGCGAAGATTAATCCACATTAACCGTGCTAATAAGGTAAATGAGCATATTGCCATAAAGCCATAGAGCATTTGATCGCCGAGCACTTGCATGAGCCCAGATGCGACTAATGGGCCAATACTGGCACCAATACCAAAGGTGACTAAGATGGTGGCTGACAAACCGACACGCTCGTGTTGTTCGACTCGTGAGTTGGCTAAGGCTGTCGCTAATGGGTATAGCGTAAAGGCTAGTATGCCAAATAAGCTGGTGAGTATGAGCGAGTAAACGGAATGAAACGGCACTATGGTGATAATTAATACGAGTACACCAAGTAACGCACAATTAATTCTAATCAGTAGGCTGCGCGAAATAATGTCCGACAATTTGCCCATTGGCCATTGTGCTAATAGGCCTGCGAAAATGGTACACGACATATACATCGCGACATGTTCAGGATCGATCCCCTTTGCGGTGGCGTAAGAGGGAGCAAGACCATAAAAACAACCGACTATCATACTTCCCAAAGCAATAGTTGATAATGCCTGTGGTGCACGTTGCCAAAAGTGACCCATTTTTAATGGCGCTGGAGTAAGTGGTTCTGGGTGGATTCTGCGAGTGATGGAAATGGGCACGATGCACAGTGCAAAACAAATGGCGATCAATAGTAGTGGCTCAATGCCAAGTTCAGGGTATAAGCTAATTGCACCTTGACCGGCCATAAGCCCGAGGTAAGAGACAATCATGTAACTGGCAAAGACGGTGCCGCGCTGATTGGTTTCTGCTTGCTCGTTTAGCCAGCTTTCTAAAACCATATATTGACACATCATGCCCATGCCAACAGCAAGACGTAATATTAACCACACGGTTAGGTTGTCAATCAGTGCATGGCCTAATGCAGATGCCGTAACAATCCCTGCACAGGCGACGAAAGCACGAATATGGCCCACTTGTGCTATTAGTTTATGGCCCACTTTAGACCCACAAACAAGGCCAATATAGTAGGCTGACATCATGCCGCCTATCCATATTTGAGGCACATGCATATTCGTTAGGCTTAAGCCTAAATAAGTGGTGAGTAAACCTGCAGCGAGCACCATCAAAAAAGTGGTGCTATATAATGATGCAAAACTGCGTAGCGGGCTGTCCATAACTGCGCCTCGATAGTTTCAGTAAAACGGGTACACCTTACTGAATGAATGGCTTGTTTCGTTTCATTTCACTTATGCTAAATAACCGGTACATAGGATAATCAAGGTCTTTCAAGAACGCCCTGTCCTGCTAACTGCGTTATTCTTTATATAAGAAAACTGACAACAGGCTAGCCATTGACGCGTCAATTCGCCTTGTTAGTAACACAAATGACAAGCTTGAAAGTGAGTCTACATTAACCTATTAATTGTTAATGTCGTTAACTCATCCCTTATCCTGATTTCAGGTTAAATCATTATTGAAACGTATATAACAAGTTGAAAGTTGTCACTGTATCGGTATTTTTACTGTCTTCAGGGACGACTTCAGTGTACTTGATGTTCATACCTATTTTAAATGCCCAATCTTGAATAAAGGTATTTTTATAACTCATATCAAGGGTTAACGTATTGTTCTCTAAACCGGTTTCGGCTGTTACGTCGGCATTAAAGCTAGTGTATTCTTGTAATTTTACATTGTACTTGGCAGCAGAACGCAGAATGACATCACGGTTTTCATCTGGATACGGGTCTTCGGTACTGGCTTGTGGTTGGTCATAACGGTAACCTGGGCCGGCTTCAAGGCTGAGTTTAGTTCTGCTGTTTTTAATTAAATCAAAACCATAACCGCTTGAGATAGTGGTTATGCGGGTATAAGAGCCAAATTCGTTCCACGTAAATTCACCACGGCCGAATACATAACCTCGGTCTAACTTATAGTTTGACTGTAAAAACAGTTCATACTTTTCTGCCGTCGATTCACTGCCATCGGCGGCATAATAAGCTTTGACCGTCGCTTCTTGCTTAGTTTTTAACGTGTCATAAGTTAAATAAGTACGGCCGTTGAAGTTTTTAGTTTCGTTGTTGCCGCTGTTTAATTGTAAACCAGCTTCAACCTCGGCATTAAAACTCGTCGTCGGTTCTTGATAATCGGGTGGAACTAAAGCCCATGCTGGAGCTGACAATAAGAAGAGGAAGCATGTAGTAACTAGATTTTTTAAGGTCATCATTAAATTGCTTTATTCTGTGATGGCGTAAACGCAAGGTTTTTGACTGCCGACATCATACCTGCAATCAAGTTTGCTGAAAAGAGAGTTATTACTTGAGTTTCACTCTATGTTTATGTATCATCGCGCGCTCAAATCAGTCACTTTAATTCGTTCCTTGCCTCCACATTGGTCCGACTGAGCCAGAAAAGAGGCTACTTAACCGTAAGGAGCAATAAATGCGTCATTACGAAATCGTATTTATGGTTCACCCAGATCAAAGTGAACAAGTCCCAGGTATGATTGAGCGTTACACCGGTGTTATCACCGCTGCTAACGGAACAATTCACCGTTTAGAAGATTGGGGCCGTCGTCAATTGGCATACCCAATTCAAGACCTACATAAAGCTCACTATGTTCTTATGAACGTAGAAGCATCTGCAGAGTCTATGGAAGAGTTAGAAACAGCTTTCCGTTTCAACGACGCTGTTCTGCGTAACATGGTAATGCGCACTAAAGTTGCCGTTACTGAAGCTTCTCCTATGGCAAAAGCAAGAGACGAACGTGATTCACGTCGTTCACCTTCTGATGACCGTAGCAATGAAGAAGAAAGCGCTGAAGAAAACGCTGAATAATTTATTCTGTGAATAACCACTTAACCTTGTTTGGTACGGTTACCCGAACTAAACGATTAAATAGCCCTAGCGGGATAAACCATACGGTTATTACGGTAGAGCATAAATCACAGCGATATGAAGCAGAGTTATTACGTAACGTATACTGCATTATACAGGTGATATTAAGTGGTCCACGCTTTAATAGCGTAACAGATAAATTACAAGCAGGTGTGCAGGTTGAAGTAGAAGGGTTTCTTTCACTACAACAAGGACGAAATGGTCAAAACCGTTTAGTTTTGCATGCTGAAAATGTCGAATTGAAAACTTAGGAGACTGTCAAAATGGCACGTTATTTCCGTCGTCGCAAGTTCTGCCGTTTCACCGCTGAAGGTGTTGCAGAGATTGATTACAAAGATATCGTTACTTTAAAGAACTACATCACTGAAAGCGGCAAGATTGTTCCTAGCCGTATCACTGGTACTAGTGCTAAATACCAACGCCAACTAGCTCGCGCTATCAAGCGTGCTCGTTATCTTTCTCTACTGCCATATACTGATTTACATCAGTAATATTGCAGTATTAATTCCTAATCGAATAAAGAGGATTTGATAATGAACGTTATTCTGCTAGATAAAGTTGCAAACTTAGGTAGCTTAGGCGACCAAGTTTCTGTTAAAGCTGGTTATGCTCGTAACTTCCTTTTACCATATGGTAAAGCGGTTGTAGCAAACGCAGCAAACACTGAAGTATTTGAAGCTCGTCGTGCTGAATTAGAAGCTAAATTAGCTGCTGAATTAGCTACAGCGACTGCACGTGCTGAAAAATTAACTGCATTAGAATCAGTTGTTATTGCTTCTAAAGCAGGTGATGAAGGTAAATTGTTCGGTTCAGTTGGCAACCGTGATATCGCTGATGCAGTTACTGCAGCTGGCGTTGAACTTGCTAAATCTGAAGTCCGTTTACCTTTAGGTGCTTTACGCACTACTGGTGACTTCGAAGTTGAAGTACAAGTACACGCTGAAGTTAAAGCAGTAGTTAAAGTTTCTGTTGTTGCAGAAGCTTAATTACCTTTAGCTCCATAAAAGAACACCGCCTCAGGGCGGTGTTTTTTTATGGGCGATATTTATACCACTCAATATAAGAAATACTTGATTTAGATTTTAACGCAGTTATTGAGTTTTAGTTTAGAACGTTGAGCGAAGAATAATTAGCGATGCTGTTCTTTAATCATGGCAAATATTGAGTGTCTCAAGAAACTAAATGTTATAAATGACAATATATTTATATTGATTGGAATGGCGTTAGACATCTATCGTATGGAATCTGTTACACCCTCGGAATGAACACCTTGCGATGTTCATTCCATACAGATTATTTAATGATTATTCGACTTCTGATCATTGTTTTTCTTCAGCATCACTCACTGCTTGGCTCGATATATTATCAGTCTGTACTTTAGGCTTCGCTTTTGCATTGCCTGTAGATATTTCAGTATCAGCTTTCTTTTGCTCTACCGTTTGAGCCGTTGCTTCAGCAGCCTCCTCAGTTAAGGCTTCAACGGTTACTTCAGTGGACGTTTCGGTTTCTCTTGAAGATAGTGCTTCCGTTGGTACTTCGGCTAACGCTTTAAGTGGTGCATGAGCTTTTAGTTCAGTTTCTACTTCTACTTCAGTTTCTACTTCTACTTCAGTTTCTACTTCAGTTTCTACTTCAGTTTTTATACCAGAGGTTGTTTCAGTAATGACTTCAGACGCCGCTTCGGTTACTGCTTCTGTAGAAGTTTCGGCTGATTCTTCTGCTACGGTTTCCGTTGATGTCTCAGCTACGATTTTCTTTGGTATTTTGCCTTCGGCTGTCGTTAACGTTTTAGCATTAGTATTAACGACCTTCTTTGGTGCTTCGACAGCAACTTCAGTTGTCGCTTCGGCTACTGCTTCAGTTGTCGCTTCGGCTACTGCTTCAGTTGTCGCTTCGGCAGCTGCTTCAGTTGTCGCTTCGGCTACTGCTTCAGTTGTCGCTTCGGCAGCTGCTTCAGTTGTCGCTTCGGCTACTGCTTCAGTTGTCGCTTCGGCAGCTGCTTCAGTTGTCGCTTCGGTTACTATTTCAGTTGTTGCTTCGGCTACTGCTTCAGTTGTCGCTTCGGCTACTACTTCAGTTGTCGCTTCGGTTAATACTTCAGTTGTTGCTTCGGTTACTACTTCAGTTGTTGCTTCGGCAGCTGCTTCAGTTGTCGCTTCGGTTACTATTTCAGTTGTTGCTTCGGCTACTGCTTCAGTTGTCGATTCGGCTGATACTTCCGTTAACGCGTCGGTTGTGGCTTCAGTTGTCGATTCGGCTGATACTTCCGTTAATGCGTCGGTTGCGGCTTCAGTTGTCAGCTCTCCAGCAACTTCAGCATTCGCTTCAACGAGTGCTTCTGCTTGTGTTTCTACTGAAGCATCAATTGGCATTTCCGTTATCATTTCTGTTGCGATAATAGTGGTGGTCGGCGTGATCACTTCTGGTATGTCAGAGTTTCTGGTCAGTGATAATTCTTTAATTAAGTTATCAGCGTGGTCAACTTTATCCATCATCCATAGTATGTAGCGAATGTCGACGTGGACAGCGCGGGTGATGGTTGGGTTAAAGAACCAGTCTTTAGTGATAGCTTCGTAGGTTGAGTCGAAGTTAAGTCCGACAAGTTCACCTCTACCATTAAATACTGGCGAACCTGAGTTACCACCGGTTGTGTCTGCGCTGGATAAAAAGTTAACCGGTACAGAATTGAAATCGGCAGGTTTGTCTAAACAAGACATAAACTGGCAGCTGCTCTGCTGTTTATATACTGAGGTGACACGGTGATCACCTAAGTCACCCGACTTAATAGCGGCCAACAATTTAGCCGGAACATTATAAGGTTCTTTACCTGTGTGCTTTGCCAACAACCCTTCTAAGCGAGTAAAAGGCTGTTTGTAGGTGGCGTCTTTAGACAGATAACCATCGACCATGCCGTAAGTGATACGTAAGGTGCGATTTGCGTCTGGGTAAACGGGCCAGTTATTAGACTTGTAATAGTTAATAATAGCTTTCATGTATTCAGGGCGTGCTGACGACAACTTACCGTCGAGTATTTTTTCGCGTTTCTCTAACGCCATATTGGTGTCGTGGATCGCAACAGCTAAACGAATAAAGGGATCTTCACTGGTTTCAAAATCTATGGCTGTCTTTTTCATCCAAGCAAGACGTTTTGTTTGGTCTGTGAGCTCTGTTAATGCATATAAGGCTTCAACTTTAACTTCTAAGGCTTCAAAGTTGCCGGTAATACTCAGTGCTTTATCAAACACTTTATTTCTAAGTGGCTGCCTCACATAAGCTTGTAAATCTTGTAACCACAACGTTTTATCCACCGCAGGGTCAAAGCTGCTATCAATACGTCTTAGTGCAGCTTTAAACATTTTCATGTCTCTAAGCTGATATCCTGGTTCACGTTTGTCGTTGGGTTTCTTTCTTTCTTTTGCTAAACGATACAGTTTACTGGCCGTATTAAGCATTTCGCTCGATTGGGCATTTTTAAAGAAGTAGTTTGTTTGTGATTGCTCGTGCTGTTCAGTCAGTAATGCTTCAAGATTACTGATCACATCTTGATTGGCAGTAGGGTCTTTTTTTAACCACGCTAAAAAGTCATTTTCACGTTGCTGTTTAATGCCGACAATATCGGTGGCATTAAAGCCATCGAGAAGGCCATTGAACTTTTTCATGCGATTGGCCATCGATGCCATCGTACCGGCATATTTTAAGGCAATTTCTTTATCAATCGCGCCCATAAAGTTCACGGTATCAATTTGTAATTGATACCGTTTAGCGTAAGTAGGGTAAATCCAATCACTGGCAAATTGCAGTTCGCTGGTGAGGTTATAACGGCTGGTTGAACCTGGGTAACCCGCGACAAAAATACCGTCTCCGGCTTTAACACCGTCCGCGTTAATTTTTAGGTAGCTTTTAGGTTGATAGGGCACATTGTCTTGATTAAACGTCGCCGGTTTGCCGTCTTTACCGACATAAGCGCGTAAAAAGGTAAAATCACCAGAATGACGTGGGTATTCGTAATTGTCGATGTCACCACCAAATCCACCGACCGTTTCGGGGGGAGCATAAACCAAGCGCACATCGCGAATAATCAGTTTTTTAGTGAGGTAATACTCGAGACCATGGTGAAAGTCATCGACTTCGCAGCGGTAGTTACTGTCGATTTCACACTCTTTCACTAATGCTTTGCTATTGGTTTGGATCTGCTCGAAACGGGTTAAAGGTTCGTCGCTTAAGTTGGTGAGTACTTTGCTGGTGACGTCGGTCACTTCTTCAGTAATGTAAAGGCGCTCATTAGGCCCCGCCGACGGTTCTTCTGCTTGGGAATGTGCTAAAAAGCCATTTGCCAAATAATTATGTTCTTTTTTGCTGTTATATTGAATCCCACGATAGGCACAATGATGGTTTGTGACAACTAGGCCTTGGGGCGATACAAAACTGGCGGTACAATAGCCCAAGCTGACGACAGCGTTCATTGGGTATTGGCCTAAGTCGGCAAGCTGAGATGCAGGAATATCAATGCCACGTTGTTGTAATTTGTCGGCAATGGACAGCATTTGGTAAGGCTGCCACTGTCCTTCATCAGCATAAGCGAAACAGGATGTCAGCACTAATGCTGCAACAAGTGCAATACGCATGTATTTTCCTTAAATGAATAATTTATTAACCGTTGACTGAGGCGTCGTTTTCATTCTAAATGACTGCATTTTAAGCTTAGTCACGGTGTTATACCATATTTTATAAAGTCGTTGTAAATTGGGAGCGTTAATGTCACAACAAGGTGCTTTTAAAGCCAGAAATAGGCAAAAAGATGCAGAAGTAAATGCATTAAAACTGCCTCCACATTCGATTGAGGCTGAGCAGTCCGTTTTGGGCGGCTTGATGCTCGATGCTGAAGCGTGGGACCGTGTTTCTGAAGCGGTTGTGCCTGAAGATTTTTATTCTCGCTCACATCGAATGATTTTTAATGCGATGCAAAAGTTAATGGAGTCTGGGCAGCCGCTCGACTTAATTACCGTCTCTGAACAGCTCGAAATCGAAGATCAATTAGACGACGCTGGCGGTTTTGCTTATTTAGGCGAAATTGCCAAAAATACCCCCAGTGCCGGTAACATTTTATCTTACGCTGATATCGTGCGTGAACGTGCCGTGGTACGCGACATGATTGGGGTAGCACATGAAATTGCTGATGCGGGTTATAACCCAGAAGGTCGCGACTCAAGTGCGTTATTAGATTTAGCCGAAAGCAAGGTGTTCAAAATTGCCGAAATGCGTACAAACGCCAATGAAGGCCCTGAGAACATCAAAAGTATTCTTGAAAAAACCGTCGACAGAATCGAGCAACTTTATAACAACCCACATAATGGTGTGACGGGCGTATCGAGTGGTTTTGGCGATTTAGACAAAATGACGGCCGGTTTCCAAGCGGGCGACTTAATCATTGTGGCGGCACGTCCATCGATGGGTAAAACCACCTTTGCGATGAACTTGTGCGAACAAGCCGCGATGAATGAAGACAAGCCTGTGCTTATTTTCAGTCTCGAGATGCCGTCAGAACAGATTATGATGCGTATGCTGGCCTCACTTGGCCGCGTCGATCAAACTAAAATTCGTACCGGCCAATTGGATGACGAGGATTGGGCACGTGTTTCATCTACGATGGGGATTATGCTTGAACAAGGCAAAATGTACATTGATGATGGTTCAGGCTTAACCCCAACGGAAGTGCGCAGCCGCGCCAGACGTATTGCCCGTGAACACGGTGGTTTGTCGATGATTATGATCGATTATTTGCAGTTAATGCAGGTGCCATCGTTAAAAGATAACCGTACATTAGAGATTTCAGAAATCTCGCGCTCGTTAAAAGCCTTAGCAAAAGAGCTCGAAATTCCGGTTATTGCACTATCGCAGCTTAACCGCTCACTAGAGCAACGAGCAGATAAACGTCCTATTAACTCAGACTTACGTGAATCGGGTGCGATTGAGCAGGATGCCGACTTAATTATGTTTATTTATCGCGATGAAGTGTATAACGACAACTCTGAAGATAAAGGCACCGCCGAGATCATTATAGGTAAACAGCGTAACGGTCCTATTGGGCGTATTCGCCTTGTATTCCAAGGGCAATTCTCTCGATTTGATAACTATGCTGGACCACAGTTCGAAGAAGATTAATTTTTGATTATCAATTATTTAATTTTACTTCGTGGTTATTTATGATCTTCAGTTAGCGATAGAATATCTTGGTTTTACTCGTAACATGCGTCATGTTTTTATTGTTTAAATAAGGCTCTCTATTGAAACCGTTTCCTCGTGCAGAAATCAGCCGTTGCGCATTACAAAGTAACTTGGCGCAGCTGCGTCTTATCGCCCCTAAAAGTAAAATCATGGCGGTTGTAAAAGCCAATGGTTATGGTCATGGTTTGTTAAATGTGGCTGAAAGCGTTGGTATATTGAATTTTGTCGAAAGCGTTGGCAAATATCATGGTGGTGCCGATGGGTTTGGCTTAGCAAGGCTTGAAGAGGCATTACAGCTGCGCGCTGGCGGTGTCGAAGGTAAGCTTTTATTATTAGAAGGCTTTTTTCGTCAGTCTGACTTACCTATACTGGTCACTCACAATATTGATACTGTGGTTCATCATGAATCGCAATTGCAAATGCTTGAGACCATTAAGCTTGATAAACCGGTAACCGTGTGGATAAAAATTGATACTGGCATGCATCGCATTGGTTTTACTTTGGATCAATTTGACAGTATTTATCAACGTTTATTGCAATGCCCACAGGTGGCTAAGCCTATTCATTTAATGACTCATTTTGCCTGCGCAGATGAGCCAGATAACAAGATGACGCAAACACAAATGAATGCGTTTGAAGAGCTCATCAGTGGTTTAGACGGCGACCGTACTCTGGCAAATTCTGCCGGTACATTATTTTGGCCATCAAGCCAGGCAGATTGGATAAGACCAGGAATCGCCCTTTATGGTGTCTCTCCTGTTGTTGGCGATAAAGGCACTAATCATCGGCTTATTCCAGCCATGGAGTTAGTGTCTAACATTATTGCAGTGCGTGAGCACAAGGCCGGTGACAGTGTTGGCTACGGTGCATTCTGGACCGCCAAGCAAGATACTCGATTGGGTGTCGTCGCGATTGGATATGGTGATGGTTACCCGCGCAATGCCCCAGAAGGCACACCCGTTTGGATTAATGGCCGTAGAGTACCCATTGTGGGCCGTGTGTCTATGGACATGTTAACGGTAGATCTTGGCGCCGATGCGCAGGATAAAGTGGGCGACAGCGTACAACTTTGGGGTAAAGCATTGGCGGTTGAAGAAGTCGCGGAGCATATCGGCACGATTGCTTACGAGCTAGTGACCAAATTAACTCCTAGGGTGCTGGTAGAGTTGCTCGATTAGTCGTTTAAATAGCATAAACATGTGATAAAAATGGCCAACTTACCATAGTAAGTTGGCCATTTTTATGTGTTCTTTAGGTCAATGCACTAAAATAATCGTTAACATAAAAATCATCGTTAATAATTATTATCCCTAATGTAGGCTCGCCAGCGTTATTTTGCATCTTCGAAACAAATTTCAATAAAAGCATTACCGTATTCATGTGTAAAAGGCATCATGATTTTTTTGCCGCGTGCTTTGTGAGAAATCGTATGATTTTTGCCTGACACTACCGCTGGTGTTGCCATATCAAAGTCATAACCTTTTTCGCTGAGCAAATTCTTTGCACCGCCAGTCACCATATTGGTGATTTCACCGACTAAGTCAGTCACTTCATCATTAATAGTGTTAGGTTTTTCACCGAGCATTTTATTCATGATTTCTAGAATTAAGGTTTGCTCAAAGGTAATAGACAGCGAGCCACGGGTTTTAGGACCCACCATACCAATCAAACCAGAAACATCGCCTTTAGCAAGGTCATGGTTTTTGAGTTGGGGTTTACCGGGCTTAAGATCCATTGTCGCCATAGTTGAGATTACATTGATCAAAGAAACAAGAAATGGGTTAATGAATTCAACGTTCATAGGCAAAGATGTCCTCTAGATTAAAAATGCTAAATCAGTTTCATGCAAATTATCGGTGTTTACCCCAGTATTATATCTGCACGTTAGCTTAAATATACACCGATTAATATTTAGGGTCCGTTGATCTTTCAAGGTTGTTTTTGCAGCGAATTGTTGGCCACTACTCACATGTATAACTGCGCGGCAGGGACTTTGAGGTGTAGTTATTCTACATAAAAGTCGATAACGCCGTAAAAATAGTCAACAAACGCTGCCCGAAGGGTTCGGCTAAAAACGTTTTACTCTTTGTTGAATGGATTTTGCTTAGATGACTAGGCATCAATCCATTCGCCTCGATTAAAACGTTTTTAACTCGAACAAAATTCAACCAACAAAGATCAACAGACCCTAGGCAAATTCTTATGAATACACACTATATCAGTAAAGTGAAATACAAGTTAAAGCTTAGAACACAAAAAACAAATTGAAAGAGACATTGCTCGTAAAAACAATTTTTATACAGAGATTTGGTGTTGTAGATAGATAAGCTGACCGGCAGTGACTGTTTATTGTGTAAGTTGCTTCGTTATCGAGTACATACCGTTTTAGTAAGCCAAATATTGATATATCAAAAGGTATGAATCAGTTTTACTCTATTAGCAAGATGCCTTTATTGGCCAAAGTACAACCTTATTTCTCCCTGTTGTTTTAGCTTTGTAGAGTGCTTCATCAGCTTTAACAAGCATGCTGTCTAACGACATTTCGGGATGCTCATCATTGGTCGCAATACCGATACTGACTGTTCGTTTCTTCACTTTTTTAGCGTAACGATATTCTGTTAAATGAAATGTATTGACGATAAAACTTAAAAATAACTGTTTAACCTAACACTATTGCGGTAATAACATTGTTCACTTCTTGAGGAGGACTTGCAGCCCCTCCCATAAACGAATGATTCACTGTATAATGCGCATCGATTCTTGCAGACATTTCAAGCGTGCAAACAGCTCAATGATGTTGATGTTATATCAACGATATTGAAGTTACCGTGTGGTATTGATAAAAGCCTTACTTCGGTATTTAACTCGGTTTTAACCTCTCACATGACTTTACACGTGCACGATTAACCCAGATTATGAGTAAAATAATTCAGTGAATACAACGCCTAAGATCATGACCTCAACAGATACCCTCGATCGTACTTTTTCAATCGCGCCAATGCTTGATTGGACTGATCGTCACTATCGTTACTTTGCGCGTCTATTGTCGGCTAAGGCGCTGCTTTATACTGAAATGGTGACAACCGGTGCGATATTGCAAGGTAAGGGCGACTATTTAGCCTATAACACTGAAGAACATCCATTAGCGCTGCAACTTGGTGGCTCTAACCCCGTTGATTTAGCCGCATGTGCCAAATTGGCTGCAGATCGTGGTTATGATGAAGTTAATCTCAACGTAGGGTGTCCGTCAGATCGGGTCCAAAATGGTCGTTTTGGTGCTTGTTTAATGGCTGAGCCCGCCTTGGTGGCAGAGTGTGTCGATGCGATGAAGCAGGTTACTGATATTCCAATTACCGTCAAAACCCGTATTGGCATTGATGAACAAGACAGTTATCAATTTTTAACCGACTTTATTGAGACGGTCAACGCTAAAGGGTGTACTGCATTTACTATCCATGCACGCAAAGCGTGGTTACAGGGGCTAAGCCCAAAAGAGAACCGTGAAATTCCGCCATTAGATTATGAGCGCGTGTATCAATTAAAGCGTGATTACCCGCAGCTGAATATCAGCATTAATGGCGGCATTAAAACACTGGAAGAAGCCCAGTTACATTTAGCACAGTTAGACGGGGTGATGGTTGGCCGCGAAGCGTACCAAAATCCGTATATTTTAGCGTTGGTAGACCAGCAATTGTGCGGCCTTGATAGCCCTGTCATTACTCGCGAGCAAGTGATTGAGCAAATGATCCCCTACATTGAGGCCCATTTAGCTCAAGGTGGTCGCTTGAATCATATTACTCGCCATATGATAGGTTTGTTCCAGGGGTTACCTGGCTCACGTGGTTGGCGTCGTCATTTAAGTGAAAACGCCCACAAACCTAATGCCGATATTAATGTGGTACTAAAAGCGGCAGAGTTTGTTGATGCCCAGGCATTAGCAGAGTCACAGGCTTAATTCGATTACCTAATACCTAATATCATTGAGCTTTAACAAGTGAGTCGTCACTTATTAATGTGGATAGGTATAATATGCTCTTCGCTCGACTCTCCCTTAAAAGCGCCTTTATTTAGGCGCTTTTTTGTTTTTGATTATCCACAATGGATGTGGTTTTTCCTGTCGTATTCCTTCCATATTTTCTGTTGATTTAATGTACTAGTCATTTTCGCCAACTTGGTGGTTAATTTTACTACCTGTTGGTTTTTTGAACTCGATGAGTTTATGTTTTATATTCAGTTATAAATAGTAAAACTGTTTATTATTAGTCTCTTGCAATGGATTACAAAAGTTGGCACGCAGCTTGTAATACCCATAGTGTAATCAACTAGACGGGTGTTTAGTTGCCATTAACCAACACAAGAAAGGATGCCACCATGTTTACATTAACTTCAAATAAATTAGTTCGTCGTACTGTTCAATTATCTATTGCTGCTGTTGTACTGGCTACTGCGAGTGTATCTGCGCAAGCTGATGAAATGTCGGTGAGTCACACGCTTAATGCACTTGAGCAAAATATGACTCAAGCAAGCCAAGAAATGATTTCAACCGCTAAGCATGAGTTTATGTTGTCTTTACAGACTCAAATTGCACAGCAAGTATTTGAAATCAAATCAGGCTTTGCAGAAGTGACATTTGCTGAACCTGAATTGAACAAAACGGCAATTGCAGCGAAAACTGCAGAGAACAAGTAATGGATTGGGTGTTAAATATAGGCTTGGTGCTGCCGTTAATGTTGTTGCTATTAATGCCGGTAATCAGTTTTGCATTGTTTGCTACGTTAGTGCGCTACGTGAGTCAGCGGGCTGATATGGCCAGACATTAATGACCAAGCTTAAGAGATAGCAGTAAGAGATGTTGTTCATTGCTAATACGCGAATCATGAAAGTGGTCAGCAAAAATGAATACAGAATATCGATGTGTCAGTAGTCAATGTTACAGGAGATAAAATATGAATCGTTTAATCAGTCGATTACAAGATGAAGCACGGATTGTGTGTGGTGTATCGGCTAACTTAGCCAAGCAATACGGTTGGTCGTTATTATGGACTCGTGTTGTGACCATTGGCTTAGTGGTGACTAATCCGAGTATTAGCCTCGCTGCGTACTTTATTGTTGCTGTTGTTATGAGTCAAAAAACATCACGCTTTTAATGCTCAACCCTTGTTAAGTCGTCTGGGTTGAGCGGGGTAATTAGCCCCGCAACTAATGTGTAAGGCTAATGAAGTGGTCGTTATTTGTTTAAAAAGGCTTTAAAACGTTGTTTAGCCTCATCACTTTGTAAACGCTCGGCAAACTGCACAAGTTCTAATTTCATTTGGGCTTTTACTTGAGCCTGGTTATGACGTAATAGTTGTTTTGATGCTTGCATAGATAAAGGTGGCTGGGCCGCCAATTTTTTTGCTTGCGCAAGGCTGAAGCTCATTAGCTCATCTGCGGCAACCACACGATTAATCAAATTTAACTGCTCAGCGGTTTGTGCATCAAACGCGTCACCTAATAAAATCAACTCTGCGGCTTTATGTTGGCCAACAATCGATGGCAACAATATACTTGAAGCGGCTTCTGGTACTAAGGCTAAATTGACAAAAGGCATTTGGAATTTGGCTTTATTGTCGGCATATACTAAATCACAATGCAGTAGTAACGTGGTACCGATACCGACTGCAGCCCCAGTCACTGCAGCAACGACAGGTTTTTTCAGATCCAGTAAACAAAACAAGAATTTAACCGTTGGATGATTATCATCTAATGCACCACTTTGCAGGAAATCTACGATATCATTACCAGAAGTAAAGCAGTCGTCAGTGCCATGAAACATAAAGGCGCGAATGTCGTTGTCGGCTTCGCCTTGGATCAGGTATTCTGTTAGTTGTTGATACATTTCTAGATTGAAGGCATTACGTTTTTCTGGACGATTAAACCCGATGATGCGTACGCCTTGATCATCTCTTACCTGAATATAACTCATTCGTGATTTCCTATAGTGAATGCGAGTGTGGTTTACATGGAGTTTAAGACATTGAAAGCAATATTCAAACACCTGTTTAACTTTTTAGTGTTATCATCATTGTCATTCGCAGCGTCGGCTAGCATTGTTCTTGTTGATGGACATGTTAGAGCGATGCCTGCGAGTGTGCCAAATACTGCAGCTTATTTTACGCTAGAAAACCATACAGCAAATGCAGTGACATTAGTTGCGGTCAATACACCCGCGGCTAAAGAAGCACAGTTACATACGATAATTGAAGAAAATGGCATGGTAAAAATGCGCCAAGTTAACGGTTTTTCAATACCGTCTCATGGTTCGCTAACACTGCAACCTACTGGCGACCATGTCATGCTGTTGTCGTTAACAGCACCGTTAGTGGTTGACGATAAAGTGCCACTAAATTTAATTTTTGAAGATGGTCAGCAACTTATGATTGAGTTACCTGTTTTAAAACAGGCTGCAACTCAAGAAGGTGAGCAAGCTGACCATCATCACCATCATTAAGGAGTGATATTGATGCAAGTTACAAGGAATAAAATATTAGGCGTAGTTGGAGTACTTTCTTTAGTGCTTTATGGTGTGAGTGTTTGGTGGAGTATTGAGCCAGATCCAATCAAACCGATTTCGGCGCAAACGGATAATTCGAAAAAGATCATCGGCTATAGTACTACTAGCTCATTGATTTTAACCATGGAAACCCTGCTCGATAAGCCAGGTGGATGGTTATCAAATGATGTTATGCCACCGTCATTAATGATGGATAACATGCCAGCATTTGAGTTTGGTGCGTTAGAACAGGTGCGCGATTTAGCGTTAATTATGCGTAAAGAGTTTAGCCGCTCACAGTCTCAATCGACGGCTGATAACGACTTACTTGCCGCGCATTCTAAATTAAACATCGAAAACACCAGCTGGCTTGTTCCTAGTGCAGAGGGTGAATACCGTGAAGCGATCAAATTACTGAAACTTTACCGCGCTAAGATTAGTGACCCGAATAACAATAACGCGCAGTTTTATGCTCGTGCCGATAACCTAAATGAATGGCTAAAAGAAGTGCAAAAGCGTTTAGGCAGCATGTCACAACGTTTATCTGCAAGTGTTGGTCAAGAACGTTTAAACACTGATTTAGCCGGTGATAGCTCTGCCCGTCAATCAACACCAGGCGCCTCTAGCAGCGAAATTAAAACCAGCTGGTGGAAAATTGATGACGTATTTTACGAAAGCCGTGGTTCTGCTTGGGCATTACTAAACTTCATGCGTGCAATTGAAGTTGATTTTGCTGATGTGTTAGAAAAGAAAAATGCTGAAGTCAGTTTACGTCAAATTATTCGTGAACTCGAAGCAACCCAGCAGACAGTGTGGAGCCCTATTGTGCTCAACGGAAACGGTTTTGGTTTAGTGGCTAATCACTCGTTAGTGATGGCGAATTATATCTCGCGAGCTAACGCAGCGGTTATTGATTTAACTAACTTAATTTCTCAAGGATAATGATGAAAAAGACTCTTCTTGCCACCGCTGTAGTGGGGTTATTAAGCATGTCATCGGCACATGCGGCAACTGTTGTGGGTTTTAAAGTCGGTGCGGATTATTGGTTGGCTGACACGACTAACTCATTCAATGATGACGATGGTGTCGCGCACAGTTTTTCTGACGACTCGTCGCAGGGCAGTGTTTGGATTGCGGTTGAGCATCCTTTCCCGTTTATCCCTAATATCAAAATTCGTGAAAACCGCTTAGAATCAAGTGCCGGTTTAGACAA
The DNA here is from genome assembly GCF_059758055.1 of Shewanella sp. MF05956. NCBI lineage: Bacteria > Pseudomonadati > Pseudomonadota > Gammaproteobacteria > Alteromonadales > Shewanellaceae > Shewanella > Shewanella sp. MF05956. Next base: position 226,777 of record NZ_JCAYNV010000003.1, on the reverse strand, counting down.
TGTCGATTTTACATTCAATGGTCATGCATTTGAAGGTGAAGTGTCGGTAACCAACGAGCTAAACAACACGGATTTTGTGCTGTATTACGAAATTTTAGACAATGATTTAGTGTCAGTTGATTTAGGTGCTGCCTATAAAAAAATGAATGGCTCGTTACGCGTTGCTGACGCAGGTCATCCTGAAGAAATTGATATCGATAGTGGTATCTTTATGGGTTATGCCAGCGCGCAAGTTGGTATGGTTGGCTTAGGCTTATTTGGTTTTGCTGACGTATTATTTGGCGTTGATGAATCTAATGTCTATGACTACGGCGTAGGCTTAGGTTGGCAGTTTGACAGTTTAGCTGTCGATACTTTAGTGCGCGTGGGTTACCGTGATTTTAACTTTGATGTCAGTGATTTTTCTGATGTGTCACAAAACACTCAATTTAAAGGCGCTTTTGCGGGCGTTGAACTGCGTTTCTAAGTCTTTAACTAAAGTGCAGCTCAATAAAAAACCGCCAACTGGCGGTTTTTTTATGGTTAACAAACGGAGGTTACTGTGCAATCAAACCGTTGTTAATGGCAATCACATCATCTTCATTTAACGTACCCGCAGCCTGTTTTAGCGCTAGGATTGAGTTAATGTAGCCATAACGTGCTTCAGACAACTGACGCTTTGAATCGTATAAGTCGCGAGTACGGTTAAGTACATCAACAATGGTACGTGTACCGACTTCAAAACCCGCTTGAGTGGCTTTTAATGCACTTTCAGATGAAATAACTGATTGCTCATAGGCTTTGATAGAACTAATCGATGCCGTCACGTTATTGAAGTTGTTACGGACATTTTTAGTTACACTACGGTGCGTTTGTTCTAATAACTCGCTCGCTTCAACATAGGCAAATTGCGCTTGCTTAACCTGCGAGGTGACCTTAAAGCCTTCAAATAATGGAATGCTTAATGTCACACCAATATTGGTGTTGTCATAATCAGGGCCAGGAGTTTGATCCATACCTTTGTTATAACCCGCATTAAAGTTTAAAGACGGCATGTGACCCGCTTTGTACAAGCTGATGGTCTCATTAGCGATATCTTTAGCGATACGTTGAGTCATTAAATCAATACTGTTGGTCTCAGCCATTTTCAACCATTCAGCTGAAGATGTTGGTGCTGGAGAGCCGGCTGAGAAGCGGTTGGTGTCTAATACGTTGATTGACTTGTGGTCGATACCGGTAATTTCACGTAATGCTTCATAGCTGTTGTCTAGCGTATTTTGTGCAAGAATTTCAAGCGCTGAAGCTAGGTCATATTGCGCTTGAGCTTCATGTACGTCAGTAATGGCTGTTAACCCTACGGCAAAGCGTTGTTTAGTTTGCTCTAATTGGCGTTCAATCGCCGCTTTTTCTGCACCCTGGAACTCATAGTTGTCTTTAGCGGTTAATACATCAAAGTATGCGCTAGTAACACGAGTAATCAGTGATTGAAGCGTTGAGGCGTAAGCAGAATCGGCTTGTGATGCTGCCATTTCAGCCAAATCTAAACCAACCCATGCACTATGGTCGTATATCACTTGAGATAAGCTAACACCACCAATGAGTCCGTCGGTATCATCAGCTGGATCGTTCCATGCTTTTGCATAACCCACATTGGCACTAATTGTTGGTAGCAATGGTGCGCGGTTTTCTTCAATGCTTTCATATAACGCATCACGTTGTGCTTTGGCTTGTAAAACGATAGGGTCGCTAGTCAGCGCTTGCTGATAAATTTGCAATAAATCGTCAGCCTGCGCTGCTGGTGCAGCAATAGCAAAAGCTAATGCTGCGTATAATGAACCAATTTTGAATTTCATTTGCTGCCCTTTTAGACAATGCCTCATCAATTTGAGGTGTTAAATAACTGATTAATTTGGTCATGCCGCACAGTTAAGCTTAAGGTAGATAGCAAAGCAAACTTAACGTGGCAATCTGTCGGAGCATTGTGCTCAATTTTTTTAAGTGCTCAATGTGGTAAAAATACTTCACAATACGCAATTGTATTGTGCACTATTTTTATATCTACCATGCACTCTAAATAGTATTGATTTTTTGTTTTTCAAGTCAAATTTGAAGTGTAACAGATTTTATTTTATTTAAATCCGTTTGTGTTCGTAATCAGTGTGCCGTTTAGTTATTAATTATGTGATTTTAACCTGTTAAAATACACTTATATGAGCATTTTTTAAGCCACAAGGAACATTATGTCTGACCATTTGAGTACATCGACTTTTAATGCCGATTCCGATTTTGAGCTGATTGCTAAAAAAGTCCTCTATAAAGGTTTTTTTCAGTTAGATGAGTACACCTTTAAACATAAATTATTTAAAGGTGGCTGGAGTGGCGAGGTTACGCGTGAAGTTTTTGAGCGAGGTAACGCGGTTGTAGTGCTTCCCTATGACCCAATTCGTGACGAAGTCGTGTTAATTGAACAAATTCGCCTGCCAGCATTAGCAACTACTAAATCAATCTGGCTTCTTGAGTTAGTGGCGGGTATGATTGAGCCCGGCGAATCACCAGAGCAAGTAGCAACGCGTGAATTGGCAGAAGAAGCGGGCTTAACATTACAAAGTTTAACGCCAATAAACAGCTACTTAGTGAGTCCAGGCGGCACCACTGAACGATTTTATTTGTTTTGGGGGCACGTTGATGCCACTAAAGCATCTGGAGTACATGGGTTAGATCATGAAAATGAAGATATCCGAGTGCACGTTGTTAGTCGCCAGCAAGCCTATGATTGGGTGAACGATGGCCGCATCGACAACGCCTCTACAGTACTGGGTATTCAGTGGTTAATGCTGAACTACCAAATGATCCGCAATACACTTTAAGCGTATTAGAGACAAAGATTTGCAGATAGGAACGATTGAGTGACAGTGTCAAACCACAATAAAAAGCAAAAGTATCAACCGAATGTCAGCGCATTTTTAGCAGTGTGCGGTCGTAATTACGCGCATATTTTAAAATGGTTACCTGAACAGTTTAGCCTCAATGAGCCTTGGCCGGTTGAGGGTGAATTTGGCACTTTGATAGTCAATATTGTTGAAAACACTAAATACACTCAGTTAGTTGAAATTTCGCGCCCTATACCAAATGGACATTTTTTTAAATCTCCAAAAGCACTTGTTCGCGTCTATCACGATGCTCAATTAGCAGAAGTGTTAACTAGCCAACAGATTTATCGTTTAAAGCCAGTGTATGATTATCCTAATATACATATGCATCATAGCGATGAGAAGTTTCAAGTGAATGCATTCCTTGAAGATTTATTGAAGATTGGCGCTCGGAGAGTGGCTTGCCAGTCATAGTTTATTTACTATTTTATTGTGTTAGGGATCTTTAGTGCTTAAAGACGCAGTACATTATTCTGTTGCTGAAAATGAACCTGTGCGATTAGTCCAAGTGACTGATCCGCATCTTTTTGCCGATCCTGAAGGTCAGCTATTAGGTGTTAACACCACAAATAGCCTTCAAGCAGTGTTAAATACGTTCATGGCAACCAAATACCCCGCTGATTTATTACTGGCTACCGGTGATATCAGCCAAGATTATTCGCCTGAGTCTTATCAACATTTCGTTGATAGAATTGAGGCGCTTAATCTTCCTTGTCATTATTTACCCGGTAACCATGACGACCCACGCTTAATGGCCTTGCGTATGCAAGGTGAGAAGGTCTTTGGCCAACAGCTTATTGTGATTGGCGCATGGATTATTTTAATGCTCGATTCAACAGTACGCGGCAAACCCGGTGGTTACATGGGTGATCAACAATTTGCACTGATTGATGCCGCTATCAAAGCTCACCCAAACAAGCATGTATTGTTAGTGATGCATCATAATCCCATTATGATGGAATGTGCGTGGCTTGATCAGCATTGTATGATGAATGGTGCCGATTTTTTAGCGCGAACCAGCCGCTACCCGCAAGTTAAAGGCGTATTATGGGGCCATGTTCATCAACAAGTCGACAAAGTCCATGTTGGGCCACATGGTGATATCCCATTAATGGCAACACCGTCTACGTGTATTCAATTTAAACCACTTTCATCTTATTTTGCTTTAGACCAAGTACAACCCGGTTATCGTTTGCTGGAGTTGGCAGGCGATGGTAGCATTCGCACTAACGTTTACCGCGTGCCTGGAAATCGCTTTTCACCTGATAACGAAGCGAATGGGTACTAATTAAGATGTAATTTACCGACTCGCGAGGAAATATGCTGCTTTATATACATGGTTTTAATAGCTCGCCGCAGTCGGATAAAGCCGTTCAAACCGCTCAGTATATCAATCAACATTACCCAAACGTCGTATTTCATCAACCGCAACTGCCTTCTTCACCGCATGCCGCGATGACACTGTTATGTGAATTAACCGAGCAAGCTAAGCGACAAGGGCAAGCATTACGCTTTATTGGCTCATCTTTGGGTGGTTATTTTGCCAGTTATTTAGCCGAAACCTATGGTGGTAAGGCTGTTTTGGTTAATCCTGCCGTAAAACCCTTCGAATTATTTGAACAGTTTATCGGGCCTCAATATAATCCCTATACCAATGAACATTATCAGGTGTTGCCTCAACATCGAGATGATGTTGCGCTGTTTGATACTAACGTGATTCAACACCCTGATCGTTTTCTGGTGCTGTTGCAAACTGGTGACGAAGTGTTAGATTATCGACAAGCATTACATAAGTACCACAGCTGCGAATTACATCTAGAACCCAATGGCGACCACAGTTTTGTCGGCTATGAACAACAATTAGACAAAATTTGTAATTTTATTCAGCTGTAGCGTTTTACGTTATAAATAATGATCAATTTGAGCTAACTTTGGCTCCATTTAACTCCAAATGTGTGGACTATGACCAACCAATATACTTCAGATGCTATTGAGGTCCTTAATGGACTAGACCCGGTAAAGCGCCGTCCTGGTATGTATACCGATACCACCAGACCAAATCACCTTGGGCAAGAAGTAATTGATAACAGCGTCGATGAGGCGTTGGCAGGCCATGCAACTAAAATCGAAGTTATTCTGCATACTGATAACTCATTGGAAGTGACCGATGACGGCCGCGGCATGCCTGTGGATATCCACCCAGAAGAAGGTATTCCTGGGGTCGAGCTTATTCTGACCAAGTTGCACGCTGGTGGTAAGTTTTCAAACAAAAATTACCAATTCTCTGGTGGTTTGCACGGCGTGGGTATTTCAGTTGTGAACGCCTTGTCTACGCGTGTTGAAATTACCGTACGCCGCGATGCTCAAGTGTACGACATGGCATTTGAAAACGGCTTTAAAGTTGAAGAACTTGTGGTAACCGGAACGTGCGGGCGCCGTAATACCGGTACGCGAGTGCATTTTTGGCCAGACGTGAGTTACTTTGATTCACCTAATTTTTCAGTCAGTAAGCTTATTTATTTACTGCGTGCTAAAGCCGTGTTGTGTCCCGGTTTGCGCATTAAATTTACCAATAAGCACACCAGTGAAGTTCATGAGTGGTTTTATGAAAGCGGGTTAACCGATTATCTTCAAGAAGCGATAAAAGACTCGTTAATGTTGCCTGAAGTCCCTTTTGTCGGCAGCTTTAAAAGTGACTTAGAAGCCGCGGATTGGGCAATTACCTGGTTACCAGAAGGCGGTGAAAGCCTTAATGAAAGTTATGTAAACTTAATTCCTACACCGCTTGGTGGAACTCATGTTAATGGCTTTAGACAAGGGTTACTAGAGTCTATGCGTGAGTTTTGTGAGTTCCGCAATTTGATCCCCCGCGGGATAAAATTATCGCCAGATGACATTTGGGATCGTGCTGCATTTATTTTATCGATCAAAATGCAAGACCCACAATTTGCCGGGCAAACCAAAGAAAAGCTCTCTAGCCGTCAAAGCTCCGCCTTTGTGTCAGGCATTGTCCGTGATGCTTTTTCTCTGTGGTTGAACTCCAATACCGAGCTAGCCGAACAATTAGCTGAGCTATGCATTAATAATGCTCAACGTCGCTTAAAAGCCGCTAAGAAAATTGCTCGTAAAAGAGTGGTATCCGGCCCAGCATTACCGGGTAAGTTAACCGATTGCAGTGGCCAAGACCCAATGCGTGGAGAGTTATTCCTTGTAGAAGGTGACTCTGCTGGTGGCAGTGCAAAACAAGCCCGTGACCGTGAGTTTCAGGCAATTATGCCGCTACGTGGCAAAATTTTAAACACCTGGGAAGTTGATGCTTCGCAGGTACTTGGCTCGCAAGAAGTGCATAATATTTCAATTGCGATTGGTTGCGATCCCGACAGTGAAGATATTTCAGAACTGCGATATGGCAAAATATGTATTTTAGCCGATGCGGACTCGGATGGATTACACATTGCGACGCTGTTATGTGCATTATTTTTGAAGCATTACCGCGTGTTAGTTGAAAAAGGTCATGTGTATATCGCCATGCCGCCACTGTTTCGTATCGATCTTGGCAAAGAAGTGTTCTATGCGTTAGATGAAGCAGAGAAAAACGCTATTTTAGATCGCATTGCCGCTGAGAATAAAAAAGGCAAAGTACAAGTCACGCGATTTAAAGGTCTGGGCGAAATGAACCCATTGCAATTGCGCGAAACCACGATGGATCCTAATACACGCCGTCTAGTGCAACTGACAATCGATGATGCCGACGAGACATGGTCACTGATGGATATGCTTTTGGCAAAAAAACGCGCGTCAGATCGAAAAACCTGGTTAGAAAGCAAAGGTGATTTAGCATTACTTTAGCCATTTTTTCTGATGGTTATACCATAAGCTGTCATTTGGATGTCATAAGCTGTTATTTTTTGTACCATAAGTTGAAATATCTTCATTTGTGGCATAACTTTGAAGAAATTTTCAAGGTTATGCAATTATGTCTAAAAATCCGAAACGTCGTGTAGTAAAAAACTGAATGTCAAAAAGCGTTAATGTTTTTAATGGACGTAAATCTTTAGATAAAGTTACTCACTTAGAGAGTCCGCTAGAAGCTGATTTCTGCTATCACCTGGAATTCGACCAGAACATCAAGAGTTACCAAGCACAGCCTTTTCATTTCTGTATTATTTTGAGGGCGCTCCCCACAGCTATACCCCCGACTTTGAAGTTCTATATCAAGATGGAAGCATTAGCTATTTTGAAATCAAGTTTGATGCCGACATTGGGTAATACCCCCTAATATCGTTGACTCTAATACTTATAATCCTAAAAAAAATGCAATTATCACAATGGACTTGTTTCTAACAATTTTCCATAAATGGGTTATAGATATTTACCATCGAGATCTAGTTGCAAAAGGTACTCTTATCCCTTGGGTCAGCTGGCAGGAGGACCTGGAATTTGTTCCTCGTAGAGTCATGAATAAAGAAGCATTAGATATAGTGTTGGCTGAAAGAGCCACAAGGAAAAATGGACCCCATGGAATTATCTTTGAGCACATTCGCTATGATAGTGATGAGCTAATGAAATTGAGGTCGTTAACTAATATCGTGTTGGCTTAACAAGATCTGAGGTTTATTAATCAATCGATGAACGGATTCATTGTTAAATAAAGACATACCAATAACAGCCCAAACCATAGCATCCATCCGGAGTTTTCGTTGCCTTAATGTGGCAATACCGTTGGGAATCTAGGAAGGTTTGGATACTATCGGGCTCAAGGACATCAGCAAGGCACGAGAACTCTGTCAGGCGGTTAATTGAAGTGCGGGCTAATGCTTCTGAAAAATTCCATAAAAATTCCGATAAAGAAGATTATCGGATTTTGGCAGACTGAAAAGGTCGGTCAATAGATAGGTTTAATTTTATAACTTCAGTTCTTAACTGATTGGCATTACCAGATCACGCCTTGATTCTCAGGGCAACCGCATGAGTGTGCATTTTTTGATCACAATGAATGTTTTCAGTATAGAATCACTTCCAATCACTCTTGAGGTGATAACATTCCGAACAAATGTATTTGACTATTTTTACACCAACCATCTTAAAAAATGTGTTATTACTTTTATAACTATAACTATTAGATATCGTTATGCATAAAGAAAATTATTATCCACACTTGTGACAAGGAAAACATTTTTTTATAGTTTACAAAGTAAACTTTGAGATTGAGATTGAGATTGAGATTGAGATTGAGATTGCAATGGTTAATATAAAAAATATATTCGAAAAAACAACTAACATTAAAGTTTTTTGCACTTCTACATTTATTATAATGACACTGTTGGTATATTGCATCGTCGACAGTCATGGTGCTAATGATAATTTTTTTAAATTGCACGAATACATTTTAAGTAACCTTAGTTGGCTTTATATCTCTTCTACAGCATTATTCTTACTCCTCATTATAACTTTAAGTATTAGTCGGTTTGGTAAAATAAAATTGGGTCCCAAAAATTCAAGTCCAGAATTTAATAATCTTAGCTGGTTTTCAATGTTATTTTCAGCAGGTATTGGTATAGGGTTGATGTTTTTTAGTATTTCAGAGCCAGTGTATCATTTTAGTCATGCTCCGCATGTTGATATCGGAACCGTTTTAGGTGCACAACAAGCCTTGAGTATTACTTTTTTTCACTGGGGATTTCATATATGGGCAACCTATGCCATTGTTGCCTTGATCATGGCATATTTAAGTTTTAAAAAAGGCCTTCCGTTAACGTTAAGCTCATTATTATATCCGCTAATTGGCAAGCGGGTTAATGGTCTATTAGGTGACATGGTCAATATAATAGGAGTACTTGGTACTCTCTTCGGTATTGCAACTTCATTGGGATATGGTGCAATACAGATAAACTCTGGGTTGAACTATTTGCTTGATCTGCCTTTTGAACAGTACATCCAAATTGGGATTATCGTATTTATAAGCTCAATAGCGATGTTATCCGTCTTCCTTGGGTTAAAAAAAGGTATTAAAACATTAGCTCAACTCAATATAATTCTAGCGGTGCTATTTATGGCTTTTGTATTAATAAGCGGTGATACAGTGATGCTAATACAGATGTTAATAACAAACACGGGGAACTACTTTTCTGAATTAATAGGAAAAAGTTTTGATTTTAATACTTATGAAAATAAAGAATGGTTTGGGCAATGGACTTTACTTTACTGGGCCTGGGCTGTTGCTTGGACACCTTTTGTGGGTATATTCATTGCAAAAGTATCATATGGAAGAACGATTCGAGAGTTTGTTTTTGGTGTACTAATTTTACCTACTTTATTTACTTTCTTATGGATAACAGTTTTTGGGAACTCAGCAATAGATTTGATTCTGAATATGGGAAAGACTCAACTATTGACTGTTATCGAACAAAATAATGCTAATGCTATGTATGCTTTTTTAGAATATGTGCCTTATTCTTCTATTATGTATGTCGTAGCCACTATTTTAGTCGTTGTCTTTTTTGTTACCTCTTCAGATTCAGCATCTATGGTTGTGGCTATGCTAGCCAGTAACTCTGAAGATGAGCCTAGTCGTTGGCAACGAGTGTTCTGGGCATCAATGCAGTGCCTTATCGCGATAACCTTACTCTTTTTCGGTGGATTAAAAGCGCTACAAAGTGCAACTATAGCAATAGCATTCCCATTTCTACTTATTTTATTATTTGGGATCTATGGTTTTGTCAAAGTGTTATTGAATGATGAGTTAGAAAACAAAAAGATGCTAATGCTTGATGATGTTTGATTTCTTATCTTCGTAATCGAAAACTTCAATGCGAGATATTGAATGTTTTACGAGTAAGTTAGGTACGTTTTTTAAACTATATTTCTCAGAATCTCTTCATGAATCGGAATGATTGGAAGTGAGTCTGTCGGCTGTTTTGAAATTATTCATTGTGAAAAAGTGCATGCTCATGTGGTTATCCTTTTGAGTGCTAAGCCTTACTTAATCACCACATAAATCTTATTATGAGTCCTTTGCCGCCTTCAAGGTTAACGCCAAGTGTTAAGAAATCGCTTTGCTGTTAACCTTATTGTGTTCACTAATTTTAACTACGATACAGAGTTTAGAACAGCGATGGGGTAAACAGGCTCAAGTGGACGTGACTGTCACTCTATTACCTGGTGTATGATTGAGTTCGTCACTTCGAAAACGAAGTAGAAGAGATTTCAGTACCTACAGATCATGTAAAGTATCGATAATGTATTGTGTCGTCTCATGCCCTGGGCATAAAGATGTATATTCTTACCATCCATTTATATGAAGCGGCTTTGATAGTACAGGTTAAAAACTGTCATTAAGGTAGTGAGGCGTGTCTAACTCAAAGCTACCGTCTTCGGTTTTAACTTTTCTGCTGGAGTAACCATTATGACTGTTGCTAGTGAGGGCTTTCTCATTTTTTGATAACCTAAATAATGTTTAAATTCATTAGTCAATACCGCTTCAACGGTAACTTTAGTTAACATTACCCTGAAATCATTTAGGTCTACTTCCTACTCTATGCCTTCCCCCTTTGGCTACTTGTTTAGCGAATAGGTCTAATTCTTGTTCTACTTTCCAGTGTCAATATAAGATACAGATTTTTTTAGTTGAAATATGTAAATAGCCAGTCTTTGAATACTTGAATACATTTGTCATTTTGACCTTCGACATTGGCAAGAAAGTAACCAATTCCTGAGTTATATTTGGGAAGTTGTAGTTCGACTAATTCGCCACGGTTAAGTTGTTCTTCAATGAATGGGCGCCAGCACAAAGCCACACCAAGCCCTTGACTTGCAGCATCAATAGCTGCAGATACTTGTTCTAAATTAATAACTACATTCTGTTTATCGTAAATAATCCCTGTACCTGCAGACCAATGTGCTAGATCGGTGTGATTTGTTTCGTAATCGGTATCAATCAGAGGTAAATTACCCAATATGGTAAGATCTGTGATACCGTTTTCGTCAAGTAGATCTTGTTTACAAAATGGAATAATAATTTCGGTTGCTAATAGCTTAAACTCATAACCCCGTTGTAAATTGTTGCAAGTAATAAATATATCCGCCGTGTTCGGTGATAGTTTGTAGAAAAGACCTGACATAACCACAAGTTTAATTTTTATTTTTGGATAGTGTTTATAAAAATCACGTAATTTTGGCATTAATACTCTAGTAATTGTTGCTTGATTCCCTGCTATGCGTAATTCTCTACCATTACTATCGCAAAATATATCGGATAATGATGCTATTTCATCCATAATACCATCAACTTTCGCATGTAACCGATGTCCATCACCTGTCAATCTAATATTTTTGCCATTCCTCTCAAATAGTTGTTTTTCATAGTATTGCTCTATAATTCTTATCTGATGAGATACCGCGCTCTGAGATATAAATAAAGAGGCAGCTGCTGCAGAAAAAGATCCAGTTCTAACAATACATTCAAACACTTCTAACGATCTAAATGGTGGTGTTTTTTTCATATCCAGCCTTTCCGATAAATAAACAATATTAAAATTATTTTTTCATATTAATTAGATGGATGGGTCGGTTTGAATTGAGATTTAAAATCAACCCTAAACTGAGTCTCTTTCTATTACGCCCCTAACGGCTAACCACACTATTTAAATTGCAATAATCTATGTAATACTTTTATTAGATTTCCTAATAGTTACTTTATATCTTTTGATAGTGTTTTTGTCTATATATTTAAATCATATTCATAATCTGCATCACATTTATTTTTTTAATATCTAAATATCTAATGTCTTTATTAAATATTGATATGTTCATGAAAAATTTTTTGTGAACTTAATCAACATAATCCGTGATTTTAAATTCTATTATAATTTTGATTTCTTACTTGGAGAAAATTTTATGAATGGTGAAAGAATTAAAATAAGTCGTCGTAAATTATTAACGTCGGCAGTCATTCTCGGAGCTGGTACAGCCTTACCTGTATCGGCGAAGAGTAAATGTGAACCTGAAGAGGTCAAATTTGAAAAATCATATGACGTTATTATCGTTGGAACTGGATTCGGTGGCAACTCAGCCGCTATGACCGCTGCCGAATTAGGGCTCAATGCTTTAGTTATTGAGAAAATGCCAGCTTTTGGTGGTAACAGCTCACTTAATGGCGGAGGTATGGCTGTTGCTGGATTAGCAGAACAAAAAACGGCAGGCATTGAAGACAGTGCCGAATTGATGGCACAAGATATTTTAATTGCAGGTCGTGGTCTTGCAATGCCTGAAATTGCAGAAACGATTGCTCATAACTCTCTTGAAACTTACAACTGGGTGGTGAAACATGGTGCTAAATTTATGGATGGCGTTTTTCACTATGGCGGACACCGTGTGCCGCGTATTCGTGTTGGTGCTCGTTCTACAGGTGCAGATATCAACGTACCGCTTCGCGAATCAGCACAAAAAGCAGGTGCCGAGTACCGTGCTAACTGTGAACTACTGGATTTAGTTAAAAAAGATGGTCGTGTTATCGGTATCAAAGTTATGGATAAAGCTCAATGGGATCGGCCCGGTACTGGTCGAATTGCATACTTTGAAGCGAAGAAAGGTGTTGTGCTCACCACTGGTGGATATGCTGCTGATTTACAGTTCAGAATGTTACAAGATGAAAGGCTAGACGCCAACTATGAAACAACTAATCAACCTGGCGGCTCTGCTGACGGTATAAAAGCCATGATGCGTGCAGGCGGCGCACCACGTCAGCTTAGTTGGATCCAGCTTGGCCCTTGGTGCTCACCAGACGAACCTGGTTATGGTAACTCGCCTGATTATTTACCTTATGCTCAATACGTGCATGGGATAGCTGTCGATGTAGCTACCGGTAAGCGATTTATGAATGAATTGGCTGACCGTCTAACACGCGCGAACGCAATCATTGATGCGTCTAATAAAGGTAATCCAGAGCTCGACTATCCTGTTGCACTATGTGATAGCACTGGTCATAACGATCCGGGTATCAGCCCAACGCGAAGAAAACGTATCGTTCACGACGGTACAGTTAAAGCATTCGACACTTTGGACGAGCTAGCAAAACATTACGGTATACCTGCTGAAGCGTTAAAGCAGCAAGTCAAAGATTATAACGATTATGTGCGAAAAGGTATTGACCCGCAATTCGATAAACCTATCCCGCTTAGTATTGGCTTAAAGCCAATTGAAAAAGCCCCATTCTATGCAATGCGCATTTGGAACAAAATTCACTACACCATGGGCGGCATTGCCATCAATGGCCAAGGAGAAGTGCTTTCTATTGATGACTCAAAACCTATCAAGGGCTTATTTGCTGCTGGTGAAGTTGCGGCTGGTGCTGCTGGTGCAAGTCGTTTAGGTGGCTGTGGAACTACTGACCCACTAGTTATGGGTCGTATCGCGGTCAAACGAATCAAAGATTTAGGTTAAGGAAGTTAGACAATGAAAAAAATCATTTTACTAATAAGTTTACTGCTAGCCATTAATGTCTACGCAGCGCCACATAAACTCAAACCTCACCATCAAGCGTTGGACATGAGCTGTGCAGACTGTCATCTAACCAAGACACCGAAAGTCATGCCGGATCAAGAAACTTGTCAGAGCTGTCACGGCACAATCGAAACGTTACGTGAAGCTGCAGCGCAGCCACAAAGTGACATGTGGCTGGATCGCAATCCTCATTATTCATTCCATTACAACTCAGGTGTTGATTGCATGGGTTGTCATAGTGAACACCAAAAATCTCGTTTGTTCTGTAATAACTGTCATGTACATGACATGAAAATGCCAGATGAGAAATAACACAACGTTAGTAAACAAGTAACATCACAAAAACAGAAAGGACAAAGAAATGAAAATTACAAAAATTGAAGTATTCCAAATAGACTTGCCATTGACCCATCCTTACAAATTATCTGGTGGCCGCTTATTGTTTGAAAAAATCGATTCAACGTTTGTTCGAATTCAAACTGACGATGGGTTACACGGCTGGGGTGAAGGTTGCCCTTGGGGTCACACTTACCTCCCAGCTCATGGGCCTGGGATCCGTGCTGGTATCGAAACACTTGCACCATTCCTAATTGGTGAAAACCCATGTGCACTGCTTCATATTAACCGGGTTATGGATCTTCAATTACCTGGTCATGAATATGTAAAATCGGCCATTGATATGGCTTGCTGGGATATCCTTGGCAAACAAGCAGGACTACCTGTATACATGCTAATGGGTGGCGCTGAAGCCACTCCGGTAGCAGTGAATTCATCGATTTCCACAGGCACGGCTGAAGAAATGCTTGCTCTTATAGACGACGCTGGTCGAGATGGTTACAAATGGCATTCTGCAAAAATTGGCGGCACCGATACTAAAGCTGACATTGCACGTATCAATGGTGTCGAAGCAGGTTTACCAGACGGTCATAAGGTCACGTTTGATGTAAATCGTGCTTGGGAACCGGCTACGGCAATTTCAGTACTTAATTCGGTCGAGTCTCGTTCATGGGTTGAACAACCATGCCAAACATTGGACCAATGTGGTCGAGTTTCTCGTAAAGTACAGCAACCTATCATGCTTGATGAGTGTATGACTACCTTCCAAGATCATTTAGAAGCATGGAAAAATGAATGTGGTAGTGGTGTAAAAGTTAAGCCTAATCGTGTGGGTGGACTCACCAAAGCGCTGCAGATCCGTGATTTCTGTGTTTCGATTGGCTGGCCAATGCATATTGAAGATCTAGGCGGTACTTGCCTTGCTGATACAGCAGCAATCCACCTAGCGTCATCATGTCCTGAAGCAAATCGTTTAGCAAGCTGGTTATGCCATTACCATTTAACGGTAGATCCAATTCCTGCTGACCAAGGTGCACGTAACGTCAATGGTTTTGCAACGCCTCCAAATGTTCCTGGTTTAGGTGTTGAGCCAATGCTTGATGTATTAGGTGAGCCTGTAGCTGTTTACATGTAATCAGACTAAGAGCCCCTTGATTGAGAGGGGCTCTATAGCCACAAGGTTCTAAACAAACATGCAACCCCTTGTTATTTTAATTAACACCTAGGTTGTGAGTTTAATAAATGACCAAATTCAGGTAATAATTATGTTTAATAATAAAGCAGTTGATCCTTCTGAAATATCAACATTTCAAAAGTATTTTGTACTCTTCTTGTTGGGTCTATCGGTTGCCGTTATTTACCGTGTGCCATATATGCGAGAGTTTGCTTATACCCCCTTGCGTGAAGGACTTGGAATAAGCCACGAACAAGTTGGAGATATTTACGCAATCTTAGGGCTGGTAGGTACGTTCAGTTACATCATTGGTGGCATGATCGCGGATAAATTTAAAGCTAAGAACCTGATCGTTTTCTCACTGCTTGGTGCGGGCGCTTGTATATTCTGGTATGCAACCCTTCCCGGTCTATTCTTAGTAAAAGTCATTCATGGTTTACTCGGTATTTTCGGTCTAATGATTTTTTGGTGCGCATACCTAAAAGGTATTCGCATGATGGGTACTGACGAAGAGCAAGGGAGGATGTTTGGCTTCACTGAAGGTGCCCGTGGTATTTTGAGTACTCTGACTGCGCTTGGTGGTGTTTATGCTTTAGAGCTTGGCGTAACAAAAATTGCAGGTCTAGAAAATATTCTCTACTTCTACGGTGTACTGCATATTATCGTAGCTGCTCTGATTTGGTTCGCTATGCCCAATGTGAAAGCAAAAGGCAGTGACGAGACCAGTAAATTTAGTTTCTCTGCGGTTAAAGACGTCATAAAACTCCCTGGACTTTGGGCTGTTACCTTAATAATTTTCGGTCTATATAATGTATTTGCACTATTGTCATACACCTCTCCTTACTTAGAAGATGTTTGGATGGTGCCTGTTGGTGTTGTGGGCATACTCGGCACAGTAAGAACTTATTTTATTCAAACCATTGGTAGCCCTGCAGGGGGATACTATGGTGATAAAGTGGCCAAGTCTTCAACTAAAGCGCTTATTCAAGGTTGTGTTTTGCTTATCGCAGTACTAGCCACATTTATCTTTTTGCCAGATGGTATAAACAACTATTTTGTGATCGGATTAGTCTTACTCTTGGCCTTCATGCTTTATGCCGTGAGAGGCGTACAGTTTGCCACAATGGGACCTGCAAACATACCAATGCACCTAACTGGTACCGCTTTAGGCGTTATTTGTACTCTGTCATATTTGCCTGATGTTTATGCTTTTAAAATGGTAGGTAGCTGGCTAGATAAATATCCAAAAGAAACAGCCTATAACATGGTATTTGCTTACCTCATTGTCTGTACTGGTATTACCATTCTAGGGGGGATTTGGGTGAGTAAAATAGCTAAGAAAAGTGCGGCTAAACAGCAAAATTACGAACGATCCGTTGAGCTTGCTTAATAATTTCTAATTCGCCATGGAAGGCTAACCTTACTCTATCGAGATATGATGATGAAAAAGAAAATAATATTAACGTTGCTCGGTCTAGCCTCTAGCTGTGGATTCGCCTTCGCAGAAGAGACAATTGACGTAACTGGTACAGTCCGCGCTAACTACTCATATAAAGACTACAGTGAAAACTCAAAAGATAAACTCGGTGATTTTGATTTAGACATGTTAGCAATAAAGTTCAATGGCAAAATCTCAGATTTTGGTCTGTCTAGTGAATATCGATTTTACAATGGTTACGATATGATCCGCTATGCTTATGGATTTTATGACATAAATCCAAACCTACAAGTTAAGTTAGGACTCATCAAAAAGCCATTTGGCAATCCTGGATATATTTCGAATAGCTTTTGGTTTGGTATACCTTATTATGTAGGGTTTGAAGATGACTCAGACATGGGTATCGCACTTGACTATAGCTATGAAGCTTGGACAACCTCCGCTGCATTCTACAAAAATGCCGAACGAGGAGCGTCGAGTAACGAACGTTATTCCACCGATATTTATGCAGGTGTAGTGAACGGTACCCAATACAGCAACGAAGAAACCAACCAAATCAATCTACGCCAAATGTATCAAGTTGATTTCGAAGGTGTCCAAGCAAAACTTGGAGCTTCCTTAGAAGTTGGCCAAATATACAATGCCAAGACAGGCAATAACGGTGACCGTTATGCAATAGCCCTGCATGCCGATATTTCTTATAACGACTGGAACCTCCAACTGCAAGCAATGCAATATGAATATGATGCTGCAGATCCTGAAGTAGGAGCAGAGAATAAGATTGCAGTTGCAGCATTCCAATGGCAATACGAAATAGCCGTTAAAGCGCAAATCTATAGTATTAATGTCGCCAAAACATTCAGCACTTCTTGGGGGAGCATTAAAGTATATAACGACTTAGGCATACTGACGCCTGATACAGTTGACGATAGTTTTGATGATAGCTTACAAAATGTCACCGGGATGGCTATTTCAGCTGGTCCAACTTACACAATGATCGATTTCATTGCCGGTGAAAACATGTACGCAAGTGGTGTTAATGACCATATAGGACTAACTCAAACGGACAGCGGTTGGGACAATAGAGTGAATATAAACTTTGGTTATTATTTCTAGGAACATTTAAATATCTGTTTATAGCATCATTAATAATCCCCCCCAATAATTAGTGATGCTATATTTAAAAGTCAAAATTACAAAGACATATATTAGCATGTACAATACAGGCAATAAAATCAGTACTATTTGTTTAAATTGACAACAAACTCAATAAATATTTTTAATATCATATATCGGCTATGAATATTCACAATATGAGATGTTAACTTCCTATTAGTAATTGATTGTAATGGTTTTTAGTTTTATTTTGTTGCTGATTTCTTGGGTTAAAACATCTACCCTCTTTGTTATATAAAACAATTTAACAATGAGGAAGTCTTTTGAAAGGGTTATTTATCCCCCAATAACGTTTATTAAACACATATTTGTAGCCATAGATATAACTTCATTGTGGCAGCTAGATCTATAACGTTACTGCCAAAAAGTGAGTTTGAACTACATGAATCTTTATTCTAAACCATCAACCGCCCGCTAAACTAAGATTCCCTGCCTGATTAGCAGATCAAATAACCAATCTTGCTGCATTTTCTTTTAGCCATAGCTTGTATTCCATGTAGTCAGGCATTACTCGTTCGACTTCTCGCCAAAATAGTGGAGAGTGGTCAAGTTGTTTTAAATGGCTCAGCTCATGGATAACGACGTAATCAACAACACGGTTAGGGGCCATCATAATTACCCAATTAAAGTCTAAATCTCCTTTGGGGTTACAACTTCCCCAGCGACTTTTGAAGGTTTTGATGTTGACGGATTTAGGTGAAACGTTCATTACTTTCGCATATCGACGTACTTTCTCTTTTAGTTTGAGTAGTGCATGGCGTTTATACCACCCCACAAGCGCCTCTCTCACCAAATTAGGCCGCGCTGACCCCATAGGGACGGTAACGATTAAACGTCCCTCTACAAGCTTTACAGGCTCAAAATTGCCAGCGTGAACTTTTAAGCGATAATGTCGGCCGAGGTAGGGCAAAGCCTCACCCGATATAAACTCTCTATCACCAGATGCTGCTAGTTCGTCATGTAGGGCTATTTTATCCATAACCCATTGGCGTTTATCTTTTAGTATCTGCTCAATGCGTTCTGTGGCTAATAGCTTAGGCACAGTGACTGTAACCAAGCCTTTTTCCACGGTAATTGATGCCGTTTTTGCTCTAGCCGTTCTGGATATTTGAGCTTTAAAGCCATTAGCTTCAATCAGTTCTTGTTTCTTCATAGCCCTAATCATTACTTGTTAAACTTGTGCTGAGCTAATTCCATAAACCTATCTTGTAGATTGGTGATTAAGATCGGGTTACTGAATGAAGCGTCAATCACAGCTCGCTTTATCTCTTTTTTCAGACGTTTTACTTCATCATCTTTATCAAAAAAATCGACTATCTGAGTCGCATCATCAAACATGGCCACAAGGCTTTGGGTAATTGTTTTAATCTCTATGAGTTGATGCTCATCGATAACTTCTATGTCGCTAGTTTGCGTAACTTCAGCGATCAAAATGTTATAAAAAGCATACTCAGTTTCAGATAATCCCGCATTTTTAGCTGCTTTTCTACGATCGATTTCAATCGTGTCCACCATCGATAACAATAGTTCTAATTGTTGCTCCCACTGGCCGGCATTCTTTTCAATAATGTCCCTTAATCGCAGACTTAAAGACTTGTAATACTCCGGATCATCTTCGAGTTTTATGGTGATGTGATGCTTAATCGCACTCTCGATTTCAGATGCTTTAGATTCAGCAGATTTCTCTGGTCGAATGCTCTCTTTAAAGTTAGCCGCTAACAGGTCTACAGGCGGAATTTTAGGGTCCACGCCGGTACTTAAAATATGTTCGTCTACAAGCTTACGTACTTTTGCGCCGATGTCAGACATATCAAGACCAGCATCGCGATACTGATTGCGTGCTGCGTTATGTACTTTACCCAGTAACTTCATGTCAGCTAAAAAAGGCGCAGCAGCTACATCGGGTAAAATGATATTCATCTGTTTAGCAAATCGCTTAAAAGCCATATCAAACTGCGAACGGACCGCTTCTTCTTTCAACGCGAGTACGTAATGATCGACCTCTTTAACTTTAATGTGTCTAAAAAAAGAAATCGCTAAAGTGTGAGTGGCTTTAAGTTTAGGTATCTCATCTTTTAAGCTCTGGTAAGTTCCTTCAACATCATCACTACTAAACATCTCCATCGCATCGACCAAATGTTTTGATAACCCAAAATAATCGACCACATAACCACAGGTTTTGCCTTTGTAAGTTCGGTTAACCCTTGCTATTGCTTGCATCAATGTGTGATCTTGCAGCTTACGGTCTATGTACATCACCTGAGCAATCGGCGCATCAAACCCAGTCAATAACATGTCTTTCACAATCAAAAATGCCGTCGGATTTTCAGATAATGGTTTAGTGAACTCTTGGATTATTTTCTTTTGTTTTACTTTGTCAGTATGTTCGGAAATGTATTGTTCATCGTTATGATCACCAGAAATAATCACTTCAGCAGGTGGCGAACCTAATTCATCTAAGGTCTTTTTAAAGATAACAGCGGCATGACGACTGCCAACCACTATCATGGCTTTGAAGCCATCAGGCTGAATGTGTTGCCTGTAGTGAGATAGCAAATCAATACACACCCAGCGAATTCGTGCAGGGGCTTCACGAACTGCCCGTTCTATGCCGTATTTTTGTTTAATTTCACGCTGTTCTTCTTTGGTGTAATGACCAAAATAAGCTTCAAATAGCTTGTCTAATGATTCGCCCGCAACTTCTGTTTGTACCTGGCGGCCTTCATACAAAATACGCACAGTTGCACCATCATCAACCGCCTGGTTAATTTTGTACTCATCAATGTAACCACCAAAAGCTTTGTCCATTTTCTGGGATTTCAGTAATGGTGTACCGGTAAATCCAATTTTTGGTGCATTGGGTAGAGCAGCATTAATGGTCATGGCAAGCCCACCAAATTGGGTTCTGTGGGCTTCATCGGCAAGCACAATGATTTTATCGGAAGGGTTTAGGTTACTAAAACCGTCAGAGTCATCATCGGTACTGAGCTCTTTTTCTAAATCTAAGAATTTTTGTACCATTGCCGTGACTAAATCAGAGCTGTCTTTTTTGAGTAAGGCTTTTAGTTCTGTAACAGAGCCAGCGTTATAAATGGTTTCGCCTTGCGCAGCACGGAAGGTGCTCGATAATTGTTCATCTAACTGGGTACGGTCAGTGATAAACACCAGTTTGTATTGTTTAAGAACTGGGTCGCGGCGCATTTTAACGGCAAGCATGACCATGGTGAGTGATTTACCACTGCCTTGTGTATGCCACACAACACCAGATTTCTCTTTACGATCTTTGCCTGTTTTGAGGCGTTCAATCACCTTGTTAACAGCGCGATATTGCTGATAGCGCGCCACTTTCTTAATCAGCTTGCCTTCTACAGGCTCAAACAGAATGAAGTTTTGCAGCAGGTCTAAAAAGTTTGCTCGGCTGAACATGCCAGCGATCAGCCTTTGCTGTGCTGTAATTCCTGTTATTGATTCATATTGTGAGCTCGTAGCACTGTAAAGGGATGGGTTGTCATGAATCTGTATATCTTCTGTTGCGCTAAATGTAGCAGTATTACTACCTGTTATTGCCAGGCTTAAGTTTTGTGCTGAAAGCGCATCGTCTGTAAAAGGGTAAGCGTCTTTCCAATCGGCATAGTGGGATGAATTCGAACTAATTGTGCCCACTTTCGCCCTATCGCGGCAGCTTGATACCATGAGTTGGTTGTACCAAAAAAGGCGTTGTGCGCCTTCATCATCGGCACTATTACGCAAGTTAGCATAACGGCGTAGTTGATTAATGCCTTCGTTGATAGGGTCAGATATATAGGGGGATTTGCATTCAATAACCGCTAGTGGCAACCCATTAATAAAGCATACAATATCAGGGATAATATTCTGGTTTACCCCCTCAACTTTAAATTGTGAAGTGCAAATAAACTCGTTGGCTTCAATATTATCAAAATCAATTAACTTAACGGTTTGGCCCTTACGGCCTTTACCTAAATCTTGTTCGACAGAAAGGTAGTTGACTAAAGTGTGATAAATCGCCTGATTGTATTCCATCAAGCCAACAAAGTTAGGGTGGGTTATCTCACGGGAAACTTTGCGAAGGTTCTCATCATTAATCCAAGGATTGATGCGCTTTATGGCTGATTCAAGGCGGCCAACTAACACAACATCACGAAGATAAGGCCGTTCGTTATGCTCAGGCGTGAGCTTTGCTCCAGCGATAAATTGCCAGCCTAGTAGTTGTAATTGACTGATAGCAGGCAATTCAACCTTATTTAGTTCATCCTGATCCATAACGATTCCCATCTTAATAAGATTGACCACATCTTTAGTGCTCGATATTACAGATACTTAGCACGAATAACAGCTACCAAAAACGAATCAGTAGTGAGTTAATTCAAAATAATACAAATTTGGACAGTTCCCCCCCCATCCAAGCAATAAAAGTCTCGGATATTATTCCTGGTGTTGGTAGAGGCTTCTACCAACATAACCTAATCTTGGAGATACAAAAATGAGTAATAACAAAACACCAATGACACCACAAGCGGCCGCTCGTATTCAAAGTACAACTGCAAAGCAAAACGATGGCACAGTCGCTAAAGGTAGCTTTGCTGCTAAGGCAACAAGTGCAGCAGCAAAGAATTTAGTTAGCGGCAAACTGGGAGGTCAGTAAAAATGTCTAAACATGACGATGATAACCGTTCACAACAACTCGACCCTGAGCATGATGCCTATTGGCAGAGTCGCGGCGAAGATGAACGCCCTGATGATTGGCAAGAGCAGCTAGACAATTAAGTTTTATGTATAAAGAAAACGCACATACAACATCATGTTGTTTGTGCGTTTTTATTAATATAAACCAGCTTAAAACGTTCAAAATACTTAGGGTAGCACGCTAATACTTCAGCGATAACCACAAGGATTCTGTGATCATTTGTCTCTTTAAGTAACCTTTCGACTAAGGTATCGATAGCATTCGCGATGCGTAGATAGATTAACGTCGACTCAATTTCATAATCCCCTAAGTCATTCGCAAGATTAGTAAGAAACTGTCGTAGCTTCTTATCAGAAGGCATATTTTTACGATTGCGCCAATCTTTAATCTGTCCATATTGCTTGTCGTTTAAAGTGTCTTCTTTGTTACCAAACTCTTCAATATCAATGTAAGACGCCAATGCACGCCAACCAGAATCGAGTTTATGGTGTGTTAATGTATTTCTTAGCTCCATTAACATAGCACCAAAGCAAGTGCATTCTTCATTAGATACTGCGTAAGTATTGAGGACCGAAGAAAATACACCGTCATTAGACTCTATTTCAATCTCTGGCATTTGCCTCGAGGCATAAAGTAAAAGACCGACCTCGTAACTTGCAATTGCAGATAAATAAAAATCAAATCTTAGATGATATTCTGCTTTCTTTACTGCGATAGCATTAGTTTCAACGCGAAACATGGGGTCACTAATGTTGCTAAAAAAATGGGTTAAGCATGCTAATTGCTCTGCTGGCAGCATACTGTTTCTTGTCCATGTATCAAGTTGAGCTTGCCAAATCGCATTGGTATCATTCTTGTCTATTATTTTTTCCCTGATTTGATGCTTTATCCCTTTTATCATTTGATAGTCAGCTTCGGCTCTCATATCAATAAAATCAAATAAAGTAATTAACTCACTATCATAACTTGAGAGCTTGAAGCCGTTAGATGTTGAGTACCAAAGCCCTGCATTAGATCCGACACGCATGGCTCGATATGTTTTTAACATTAACGGAAGATCTATAAATTGTTTAAATGGAATGGGTAATTTATTCATCCAACCAGCTAACTTACTCATCGTCGGTTTTGCTACGCCATTGTTTGTCATTTCAGCCCGGGAGCTTCTTCCTACATTTAATGGTATTCCGTGATGTTCTTCGGCAAAGGGGATCATTTTGACAACATTATCTGGAAAACCTAATAACTGACAAATATTTGCAGGTGAAGGCAAAAACACGCTTTGAAAATTAATAGTGTTAAGAACATACTTCCCATGGTGATTAGGCTTCATTTACGTCTTCCTTGGATAATTCCTTTTCAAAGCTAACTTGTATACGTTTAATCGGTTTAACTCAGGTGCCATGAGCATCAGGTAGCATTCTCAGCAGCGATTGATTTTGCATGTAATATGGCACTAGCAAGGCATTGTTCAATTTTTGCGGTTAACTCTTGAATAGCGTCTTGGGTCATTAGCTGTGAGACAGACACTTCAAATCCTGATGATACAATTGGCTGTCCATTGACATCTTTTGTGCTGTTGTGGTCGGCATCGAAAGCCTGATAAGTAGGAAAAGCACCTTGGCTCCAGATACTTGAATACCAATGTAGGTTCTCGTTTTTGAAAGGGGTATATATGCCAATTTTTACTATTGATTGAGCCTGCGTAACAGGTATAGATAAAGCCAAGCCGTCCATTTCGCTGCGCTTCATTTCTTTCTCATCCACACCCGTATCAGAATCGACATAGAATGAGATGAGAAAATCATCGATAGCGATGCTGTTTTCATCCTTTATATTTTTGAATACATAAATCGCAGACATTGCTGGCAGCATATCCCAAGCCCATTTACTAAAAGGGTTTGAGTTTCGTGATGCAGGACGAGAAAATTTTCGAGGTTCCCAAAAGTAAAAGTCAGTCCCTAGTTGAGTCGCTATTTTCTCAATACTCGGTAGTAAGCGTTGGTAGTACGCCGCTAACAGGCGGTGCGCAGTACGAACTTGAATAAGTAGCTCATCTTGGGTTTCGGGCGTTAAAGGGGAGTTATTCATTAAAATGCTCTTTGCCAATAAATTAATGGTGAGTTTTGTAGGTCTTTCAATGGGTACTTTTTCTGCCATGCATGGAGCTGTGAAAACGGTTTTAGTGTCTGCGAAGGCAGTGAATGTTGCGCAAGTTGCGGTTGATTCAACGTGAGTTGGGGGCAATTATGTCTTAGTAGTGTAGGCCAAGTGAATTCGCTGGTGATAAGCCCATAGAGTTTTAAGGCCTGAATCATATCATCTAAAATTCGCAGATCTTGTGGGTTATAGAGTTCAACATTATGCTGGCGAAAATGAACAAGTTTATCGGCGACAAACTGCCATTCAATGGCAGCCATGCCATGTAGCCACGGCTGAAAAAGTGTTAAAAAATTGGCGCTGCATGCTGCAAAATCTATTTTGTGGTTACGGCCGATTGCCAGAAAATAAAATACCTTATCCGGTTCTTCGCTTGATTCGGTATAGCCAATAATTTCATTGCGCCATTGTTGCTCGTATTGATCACCGCCATTAGGTGGTTTCACTTCGATAAGAATGTTGGCCTGGCTAAAACGCAGTAATAAATCAGGTTCGACAAACGTACGGTTGGTATCCTTGACTAACGGGTAGTGTGGCCAGTAATCAATGCCTTCAAAATCACCGAGGTTGCTTAATACAGGGCTTGTATTGGTGGCAGTTTTTGCTTTTTGAAACCAATGCTGGATAAGCGCAGCTTGAACACTCGCGGATAAATACGCAAAGCGCTCAAAAAAAGTAGAGGTGAGCAAGTCTTCTCTGGTATTAAATAACTGTGACCAACTCATAGAGTGATTTGTGCCATCGGAAACTCTTCCTGCTTTCCCGTGCAGTATTGCTGTTAACATCCTTGATTATCCTTAGTCACCTTCAGCGAACTCGGTGGTTAATTCATCGGCTAATACCTTTAGCACTTGCTTGACGTATTCAGCACGCTGGCTGCCTTGTGGCTCATATTCAACAGTCACTTAATTATTAAAAGTAGCGTCCACTTGCCAGTAAGTGAATTTCATCGCGCAATTGACGGCTTGCTGTCACTGTTAGCGACTTTGGTCGAGCATCATTTTGAATAGGCCTTGCTGTGGTGCAAGTTCATCAAGGATTTCAAGATTATTCAAGACGTAATCTTCCGTCTTGATGGTTAACTTGGACCGTGGCTTGTGGCTCATCAGCGTACCCCAACGTTTACCCGTACCTTACCCGTGAGCAGATCTTGCATTAGCGCTTTTTTGAGTATTTTTAAGCTTCTTAGTTTCTTCTCTGTGGTTGTAAGTCTCACCTCCAATGAATTTACCATATTGGTAATGACTTGTTGCTCTTCAAGTGAAGGTATTACACAGGGAATATTTTGTAGGATTGATTGGGAAATATTTGTTTGTGACATAGCAAGGCCCGATACTTTACTTGCTAAATATTTTTGTACGAAGGTATTGCTAAGCCATAATGCGAGATATTTTGAAATACATATGTTGTTTGTTTGTATTCTAATTATTTTATCAGAAAGCATTACTTTGGCTGGTACGAAGTTGACGTGAGAAATAACTCCCACACGCTCAGCTGGCCCAGCTCGAGTTATTAAAATATCGTTATTTTTCACTTGTATCTGCGGCCGAGGCTCTAGATTAAATGGTAGCTTTTTATTTGCTAAAGGATTAAAGCCATCCCATGATACTGCTGTCGTTTTAAGGATACACCAATCTCCCGTTTGAGCAGGAGTAGACTCACACTGAGGGCTCCAACCAGACTCCATTACACTAATGAGTTTACTTAATTTCGTTATCTCCCAGCTCTTGGGGATTCTGCCGACGGGTGAGTCTTTGAATTCGGTGTGGGGGATGTAACCCTTGCCATTGGCAGAGTCTTGCCTGGTGCCGACGCCATGCGTTAGCAGCTCTTGCATCATGCCGCTTTTTAACTTTTTGAGCTTATCGATTTGTGCCTGTGTTTTTTCAATCACTTCATCCACAGACGTCAAAATCGCAGCTATTTTTTGCTGCTCTGGGAGTGGGGGAATAGTTAAATTTAACGTAATCAGATCTTTCCAATAAATTGCTGCTACGCTCGTTGTACCAGCAACAATTTGTTTGAGTGCTTTAACAGTAGAATCTAAATTAAATAAATAACCCATGTATATCGAATCAACTGACTCAATAAACTTAATTCGTAATAAATTATTATCGAAAACAGCCTTGACGTTTTGATCTCTAAAAATAGATGTTTTACCAACGAGATCTGGTGTATTTCTTGTATTAAAAAGGAAATCACCTCGATTTAGAATTAGTGATGTTAAAGACTGTGTAAGCTCAACATACTCCACTTTATTATAATTAATCGAGCCTAATGATAAATTACCCATTTTTATCAATAAGATTTTTTTCTGTTCTCCTCCTCGACTTGTTGTTCCAAGCTCTTTTGAACCAACAAAATGGATAAGCTTACCAGCCTTCCAACCTTCTGGAGTCTCTTTAGGTAAAATCATTACTCAGCCCCTCCTGCATCCTTATAGTCGTGGACATTATAACCAAGCTCCTTCAGGTAACCTTGCATCACTTGTTCGGCTTCTGCCACTTCGGCATCGAGTTGGTGCAGTGACACTTGGTACTTGTCCCACCAACGTTCGAACTGGCCAACGATGAGTGTCACTGAAGCAAGCTCCGTTGTAGACGCTTGCTCTGATGAGTTATCAGTAGCACTGTCTTCAATGGCCTTAACTTGCTCAAGACTGTTTTCTACAAGCGGGCGGATCTGCTCTTTGGTGGTGATTTCGGCTTTGAACTGGTAATACTGTTGATCTGTATTCTGGCTTGCATGGTTTAGCTTAGGCTCAAATACACTGCTGACATCAAAACCCTTAAGAATTTCTTCCTGAATATAATCGTTTTCGACTTCACGCACAGGAATGCCGCCGTGAAGAATGGCGCGCACATCAAATATTTCTGCGGGTGGTGAGGTGTCGGCGTAGCGGCGGATATTGAGGTTGTAGTCGTTGTCGCGAATGTCTTGCAGATTGACTATGGCTGAATAGCGTTTAATTTCTTTGTAACTGTCGAAGGTTTCGACGATGTTAGCTATATCTTGTGGGCGTAGGCTGTTTTGGTTTTTGCCTTCTTGGTACTCAAGCTCAGCATTAATAAACAGCACCTTACCTTGGCGTTCGGTTGGCTTTTGTTTGTTGATGATAAGCAAGCTGGCTGGAATGCCTGTACCGTAAAATAAGCCTGATGGTAAACCGATAACCGCTTCGAGCAAGTCATCTTCTAATATGCCTTTACGTATGTCTTTCTCGCTTGAACCGCGAAACAGCACGCCATGGGGCATCACAACGCCCACCATGCCATCGCTATTGGTGCTGGCTATCATGTGTTGCACAAAAGCGAGATCGCCAGAGTCTTTTGGTGGTGTGCCATAAGGGAAGCGGCCAAAGGCATCACTGTCACATTCTTCTTTACCCCATTTAGATAAAGAGAATGGCGGGTTAGCTATGACTCGATCGAATGTCATTAGGCTGCCATCATGGGTGTGCTTAGGTTCGCGCAGGGTATCGCCTTTGCGAATATCGGCACTTTGCACCCCATGCAGAAACATGTTCATTTTACAGATTGCCCAGGTATTGAGGTTCATCTCCTGGCCGTATAACGATAGATTTGCCGCATTTTCACCATGGCTAGCAAGGTGATTACGCATTTGGATCAGCATACCGCCAGAGCCTGCAGTAGGATCGTAAATCCGCATACCTGCATGGGGCTTTAATAGCGCCACCAATAATTGCACCACTTCGCTTGGAGTATAAAACTCACCGCCTTTTTTACCCGCGCTGTCGGCAAACATCTTAATAAGATATTCATAAGCCGTACCAAGTAAGTCTGGGCGTTCAAAGTCGCAGTTACGCAGACGATATTTGCTGAAATGGCTGAGTAGGTCGCGCAGTTTACTGTCGGACAGTTTGTTTTTAATGTTGAAGTCGATAGTGACTAACACGCCCTCTAGGCTCTTGTTGTGTTCTTCAATTGCTTCTGTGGCCGAGTTGAGCTTAGCGCCAATATCATGTTTTAAATCTTTAAGGTTATTCCAACGGGCGATATCAGGAATATAGAAGGTACTGTCGTATTCATCATGACCTTCTGCATAGGCCTCAGCTTCAGCCTGGGTTTTACCTTTGGCAAGGTAGTATGCCACCACACTTTCGCGAGCTTCGTCGAAGGAATCAGACAAACGTTTAAGGAACATCATGCCGAAGATATAGTCTTTGAATTCCGACGCGTCCATGTTGCCACGAAGAATGTCAGCCGTTTCCCAGAGGAAGGACTCTAATTGCTGAAGTGTGATTTGAGTAGCCACGTTGATTCTCTTATTAATTCAGTTAGCACAGGGGTTTAGCTTGGAGAGAATAGCACTGCGCTTTGGTAAAAGAAGTGTACTGATAAGCGACTGGAGGTACAAGATTATAGAGACATTTAACGAATCGATAAGAGCCTTACTTAACCGTGAGTTGTCACATCATTATCAACATAACGGCCTCACCCTCAGATTAAGTTGTTTTTAAGAGGCTTGAATTGATGGCGTTGTATAGCTGACTTGGTATGAAACTAGGGGCTATAGATAAGTATTTATATCTTGGTATATCGTTTGTAGTCACAATAGTTAACAACGATTGCATTATCAGTTATGTTACACTTATCTTGCGTAATATAATGCGCTGTCTTTTTATTTGCGCGTAACAATTTTATGACATTATATGGTGTTATTTTTTGTTTTTATGACAGCTTATGGTGTGATTTTTGGTTTTTTCGGTCACTAAAGATTACAGTGTTTCCATTATAGTTTTTCATAGTAATATGTAGGTGTATAAAGGTGTTGAGCCGGTTTATCATAAAAATTAAAAATAATTACTTTTATGACAGCTTATGCAGTAATCAACAAAGTACATTAGTAATAAGACAAGCAGTTAAATGCCAATAACAATATTAAGATAAGGCAAAAGAGAATTAACATGCAGTATTTCAACCTTCGATCTTATTTGCATATAGGCAATAAATTCACATTTGCGTGGATGATGTTATTAGGGCTATTTCCAGCCTCTATAGCGTTAGCCTCTCAGTCGGTAATGATTACTGTCACTAAAGGTTTTGGGCTCAGTTTGTATGCCTCCGACTTAGGTGATATTAAACAAATGACGGTGGGTGACAACGGCACGCTATTTGTGGGCTCGCAAAAAAGCGGCACCGTGTATGCGCTTGTTGATAGCGATCAAAATGGTCAAGTGGACAAACGTTATTTAATTGCCCGCGGCTTAGAATACCCTGAAGCATTAGCGTTTCATGATGGCGCACTGTATGTCACCGAAGAAGATCGCATTATTCGCTTTGAAGAAATTGAGTCTCGTTTACGTCGTCCTAGCCGTGCCCGCGAGGTGTATTCTAACTTACCCAATTTAGATAAAAAGTATACTCGTTCAATGCGTTTTGGCCCTGATGGTCGCTTATACGTGTCAATTGGCTCTCCATGTAATGTGTGTGAAGCATCATCGCCTTTTGGCAGTATTGTCGCGATTAATGTCGACACCGGCGCCAGTGAGCAAGTCGCGTTTGGTTTACGCAGTGTCACCGGTTTTGACTGGGCACCAGGTGATAAAAAATTATGGTTTGCTGACTTAGGCCGCAATTGGATGGGCGATAATATCCCCGCTGATGAAATTAATCGTGTTGACATTAAAGGCAGCCACTTTGGATTTCCTTATTTGCATGGAACCGACGTCGTTGAGCCCGCATACGACAAACCTAAAAATTTGAATGTCATAGTGCCTGAGTTTGAATTGCCAGCTCATGTTGCTCCAACAGGCCTTAGTTTTTATCGAGGACAGCAATTTCCAGAACGTTACCAACATAAGATTTTTGTTGCTGAAAATGGTTCATGGAATCGCTCGAGTAAAGTGGGTTATCAAATCGTGATGCTCGACATTGAAAACAACAAAATTAATCAACGTGAAACCGTGGTGAGTTTTTTGGACGGAGAATTTCCCGTCGCTCGTCCGTTTGATGTGATCAATGCGCCAGATGGTGCAATGTACATATCAGATGACTTAAAAGGTAATGTTTACCGCTTGTTTTATAACGCACCCGAACTATCACAGGAATCTAACTAAATGAGTGATTCGATTGAATTAAGCCTTGATGGCGTAGAGCAAATGCCGCTGAGGCGCTTTACCGAAGAGGCTTATTTAAATTATTCAATGTACGTCATTATGGACCGCGCCTTACCGCATATTGGTGATGGCTTAAAACCGGTTCAACGTCGTATTATTTATGCCATGAGCGAGCTGGGTTTATCGGCACAATCTAAACATAAAAAATCAGCTCGTACTGTGGGTGACGTTTTAGGTAAATATCACCCGCACGGCGACAGCGCCTGTTATGAAGCGATGGTACTGATGGCGCAGCCATTCTCTTATCGTTATCCGCTCGTTGATGGCCAAGGTAACTGGGGTGCTCCCGATGACCCTAAATCGTTTGCGGCGATGCGTTACACCGAAGCAAGATTGTCTAAATTTTCGGAAGTTTTACTGTCTGAATTAGGTCAAGGCACCGTTGAGTGGGGCGCCAACTTTGACGGCACTATGAAAGAGCCTAAAACCTTACCTGCAAGATTACCGCACATTTTACTCAACGGTATCACCGGTATTGCAGTGGGCATGGCCACCGATATTCCGCCGCACAACGTGCGCGAATTAGTGTCGGCGTGTATTGAGCTGTTAGACAATCCGAAAACCGAATTAGGCCGCTTGATGGAGTTGGTGCCAGGCCCAGATTACCCAACAGAAGCTGAGATTATTACCCCAAAGGCTGACATCGAAAAGATTTACGAAAGCGGTAAAGGCTCAATTAGAATGCGCGCGGTGTTCAGAGAAGAGCAGGGCGAAATCGTTATCACTTCGTTGCCACACCAGGCCAGTAGCGGAAAAATTTTAGAGCAAATTGCTAACCAAATGCAGGCTAAAAAGCTGCCTATGGTGTCTGACTTACGTGATGAGTCGGACCATGAAAACCCTGTTCGTTTAGTGATTGTACCGCGTTCAAACCGCATTGACTGTGACCAGCTAATGACGCATTTGTTCGCCACCACCGATTTAGAAAAAAGCTTTAGAGTTAATTTAAACGTGCTAGGTTTAGACGGCCGTCCACAAGTTAAAGGATTAAAAACCTTATTAACAGAATGGTTAGAGTACCGGGTAAGTACGGTGACTCGTCGTTTGCAGTATCGTTTAGACAAGGTGTTAGCACGGTTACATATTTTAAAAGCGTTAATGGTCGCGTTTTTAAACATTGATGAAGTGATTGAAATTATTCGTTTCCATGACGAACCTAAAGCGGAGCTAATGGCACGCTTTAATTTGTCAGATAAGCAAGCTGAATCGATTTTAGAATTAAAGCTACGACACTTAGCCAAGCTTGAAGAATTTAAGATTAAGGCTGAGCAAGACGAGTTAGCCGCTGAGCGCGACAAGTTAGAGTTATTGCTGAGTTCTGATCGTCGCTTAAAGACGTTAGTGAAAAAAGAGTTACTGCAAGATGGTGAAACCTATGGCGATAATCGTCGTTCACCTATCATTGAACGTTTTGATGCTAAAGCACTAACAGAGCAAGAGCTTACCCCGACAGAATCGGTCACAGTGGTGTTATCTGATAAAGGCTGGGTACGTTGTGCTAAAGGTCATGATATTGATGTCGAGGGATTGTCTTATAAATCGGGCGACAGTTACTTGTGTAGCGCGATGGGTAAGAGTAACCAAGCTGCGGTATTTATAGACTCCACAGGGCGTGCATTTGCCACTGACAGCCATACGCTGCCGTCTGCACGAAGCCAAGGTGAGCCTATCACTACGCGCTTTAATATGGCGTCAGGCGCGACCATGCAACATGTGTTGATGGGGAACGACGAACAGTTCTTCTTGTTAGCCACAGATGCAGGTTATGGTTTTATTTGTACTTACCCAGACATGGTTAGCCGTAATAAAGCGGGTAAAGCATTATTAAGCTTGCCCACTAACGCATTGGCATTAACGCCTAAGTTAATTAGCAAAGGTAGTGAGCAGTCTTTGTTAGCAATTACCTCGGAAGGGCGAATGCTGATGTTTAGCGTTGATGCATTACCGCAGCTATCAAAAGGTAAGGGCAATAAGATTATTGGTATTCCGACAGAGCGAGCCAAAAATCGTGAAGAACTACTGTTGCACCTTAATGTTGTGCCGCACAACACGGCTGTCACTTTATGGGCGGGTAAGCGCAAGCTCACCTTGAAACCAAGTGATTTAGAGCATTATCGCGGTGAGCGTGGCCGACGTGGCGCTAAATTGCCACGAGGATTACAGCGTGTTGACAGTGTTGATGTGGAAATTGGCGCGTTAGCCGATGATGGCATCCAAGACGATAATATTGAGATTCAAGATTAAATCACGACACTAAGAGTTAAGCTTTTAGTTAAGCTCTTAGTTTAGTGCTAAGTTTGGACTTTAATTTGACCTTAGCTTAGCCCTTAGTTTTGACATAAAAAATGCTGCTCAATGAGCAGCATTTTTTTATGAAACGTAAAGCAATTTAACACTTAATGATAGTTAAGCAATGCTTATGCGACTTCATAAAAATTAGGTTCGTATTCAAGCTGTGTTTGAATAATTTGATTGGCCATACGCGCGCATTTGCCACATTGATCGGCAACGCCAAGACGTTTTTTTACATCAGCCAATGAACTGTCACCTAAGCTAACAGCGGCTTTGATTTGAGAATCAGTAATGGCATGACAAAGACAAACGTACATAAAGAAAGCCTCTTCGCTCAAAAGTTTCAATGCTAAAGAAAGTAATCTAATTCTAAATGAAAACAGTTATCATTGGCAATTACTTTTTTATCTTTATATTGATCATTTTTACGATGATTTGATCTGACTCTCATCTTTAGCGGCAAAATCCCTCGTTCAGCCACTGGCTAAGGCTCCTAGATCATACCCCGAGATCAATAACCTTGAACCGGATCGACCATATACTTTAACGGCTCAGACTGATGCCATAACGCATAGTTTTGACAAAAAATATCGACGACTTGAGTTGGAAAGCTTGGAGCAGAAATATGAGGCGTGATAGTCACATTTGGACAATGCCACAGCGGGTGTTGTGGCGGCAGCGGTTCTTGCTCAAACACATCTAATATTGCATGGCGTTGTGGAAATTGGGTTAATTCGTGCTGTAAAGCGTCAAGCTCAATCGCATTACCTCGGCCAATATTAAATAACATTGCTGTTGGCTTAAGCTGTGCAAGGGTTGTGCTATTCAGTAAATGTGTTGTTTGTACAGTATTGGGCAATACACTGACAACCACATCTGCAGCAGGCAAGTGCGTTGCCATATTGCCGATGTTATCAAGTTGATTAAACGGCTCAACAACGCTACCACGCCTATTTAAGCCGGTTACCGTCATTCCAAAATGACGGGCGGTACTGGCAATATGTTGGGCAATTGAGCCCGTGCCCAAAATCAGCATATTCAGCCCTTGTAAGCTGCAAA
Source organism: Shewanella sp. MF05956 (assembly GCF_059758055.1). Taxonomy (NCBI): domain Bacteria; kingdom Pseudomonadati; phylum Pseudomonadota; class Gammaproteobacteria; order Alteromonadales; family Shewanellaceae; genus Shewanella; species Shewanella sp. MF05956. Next base: position 192,892 of record NZ_JCAYNV010000003.1, on the reverse strand, counting down.
ATGAGTTAGGTTGCCACAGTTGCTGTGTTTGTTGCTGTTGATACTGCGAATGATGGCGATAATGACTGAGTAAATAACCAAACACATATTCACTCATTAGTGGGCCAAATACACCACGGATATTAGTTAGGGTAAAGTCTTGCCTAAGTTGTGGTGACATTAATGCGTCAACCCCAGCAAAGGTAGACTGTAACCATTTAAGTGTTAGTTTGTTACTTGCTGCACTTGCCGTGGGGAGAGTTAAATAAGGTGCGGCTAAATGAGGTTCAGCAAGCCAAATATTAGCTTGTTGTACACACTGTTGTCGATCATCGCTATCATCTAAAATGGTTAAATTGGGCAGTTGTTTTTGTGCCAATAACTCACGATATTGCTGATTATGTTGAGTGAGTAATAACAGTGTATTCGTCATAGATGTTAATCAGTCGTCTTGGCGTTAGTCAAACCAAACTAGCGAAGTGTTGGTTAAGGGTAAAGTCGTTGCTGCAATGGCTTTATCTGGATAATTACTAAAAATGCCATCAACGCCCAGTGCTTTTAATGCTTGGATATCATCACTATTGTCTACCGTGTAAACATACACCTTTGCGCCGCGAAGGTGAGCATCATCAACAATGGCTTGGCTAATAAATGCCACGTCAAGATGCAACGAGTAAGCCTGTAAATCGGTGACAACTTGCGCTAAGTTTAATGGGATCCCCCCGAGTAACGGTGCTATCAATGCCTGCGGCAGGTGTTGTTTTATTTGGGCTAAATATAAGTGATTAAACGATGATATCAACAGTTGTTGGGGACTAAAGCCTAGCTCATCTCTTGCTCGAGGATACATAGCCACAAAAGGTGCTACACAGCCTACGCCTTTGATTTCAATGTTTACAATACAATTACCTTGCGAGACGGTGTTGATACGCGCGAGTACATCCCACAAGCTAGGAATGGATTGTCCGCCAACCGTTATGTGGGCTAAATCGGCTTTAGTGTTGAGATGAATAAGACCGTGCCCAGTCGATTTGCCTTCTAAGCGACGATCATGAAAAACCACTAATTCGCCTTCAACACAATGAACGTCTAACTCGATGGCTTTCGCGCCTAATTCGATAGCTTTATCCATTGCTGCTAATGTATTTTCTGGTGCGTAGCCACTGGCGCCACGGTGAGCAAAAACAAGCATAATATTCCTTATATTAACCTCATCTCTTATCCCGAGCTGATGTTAACTGTTAACGAGCTCTGATGAGTCTTTTGAACCGTGTTTGATATGAACTTCCATTTGTGGATACGCAAGTTCAATATTGTTCTCTTTTAATTTTTGGCTAATTTGCTTATGCAAGTTATGACGAAGTGGCCAACGAACAGACATGTCTTTAGCGTACGAACGCACTTCATAATCTTGGGTGTGCTGGCCAAAACCTGCAAACCAGACTTCGGGTTCAGGAGTCGAAAGGGATAACTCACATTCACGCACAGCTTGATGCAGTAAGGTTTCGACTTTTGCGGGATCGGCATCACGCGATACCGATACGGTCACAATGACCCGAGTAATAGGATCAGATAAAGACCAGTTAACTAATTGCTCTGTAATGAATGCTTTGTTGGGCACAATGATTTCTTTACGATCCCAGTCGACAATCGTGGTGGCACGAATTTGAATTTTACTTACTGTGCCGGTGAGATCGCGAATGGTCACGGTGTCGCCAATGCGGATCGGTTTTTCGAATAAAATGATCAAACCAGAGATAAAGTTCGCAAAAATCTCTTGTAAACCAAAACCTAAACCTACCGAAAGCGCTGCCACTAGCCATTGTAATTTAGACCATTCCATCCCTAGGGTTGAAAAGCCAAACAGCATGCCAAAAAACACCACTAAGTAGCTGCTTATTGTGGTGATAGCAAAGCCGGTGCCAGGTGATAAGTCGAGCCGTTGTAATAGCATTAACTCGAGTAAGCCGGGGAGGTTTTTGGCGATAACCGCAGAGAACCCCACTAAAATAATGCCAAATAAAATCGACTTTAAGGTGATGGGCACTTGTTGTTCAATACCATTAACTGTGCTGCTGGTGGTCCACAAGGTGATGCCGTCTAAAAATGAAAAAACCGCGGTATGCGTTTGCGCTAAAATACCTAATAAACTGGCAAAAAAGGCTAAAATCAAAATGGATCTGACTAATCCTAGCGATTGACTCGAGATCGTTTCTAAATCAACTACAGGTTCTTCGTAAGTTTCAATCGGTTCATTGTTCAGTTCGCCCCGTTCACGTTGTGCTAGGCGCTCTGCACGCTTGGCTTTAGCGCGGTCAAAAGCAATTAAGCGGCGCTCGATGAGCATCCAACGCTTTATTAGCTGGTAAGTCAGTAAAAATCCTAGTCCTAACAGTACCGATATTTGTAACTGTAATAGCAGTTGGAACGCAGTAAAATAATAACCAACACACGCCAATATAGCGCTAAATACGGGAGTGACAATGAGTATTGCCCACACAGCTTTTTGTACCACTTCAAGGTTATTGGCATTGGGTTTATTTTTACGGTATTGGCCAATCAATAACATCACATCTTTGTAGAGCACAAACAGCACCACACAAAATACGATAAACGCACCACGCCCCAGGCTGTTGCGCACAAGTGAAGTATCGAGCGCTTCTGTAAAGCCCATTAAGCCAATTAACGGCGCTGAAATCATCACAAACGATGCCATCGTTTTTTGAGCTTGTTGGACAATTTTTTTCGGGCGTCTGAAATGGCTAATTAATATGCCTTTATCGACAGTTAGCAAGTAGAAAAAACGATAAATAAGGTAGCTTATTCCTATCGCTGTCACACCAGAACCGACGGCATAAGCCACATTGTGCTCAGAGCGCATAAAAATGACTCCGGCAATAATAATTGGTAATGGTTTAATTAAGGCGTAAACAACACTGATGATCAGTGTTTTGATAGTGTATTTAAATTTGTCTTGGGTAACGTTACCGACAAACACCGAGTAACGGCCAATTGCTTGGTTAAACTTAGGTGTTAGCATGTCTTGCGCCATTAGACAGCACAATAATAAAATGCCCCACCAAGCCCATAAATTGCCCTGATTAGACCAAGCTTGTTGAATAGCCTCATATTGACTCGGTTGCACTAACCATACGCTGCTTTGGCTTAGGTCAATTAACCATAACCCTCCAATGCTAGGCGCATTAGGCACCCAAAAAAGATGTTCGTTAAGGGTGTTTTTTAAGGTGTTGTGCAGTTGGTTTAATTGCTCATATCCAATACGTAATTTAGCAAACTCAGCAAGGTATTGATCGTAACCTTGAAGAAGCTGCTCTATTAATATTTGCTGTGATTGTAATAGCTTAACTTGGGTTTCATTGAACAGGGTACTGTTATCAAGCTGCTGGGTATTTAACGCTTGCTGCTGTTCTAACTGATAACGTTTAAGGCGTGCATCGGCAAGTTCTGTTTGCAGTTTATCAAGGCTTGGTGGTTTGGGTAACGACTGCAACATTTGTAAAAAGCGATCACCAAAAGCGGAGTTAGTTTTAACCCAGGTAATTTGCTCAAGCACATTCGACAGCTGAGCATTTTGAGATTGGTAGCGTTTTTCAATCCGTTGTTGGCGTTCAACGACTGAGTTGTGATTGCTGGTTAAACTTTGCAATTGCTGCGCATATTGCTGATTTGTTTTGCTTAACTCTTGCGATAACGGGTCGGCTAACTCTTGCTCATCAATTAAGTTATTGGCAATGGTGTCGGCTGTTTGTTGCTGACGATATTCAATATTGTGTTTATTAATTAATTCAATAAAGCTTTCTTGTTGGCTTAAAGACAGTCGATTTACTTGTTGCTGAAGCTGGGTTATTTCCAGTTGCTTTGGGTTGGCTAAACGCTCAGCTTGCAGAGTCGCAATATGTTGAGTCAGCAGCTCAGCTTGTAATTTATTACGTTTACCAAGTGGTGTGTCTGCCGGTGCTTGCTGAGTTTTATTGTGTTGGGTTAATGCATTTTCGGCTTGAACAATTAAGTCGGGTAACTGAATTTGACGCTGAGTAATTAATCGTAACTGTTGGTTTAAGTACGACTCGGTTTCTTTTAATTCAGACAGGTGAAAATACGCCATCGATGCTTGCTGATTAAGGTCAATATCGGCGTCGAGTTTAAGCGTAGTTTGCGCGTCGCGTAATTGTTGATTGAGCGACAGTTTAGTTTCGTTGTTTGAACGCTCAACGTTATTGTAAGTTTGTTGTTCAATTTGCAGCTCGTTAATACTGCTTTCGAGCTCAGCAATCTGTGTTTGAATATCAAGTGGCTGATTATCAGTTTGAGTATTCAAACCAAGACGTTTGTCTAGGGTGATAGGCGTGTTGGCATAAGTCGATGCCGACATGATGTTGATAATAATAAAACACAGTAAAAAAGACGCTAAACGTAACATAATACTAGGCTCAAATTGGAGTCTGGCAATGGTAACAAATTTACTTAATTATATTCTATTTTTTTGGTGTTGCAGTAGGCGATAACACAGGGCTTTTGTTTGAATTGATATGAAATAAAGTCATGTTTAACAAGTGGCTAAAAAATAAAGCCGTATTTTAACAAAATACGGCTTTATGAGCAGTCGCTCGGTAGGGCTTATTTAGCGTCTACTTGTTCTTCATCAGATTCAACATCTGTTAATGCTTGAGTCAATTTCGCAAATGGTTGACCCATGCGAGTTGTCTCACCGGGTTCGACACCGTCAGCAAAGGTTTCAATTGCATCTTGTGCAAACAACATCACCACAGTGCTGCCGAGTTTAAAACGACCCATTTCAGCGCCTTTTTCTAAGGTTAATGCCTCTGGACCTGTGGTTGGGTAATCCCAACTGAAGACTTGCTTGCCGCCTGGTGGAGTGACTGTGCCTGCCCAAATGGTTTCAATACTGGCAACAATTGTTGCACCAACTAATACCATCGCCAGTGGACCTGAGTCGGTTTCAAAAATAGCTACTACACGTTCGTTACGCGCAAATAATCCCGGTACATTCTGAGCGGTTAATGGATTAACCGAAAACAGATCGCCTGGCACGTAGGTCATTTTAGACAAGGTGCCAGTGATTGGCATATGAATGCGGTGGTAGTCTTTTGGCGCTAAATAAATGGTAGCAAAGTCGCCGCCATCAAAACGCGCAGCATCAGCCTTAATGCCACCTAGCAGTGCTTCAGATGTATAGCTATGGCCTTTTGCTTGAAATATATTGCCAGCTTCAATCGGGCCGCATTGGCTAACCGCACCGTCAACAGGATGAGCCATAATATGGTCATCTTGGTCAATTGGGCGTAATTCTGGTTTTAATGCGCGGGTAAAAAAGTCATTAAAAGTTTTGTAAGCTTCGGGCTCGGGTTGCTTCGCTTCTGACATATCAATTTTATATTGTTTGATAAACCATTTAATGGCCGCCGTCGTTATCGCCCCAGCTTTTGCAGCCGCAAACTTACCCACTAAACGTGACAGAAAATGTTTTGGCAGCATGTATTGCAAAGCAATTTTAAATGAGTCCAATGTGTTTCCCTTTTTATTTTCTTGTTGATTCATATTCGTCATCTTCGATTATATATTATTCATCAATGGCACGAAAATGTCGTGCATGACGTTGTTCATCTAAACTGGCAATAATACGATGATAGTTGCTAAATCTGTCTTGGGTAATCTTTCCTGCTTCTAGTGCATCACGCAGTGCGCAGCCGGGATCGTCACCGTGTTTACAGTCTCGGAATTTACACGTACCCAAAAACTCTCTAAATTCGATGAAGCACCAACCCACACGTGTCGCGTCTAAATGCCACAGCGCGAACTCACGCACACCAGGAGAGTCAATTAAGTCGCCGCCACTTTTAAAGTGCAGTAACTTGGCTGTGGTGGTGGTGTGTTGACCTAAACCTGAGTTGCCAGATACATCACCTATTAATAACTCTGCCTCAGGCATTAACGCATTAATCAGTGATGATTTACCAACACCGGATTGACCCGCAAATACACTGACTTTTTCATTAAGCAGCGCTTTTATGTCTTCAACGCCTTCACCGGTATGGCTACTGACTCTGTAAACAGGATAACCAATGGCTTCATAACGAGCGAGTGCTTGCTCTATTTCGTCACGGTTTTCATCATTTAATAAATCGATTTTATTTAAAATAATGATAGGCGGTATATCTGTGTCTTCACTGGCAACCAGATAGCGATCGATAATTTGTGTCGTGAAACTAGGTAAAACGGATGACACAATTAAAATTTGATCGATATTAGAGGCGATAATTTTAACGCCATCATAAAGATCGGGTCGAGTGAGTGATGACTTACGAGGATGGACAGCTTCAACAATACCACCGATACTTGAACTGGCTTGTACTTCGGTAGCGAGTCTTACGATGACATTGTCGCCAGTCACTAAACTGGTTACAGCACGACGAATGTTACAGCGAGATACCGTACCGTCAGTTGTTTCAATGTCGGCATGTTGACCAAAACGCGAAATCACTACGCCCGATTGTTCAGGGCCTAATAAATTGTCCTGTAATTCAGGCGCGTCATTATTATCGCTTCGTTTTAGTCGCTTAGTCTGATTCGCACGCATACGGCGTAATTGACCTTGGCTTAGGGGTTTCTTTTTACTCACAGGCTTATCTTCATCAAATAGGTGTTTTTTTGTGTCTCAAAAAAACAGTATGATACACACTCTTTTATAAAAAAGCCTGAATTAAGGCGATAGATAACATAAGGCGACATAAATGGCTGCTGATACGAATAACCTGATTTGGGTTGATTTAGAAATGACGGGTTTAGAACCTGATGTCGATAGAGTCATTGAAATTGCTACCCTAGTGACTGATCAAGAACTCAATATCATTGCCCAAGGCCCTGTATTGGCAATTTATCAAACTGATGCAGTGCTAGCAGGTATGGACGACTGGAATCAAAAACACCATGGTGAGTCTGGTTTAATTGACCGTGTTCGCGCCAGTCAATGTTCAGAACAAGATGCGATTAAGCAAACCATTGAGTTCTTAGCCCACTATGTACCTAAAGGTGCATCGCCTATGTGTGGTAACAGCATTGGCCAAGATCGCCGTTTTTTAAATAAATACATGTTAGAGCTAGAAGAGTATTTCCATTATCGCAATATCGATGTGAGCACAATTAAAGAGCTCGTACGCCGTTGGAAGCCTGAAACCATGAATGGCTTTAGCAAAAAAAATACTCACCAAGCACTCGAAGATATTAAAGAGTCGATTGCAGAATTACAGTTTTATCGCAAAGAAGTATTTAAAATTTAACCAATCGAACAATTTTTTTTAAAAAGGGGGTTGCAGCATAGTAAAATTTACCTATAATGCGGCCTCAACTTTCTACAGAGCGCCAAACTCTGAATAATAGAAAGTTGAAATGAAATTTGAAAATTTGAAATGCGACATTAGCTCAGTTGGCATAGGTTGAAAGACGATACCTTGTTGACTGTTACAAATGAAGCAAACAGTACGCGACATTAGCTCAGTTGGTAGAGCGATACCTTGCCAAGGTATAGGTCATCAGTTCGAACCTGATATGTCGCTCCAAATTTCAGATGATGCGAGCTAGACTCAGTTGGTAGAGCAATACCTTGCCAAGCTAAAAGAGATAACTGCGTCATCGGTTCGAACCTCTCTTTGTTTAAAAGAAAGTTCGCTCCAAATTTCAGATGATGCGAGCTAGACTCAGTTGGTAGAGCAATACCTTGCCAAGCTAACAGAGATAACAGCGTCATCGGTTCGAACCTCTCTTTGTCTAAAAGAAAGTTCGCTCCAAATTTCAGATAATTTTGATATGCGACATTAGCTCAGTTGGTAGAGCGATACCTTGCCAAGGTATAGGTCATCAGTTCGAACCTGATATGTCGCTCCAAATTACAAATGCTTTTTGATTTGCGACATTAGCTCAGTTGAGTTAATTGTAAGAGTTGATACCAATCTTTTTTGCTAAGGTATAGGTCATCAGTTCGAACTTCTCTTTATTTAGAGAAGATAGCTCCAAATTACAATATGATTTAGATATGCGACATTAGCTCAGTTGGTAGAGCGATACCTTGCCAAGGTATAGGTCATCAGTTCGAACCTGATATGTCGCTCCAAATCACCTTTCTTACTCCAAATCTCTCTTATTGTTTCAACATACCACACTCTAAAATCTCTAGCTTCAAAGCTATCAAATTTTGCGATTTGCAATATTAGCTCATTTGCGCCCTTAAAAATGCGATACCTTTATGTTTGCCAAGCTAGAAGTGATAACAGCGTCATCAGTTTTAACCTCTTTTTGTAAAAGAAAGGTCGATCCAAACCAATCTTCAATTCAAAAAACGCATGCTTACATGCCTATTTACTCCATATTCCAAGACCCAAGACCCAAGAGTTATACCAAACTTCTGCTGCATATTCGTCTGCAACATTTCTTCAGTTGATATTTATTGCTTACAGATGTGAAGAAAAATACTGTGCAATCAACAAAACGCGTGATCTATCGCTCACTTCTTCATGAATCTCTAAATTAGAAGCCTTTGGAGAATGAAAAACATGACATTGCTCAAGTAATTTGTGCTCGAAATCTTTGATAATCAATTCAAGATAATTTTTTAAGCTGTTAGAGCTTTAAACGAGGTAAGTGCTATGCGTATTCAACAATTGAGCGAACTACTTGATTATGTGGCCAAATGTCATCTCGATATGGAGAAGTTGTATAAGCGCTTAGATCGTAATGCTGACTCATCTCGCGTTAAAATGATGCTGACTTATTTTCAACAACATCAGAGACATATCTACGAGACACTAGAGAGTTACATCGAAGACGCGCCATCTAGAATTTTAAACACCTGGTATAAAGACATTACTTTTGAAGACTTTAGTAAACGTTGTGCTGAAGCATCTCTGCCAGCCAATATGCATGAAGACCAGGTGCTCGAGTTACATCTTGATCTCGAAAACCGTTTGATTGCATTACTTGAAAAAACGGCAAATAGTAGCCCAACTGAAGAAATTAAGAGCACATTAATGGATTTAGTCCGTGTGGCACAAACGCAGCAAAAACGCCTTGTTCATAGCACAATTCGTATGGATGACATTTAATCGACGCATTGATAATTTGAAATAACTTCCTGAAGTGTGAATTCGCCAGCTATCCCCAATAGCTGGTTTTTTTTATTAACAAAAAATAACCGCCATAACAGTGGGAGTTAACCCATAACTTCTGGTATATTTAGCATTCTTGTAACTCTTTTTTACGGAAGCTGACTTTACACATGACATCCCTGTTTAAAACCCTTGAAAATGAACAAGCTACTGTTGCGCTAGGGCAACAAATTGCGCAGTGGATGATGCCTCCATTAACCCTTTACCTTACGGGTGATTTAGGGGCAGGCAAAACGACGTTTAGCCGAGGGATTATTCAAAGCTTAGGTCATCAAGGCGCTGTAAAAAGTCCAACTTACACCTTGGTTGAGCCTTACGAGTTTGCAAATATGGATGTATTCCATTTTGACTTGTATCGTTTGAGCGATCCTGAAGAGTTGGAGTTTATGGGTATTCGAGATTACTTTACTGACAGAAGTGTGTGCTTAGTAGAGTGGCCAGATAATGGTCACGGCTTGTTACCTAAGGCTGACATCCATTTGCATTTACGTTATAAAGAATCTCAAAGAGAAATCGAATTACAAGCCTTATCCCCTGCTGGGCAGGCCATTTTAAATAAAATTAAATAAAATAATAATGAATTTTAAACATACGTTTTTTACCTGTGTAGTAACCACGCTAGTGCTTTTGTTGCCTAATACCAGTTGGGCAGCAAATCAACTTGATAGTGTGCGTATTTGGGCTGCGCCTGAATCAACACGAGTGGTGTTTGATTTAACTCAAGCTCCCAAATATGACAGCTTTAGCTTAACGGGCCCTCATCGTTTAGTGGTTGATATCCAAGATGCTGGCTCAAAAATAAATTTAGATAAAATTGCCAATAACAGCAGTATTATTAAAAAGATACGTTTTAGCACTCCGCCTAAAAAGGGCATGTTACGTTTAGTGATGGATTTAACCAAACCCGTTAAATCGAGTTTATTTACTCTTCCACCTACCGCACCTTATGGCAATCGTTTAGTGGTCGATTTAGAAGATGCTGCTGGTGGTTCATCGAATACGCAACCGTCTGTGAGTCGTTCTGCAAATCCGTCTTCTCGAAATATTATTGTTGCTATCGATGCTGGTCATGGCGGTGAAGACCCTGGTTCTATCGGTCCCTCAGGCATGCACGAAAAACGTGTGGTGCTCGAAATCGCTAAACGCTTGGCTCGTAAAGTGGACTCTACACCGGGGATGCGTGCTGTCATGACGCGCAGCGGTGATTATTTTGTGAATTTAAACAAACGTTCTGAGCTTGCGCGCAACAGTAAAGCTGACTTATTAATTTCAATCCATGCTGATGCCTTTACTTCTCCGCAACCCCGTGGCGCGTCGGTGTGGGTGTTATCTATGCGCCGTGCAAACAGCGAAATCGGTCGATGGTTAGAGCAAAAAGAAAAACACTCGGAGTTATTGGGTGGTGCTGGTGAAATTATTCAAAACTCTGACAGCGAACAGTATCTTGCGATGACGTTGCTGGATATGTCGATGAACAGCTCAATGGCTATTAGTCATTCTGTTGCTGGCGATATTTTACGAGACCTAGATTCAATTACGCATTTGCATAAGAGAAAACCTGAATCAGCCAGTTTTGCAGTGCTTAAGTCGCCAGACATTCCGTCAATTTTGGTCGAAACCGGCTTTATTTCTAATCCTGGTGAAGAACGCCTATTGTCTAACGGTAATCACCAAGAGAAGCTAGCTAATGCCATTTATAAAGGCGTGTTGCGTTACTTTGAGAATAACCCGCCTGCTGATACCTTAATGGCCAAAACGACCAGTTCGTCTAATACCAAGCACAGTGTAAAGCGTGGTGAATCGTTATCGATTATTGCACAGCGTTATAGGGTGTCTGTGAGCAGCCTTAAACGAGCCAATAATTTAAAATCTGATGTGGTGCGCATTGGCCAAACACTGGTAATCCCTAGGGCTTAACATGGCAATTCAACTACTCCCCCCACAATTAGCTAACCAAATAGCTGCTGGCGAAGTAGTTGAACGGCCTGCGTCTGTGGTTAAAGAACTGGTAGAGAACAGTTTAGATGCCGGAGCGACCCGAGTAGATATTGATATTGATAAAGGCGGCAGTAAGCTCATCCGTATCCGTGACAACGGCGCTGGTATTGCCAAGGACGAATTGGCCTTGGCGCTGTCTCGACATGCTACCTCTAAAGTGCATACTCTGGACGACTTAGAAGCCATTCTTAGTTTTGGATTTCGTGGTGAAGCATTAGCCAGTATTAGTTCCGTGTCTCGATTAACATTGACGTCAAAAACCGCTGAGCAATCTGAAGCTTGGCAAGCCTATGCCGAAGGTTCGCAAATGGATGTCAAAGTGACGCCGGCTGCGCATCCACAAGGTTCTACTATCGAAGTAGTGGATTTATTTTTTAATACACCCGCACGTCGTCGATTTCTTAAAAGCGATAAAACTGAGTTTACTCATATTGATGAATGGCTAAAGCGGATAGCCATTGCTCGTAGTGATATTCATTTTGCACTCACACACAATGGTAAATTAGTGCGCCAATATCGTCCGGCAAACACCGAAATTCAGACTCAACAACGCCTTGCTCAAATCTGTGGTCGGGCATTTGCCGAGCAAGCGTTAAGTATTGCATGTGAACATGATGGATTATCGTTAAGTGGTTACCTACAATCACCTCATGATAGCGTGATAACCGATACCAGCTTTTTCTATGTAAATGGCAGATTAGTCAGAGACCGTTTGGTTAATCATGCAGTAAAACAAGCATTCGCAGAACATGGTATCGATCATCAACCCGGCTATGTGCTGATGTTAGCGCTTGACCCACATCAAGTGGATGTTAATGTGCATCCCGCGAAACATGAGGTGCGGTTTCATCAATCTCGTTATGTACATGATTTTATTTTACAAGCGATACAGTCGGCATTATTACAAATGCCGCAATTGGTGTTAACCGAGGCGATAACAGAGCCTGAACCGCATGAAGCTGTCCACAATGCTGCAATGCATGAACAGGCAATCACATCGGCAACTGATGATATTTTTACAGAGACAAAGGCAGATTTATTCAAACCAGCTGCTACTCAGCGGCCGATAAATAGTGCCAGCCCTTTTGGTACAATGCATGTTCCGGGTAAGAATGGTGCGTCTTTTGGTGGTTCTTCAGCTGCAGTTAAGCCAAGTTATGATAAAAAGCCTATAGCAAACGCTTCAACAGGGATAACCAAAACTGCCATTGCTAATTATGGGCAATTATTACAAACCCCTGCTGGCCATTATGAAAAACACGTCAGTGAAGTCAGTTTACAAACGAGTATGCCACCTTTACTTTCAGGTGCTCATTGGGTTATTTGCCAAGACGATACCTTGTCATTATTACCGTTTAAAGTGGTATTGTTTGCGGTGAGAAAAGCTGAAATCATTAAAAAATTAGCTAATGGTTTAGTGTCACAACCCTTACTGATGCCAATTGCGATTGCTGTCGACCCAGATTGGAGTGAAACATTATCAGCACGTGATCAATTACTGCGTCAAATGGGTATTGAACTAAGTATTCGCTATCAGCAGTTGATAATTAAAAAAGTGCCCCCATATTTGAGGGAGAGCCAATTAGCAATTGTTATCCCTGAGTTTTTACAATGGATAGCGCTAGAGCAGCCAAACGACAGCGCGATAGCGGACTGGTTAGCGAAACAAAGCCTAGTGCAATTTGAGTCTGCGCAAAGTGTTTGGCAGCAGTTTTGTTTATTAGACGATACAATAAAACAAACAGTTTATGCTCAGGCTACTGATTTACCTTGGCAAACTTGGATGAAAGATAATTAACGTGAACACTATCAACCGGCCGAAAGTGATATTTTTGATGGGGCCTACGGCGTCAGGCAAAACGGCATTGGCTATCGACATGGCCACACAGCATGACTGTGAAATTATTTCAGTTGATTCAGCGTTAATTTATCGTGGTATGGATGTTGGCTCTGCTAAGCCTTCAGCACAAGAATTGGCCTTAGCGCCGCACAGATTGATTGATATTCTCGATCCAAGCGAAAGCTATTCTGCCGCAGATTTCCGCCGCGATGCACTGGTGGCCATAGAAGATATTATTGCTCGTGGTAAAACACCGTTACTTGTAGGTGGTACCATGATGTATTTTAAGGCATTGCTAGAAGGATTATCGCCTTTACCCAGTGCCGATGAAGCTATCAGACAACAGATTTTGTTGCAGGCAGAAAACCAAGGTTGGGACGCATTGCACCAAGAGTTGTGCCGTATTGACCCTGTAGCTGGGGAGCGTATTCATCCAAATGATCCGCAACGTTTGTCGCGTGCATTGGAAGTTTACCGTATAAGCGGCAAAACGATGACAGAGTTAACGAAGACTAAGTCAGCTGCTTTGCCGTATGATGTAATACAATTTGCTATTGCACCGACTGACAGAAAAGTATTACATGACTTAATCGCTGAGCGGTTTAATATCATGCTTGAACAAGGTTTTATCGATGAAGTCACGCGTTTAAAAGCACGTGGAGACTTGCATTTAGAGATGCCATCAATGCGCTGTGTCGGTTACAGACAGTGTTGGCAATACCTTGATAATGAATTTGATCATGCGACTATGGTCGAAAAAGCTACCGCAGCCACTAGGCAATTGGCCAAACGTCAATTAACATGGTTGAGGAGTTGGCCTGATTTACAGTGGCTTGAAAGTGGTGTAGAAGGGAATTTAGTTACGCTTATGCGACAAAGCCGCTAGCTTATTAGCCGTTGCTGTATAATACTAAAACTAAACAATAAAACTTAATTCAACATATTTATAAAATAAAAAAGGAAATTGAAAATGGCTAAGGGGCAATCTTTACAAGACCCATTTTTGAACGCATTGCGTCGAGAGCGTGTACCAGTCTCTATCTATTTAGTGAATGGTATTAAGTTACAAGGCCAGGTTGAATCTTTCGATCAATTTGTGATCTTACTTAAAAACACAGTGAGCCAAATGGTTTACAAACACGCTATTTCTACCGTAGTACCAGCACGTCCATTTAATGTTTCTGCTCATCAGGGTACTGCCCATGGTGAAGAAAGCGATGCTGAATAATTGAAAAGGAATATAATTTTTGTTTGATCGTTATGAAGCGGGTGAAACAGCTGTATTAGTTCACATAGACTTTTCTGACGAAGAGCGTCGAGAAGACCTAATTGAATTACAGTTGTTAGTTGAATCTGCTGGTGCTCGCTCTGTTGGAGTGATTACTGGCAGCAGACGCTCTCCGGACCGAAAGTTTTTTATTGGTTCCGGTAAAGCAGAAGAACTTGCTGCTATGGTCGCTGCAACTGAAGCCAATGTAGTGATTTTTAATCATGCTTTGAGCCCTGCTCAAGAACGCAATCTTGAAGTTGTGTGTCAGTGCCGAGTTTTAGATCGAACTACGTTGATTCTTGATATTTTTGCTCAACGAGCGAGAACTCATGAAGGTAAGATGCAAGTGGAGCTAGCGCAATTGCGCCACATGTCAACGCGCTTAATTCGTGGTTGGACTCACTTAGAAAGGCAAAAAGGTGGTATCGGGATGCGCGGGCCGGGTGAAACCCAGCTTGAAACAGACCGTCGTTTACTTCGTGGGCGAATTAAAAACATTAATCGTCGTCTCGATAAAGTAGACAAACAACGTGAGCAAAGTCGTCGTGCACGTAAGCGAAGTGACTTAGCCACAGTATCATTGGTGGGTTATACCAACGCGGGTAAATCAACGTTGTTTAATTCGCTGACGTCTTCGGATGTGTATGCAGCCGATCAGTTGTTTGCCACATTAGATCCGACATTGCGTAAATTAGCGCTACCTGACGGAGCTGTGATTCTAGCCGATACCGTGGGGTTTATTCGTCATCTACCGCATGACTTAGTGGCGGCGTTTAAGGCCACATTGCAAGAAACTCGTCAAGCAGAAATATTGCTACATGTTGTTGATTGTGCTGATGAAAACATGACAGAAAATTTTGACCAAGTACAACGTGTACTGGAAGAAATTGATGCTGATGAAATCACTCAATTAGTGGTTTGTAATAAAATAGACCTACTTGAAGATTTTGCGCCTCGTATTGACTACGGTGAAGACGGAAAACCTGAGCGAGTATGGGTTTCTGCGCAAAAACGCATTGGATTTGATTTGCTGCTGAAAGCCATTACCGAGTTAATCGGTGAGGTTATCCGTGAGCTTACATTGAAAATACCTGCATCAGCAGGACATTATCTTGGCCAGTTTTATCGACTGGATGCAATACAGCAGAAAGACTATGACGATCTGGGGAACTGTATTTTATCTGTTCGTTTATCGGATGCCAATTGGCGCCGATTAGCTAAACAGAGTCAGGGGGAATTAGAGGCATTTATTTTTGAACCTTCAGAAATAGACGTCACTTGTTAATCTCATTTATTTCATCCAATTATGGAGTGCTAAATGGCTTGGAATGAGCCCGGTAACAAGGGTAATAAAGACCCTTGGGGAAATAAAGGTGGTAACGATAAAGGGCCACCGGATCTCGACGAAGTTTTTCGTAACTTATCAAAACGTTTTGGTGGCAAAGGCGGTAACTCCGCATCTGGCCAACCATTCAACTCATCGATATTGATTGTAATCGCTGTTATTGCCTTAATTATTTGGGGTTTATCAGGATTATATACAGTCAAAGAAGCTGAGCGCGGCGTGTTACTTCGTTTTGGTCAACACATTGGTGAAGTGAGCTCTGGTTTACACTGGAAAGCCACTTTTATTGATGAAGTGTATACCGTAGACGTAGAAACGTTCCGTTCAATTCCTGCTTCTGGCAGTATGTTGACGTCCGATGAAAATGTAGTAAAAGTCGAATTAGTGGTTCAGTACAGTGTATCTGACGCGTATTCGTACTTATTTAGTGCAGTTGAAGCTAACGAAAGTTTACGTGAAGCGACAGACAGTGCATTACGTTACGTGATTGGTCATAACCGCATGGATGACATTCTAACGACTGGCCGTGATGCGATTCGTCGTGACACGTGGAAAGAGTTAGAGCGTATCATTGAACCTTATAAACTAGGTTTACAGATCCGCGACGTTAACTTTTTACCTGCCCGTCCACCTGAAGAAGTGAAAGATGCATTTGATGATGCAATTTCTGCTCAGGAAGATGAACAGCGCTTTATCCGTGAAGCTGAAGCTTATGCTCGTGAAATTGAACCAAAAGCTCGTGGTCAAGTTGAACGTATGGCGCAACAAGCTAATGCATATAAACAACGTGAAGTGTTAGAAGCTCAAGGTAAAGTTGCTCGTTTTGAAAAGCTATTACCAGAGTACAACGCTGCGCCTGCAGTAACACGTAATCGTTTATATTTAGATGCGATGCAAGCGGTCATGTCTGATACGAACAAAGTGTTAATTGATGCTAAAAATAATGGCAACTTGATGTACTTGCCTTTGGATAAGTTAATGGATGCGTCTAAAAGCTCGCGCCAAGAAGCTGAGCCAGAAGCTGAACGTCATGTTAACTCAGTATCAAACACAGGCGTAAATACACCGATCACTAGCATGTCGTCTGATGGACGTCTCAGCCGCGAAGAGCGTCTTCGCCAAGGGAGGAACTAATCATGGGTAGATTTGCTCTGATCATTTTGATTGTCATCTTAGGCGTTGGTTTTTCATCTTTAATGGTGGTTAACGAAGGCGAGCGTGCAATCGTTGCTCGCTTTGGTAAAGTCCTTAAAGACGATGACGTGACTAAAGTGTTTGCTCCAGGTTTACACTTTAAGTTACCCGTTGTTGATAAAGTGCGATACCTAGATGCGCGTATTCAAACATTAGACGGCGCAGCCGATCGTTTTGTGACTTCTGAAAAGAAAGACTTAATGGTTGATTCGTACGTTAAGTGGCGTATTCATGATTTTGAAAAGTATTATCTTTCTACCAACGGCGGTATTAAAGCCAATGCAGAAAGCTTATTACAAGCCAAAATCAATAACGATTTACGTACTGAGTTTGGTCGCCGTACGATTAAAGAAATCGTATCGGGTAAGCGTGACGAGTTGCAAACCGATGCACTACAAAATGCATCTGAAAGCGCTGAAAACTTAGGGATTGAAGTTGTTGACGTACGAGTTAAGCAAATTAACTTACCTGCTAATGTGAGTAACAGTATTTATCAACGTATGCGTGCTGAACGTCAAGCTGTGGCGAAAGAGCATCGTGCACAAGGTAAAGAACAAGCTGAAATTATTCGCGCAACGATTGATGCTAACGTAACAGTGAAGATTGCTGAAGCTGAACGTAAAGCCCTTACCGTACGTGGTGAAGGTGATGCACTCGCTGCCAAGATTTACGCTGATACTTACAGCAAAGATGCTGAGTTTTATAACTTTTTACGCAGTTTAGAAGCCTATAAAGAAAGTTTTGCAGGTAAAAACGACGTGATGGTGTTAGAGCCAGAAGGTGATTTCTTTAAGTACATGAAATCGTCTAGCGGTAAATAATCGTTAATTAGCTTTAGTGCAAAAACGACAAAAAGCTCAGTTAATACTGAGCTTTTTTGTATCTGCAATTCAAATTCAGTTTTTCGAAAAATCCCTTTCTTTAGTATCAGATGACTACGTTTTACTGTTTTTAGATTAAAACGTATATAAGCAGTTGATTAGGTATAGGAATAAATCATCCTATTTTATAAGTTAATATCGATAAGATTGTTAAAAAGATGCTGATTTATATGCTATTTTGAAAAAAATGTTAATATCCTCAACTTAGATGCGTGTTTTCACTATGATCTAGTTCTAATTTTTCGCTATAATGAGCACCGCCTCAAACTATGATTTTAGCGTTTTACCATTATGGTCGCTAAAGTATTGAAATATAAAAATTCCAACACCCTCTGGGAGATAAGTGGATGAGCAATGCGCCAGTCGATACCGGACGTCGCAGATTCCTGACAGCCGCAACCGCCGTAGTAGGTGGTGCTGGTGCCGTCGCTGTAGCGGTTCCTTTCATCAAGTCATGGAATCCGAGCGCCAAGGCGAAAGCTGCAGGTGCGCCGGTCGAAGTAAATATTAGTAAAGTAGAACCAGGTCAGTTAATTCGTGTCGAATGGCGCGGAAAACCGGTTTGGGTCGTTCGTCGTACAGAAGCTGTATTAGAGAATCTTAAATCTTTAGACGGTCAATTACGCGATCCTGCTTCTGAAGAAATGCAGCAACCAGAATATGCAACTAACCCTGCACGTTCTATTAAGCCTGAATTCTTCATTGCAGTCGGTATCTGTACTCACTTAGGTTGTTCGCCAACTTATTTGCCCGATTCATTCGGTGAGCAGGTTGAAGGTGTACCATCTGGTTTCTTCTGTCCTTGTCACGGTTCTAAATTCGACATGGCCGGTCGTGTGTTCCAGGGTGTTCCAGCACCATTGAACCTCGTTATCCCGCCACACAAATATGTCGATGACGCTACCGTGATTATCGGTGAAGACACAGGAGCGGCGTAATGGTTAAGAATATTATTGATTGGATTGATGCGCGCATCCCAATGACGGCAACTTATAACCGTCACGTGGGCCAATATGCGACACCAAAGAATTTCAACTTTTGGTATTTCTTTGGTTCATTAGCGCTATTAGTTTTAGTTAACCAGTTACTTACGGGTATTTGGTTAACCATGAATTACGTACCAACAGCAGAAGGCGCATTTGCTTCTGTTGAGTACATCATGCGTGATGTTGAGTACGGTTGGTTATTACGTTATATGCACTCAACGGGTGCATCGGCGTTTTTCTTTGTTATCTATATGCACATGTTCCGCGGATTAATCTACGGTTCCTATCAAAAACCAAGAGAGCTGTTATGGCTGTTTGGTATGTTGATTTTCCTTGTGCTAATGGCTGAAGCATTCATGGGTTACTTGCTACCTTGGGGACAAATGTCTTACTGGGGCGCACAGGTAATTATCTCTTTGTTTGGCGCTATCCCTATCATTGGTGATGACCTAACATTGTGGATCCGTGGTGACTACGTTATTTCGGGTGCAACGCTAAACCGTTTCTTTGCATTACACGTTATTGCGCTGCCACTTGTGTTAGTTGTATTAGTGTTCTTACACTTAATTGCACTGCATGAAGTGGGCTCAAATAACCCTGATGGTGTTGAGATTAAAAAGAACAAAGATGAGAACGGTTGGCCTGTTGATGCTATTCCATTCCACCCTTATTACACCGTAAAAGATATTATGGGTGTCGCGGGCTTCTTAATTGTGTTCTGTTATGTGTTGTTCTTCATGCCTGAAGGCGGTGGATACTTCCTTGAAAAGCCAAACTTTGAAGCGGCTAACCCAATGAAGACTCCAGAACACATTGCGCCAGTTTGGTACTTCACACCTTTCTATGCCATTTTACGTGCTATCCCTGATAAGTTAGTGGGTGTTATTGGTATGGGTCTGTCAATTGCAGTGTTATTTATTCTGCCTTGGCTTGACCGTTGTAAAGTGAAGTCTATTCGCTATCGCAGTACGATCCACAAGATCAACATTGCTCAGTTTACTGTGTCGTTCATTATTCTTGGTTATTTAGGTGTGGTTCCTGCAACGCCTGAGTTAACTATTGCGGCACGTATTTTCACTTTCACTTACTTTGCTTTCTTCGTAGCCTTATGGGTTTACAGTAAAAATGAGAAAACAAAAGAAGTCCCAACGAGGGTGACACACTAATGAAAAAGTTATTAATTGCATTAGTTACATTGTTGCCATCTTTGGCGATGGCAGCGAGTGGACACAATGTTCACTTAGAAAGTGCTAACGTTGACTTGCATGATAAAGAGTCGCTAGTGCGTGGTGTTGATTTATTTCAACACTACTGCTCTGGTTGTCATAGCACTCAATACCAGCGTTACGAACGTGTTGCTACAGATCTCGGTATTTCTACCGATGATATGCGTAGTAAGTATATTCTTAACAATGCAAAAATTGGCGATTTAATGGAAAACGCAATTCCTACTGCCGATGCTGCTAAATGGTTTGGTGCTGCGCCTCCAGATTTAACATTGGTTGCTCGTGTACGTGGTGAAGACTGGGTATATTCATACCTTAAAGGTTTTTATGCTGATGAGACTCGTCCATTTGGTGTAAATAACACAGTGTTCCCATTAGTGGGTATGCCTCATGTATTACAAGACTTACAAGGTCTTGCAGTAAAACAAGAAGACGGCACTTTTGTTACCACTGGTGGCAAAATGACGGCAGAAGAGTATGACCAAGCGGTTCGTGATATCACGGGTTTCTTAGTTTACTCAGCTGAACCTGTACAGTTAGAGCGTAAAGCTCTTGGTATGTGGGTACTTGGATTCTTGTTTATTTTCTTCATCATTGCGTATTTGTTGAAGAAAGAGTACTGGAAAGATGTACACTAGCTATCAATAACGGTTATTATACATTATCCGCATATTGTAAACGGGGGGCTTAGCCCCTCGTTTGTTTTGTTTTTTTTAGATTCTGGAGAGTATCAATGGCTGTTGCTGCCAACAAGCGCTCTATCATGACACTTTTTTCTGGTGCCGATGATTTATATAGTCACCAAGTACGTATCGTATTGGCTGAAAAAGGGGTTACCGTTGATGTTTTGCAGGTAGACCCAAGTGAAATGCCTGAAGATTTACTTGAAGTTAATCCATACAACTCAGTACCGACCTTAGTTGATCGCGAATTAGTATTGTATGAATCTCGTATTATTATGGAATACTTGGATGAGCGTTTTCCGCATCCTCCATTAATGCCTGTTTACCCGGTATCTCGTGGTCAAAGCCGTTTGATGATGCACAGAATCGACACCGACTGGTATGCGCTTGTTGAGCGTATCCGTAAAGGTGAAAAAGCTGATGCAGCGCGTAAAGAGTTAACTGAAAGCTTAGTTGCTTTAGCGCCGGTATTTGCAGAAATGCCATATTTCATGAGCGAAGAATTTGGTTTGTCTGATTGCTACTTAGGCCCATTATTATGGCGCTTACCAGTATTAGGGATTAACTTAGACCCTCGTACAGCAAAAGAAATCAATGCTTATATGACTCGTATTTTTGAGCGCGAATCGTTTAAAGCGTCATTAACTGAGCCTGAGCGCGAAATGCGCATGGGAATGTAATGAAACCAATAACACCTAATCGTCCGTATTTATTGCGCGCTTATTATGAATGGTTGATGGATAACCATTTAACACCGCATGTAGTCGTGGACGCTTTTGTTAAAGGTACTCAAGTTCCGCAGCAATTTGTTAAAGACGGTCAAATCGTATTAAACATTGCAACTGGAGCTGTGGCAAATCTTCATATGACTAATGATGCCGTAGAGTTTAATGCACGTTTTGGTGGTGTACCACAAAATGTGTTTTTACCTATGGCCTCTATCGTAGCCATTTATGCACGTGAAAACGGTGCCGGTACGGTGTTTGATATGGAAGATGCTTACATGATTGAAGATGAGCATGATGAGCTTTTATCAGTGCCATCTTCGATTAAGTCTGTTGAAGAGCCTACAACTGCGCCTAAAACAACTAAGCCGAGCAGTTCAGACGATAAAGCGAAACGCAGAAGTCACCTAACCGTGGTTAAGTAATTATCCATGTTAGGACATAAAACCAGTCGCAAGGCTGGTTTTTTTTAAGCTAAAAAAAGTGACGAGTATCGATAATGTTATTGATGATTGATAATTATGATTCATTTACGTTTAACCTGGTTCAGTATTTTCAAACACTGGAGCAAGCGATCATCGTTAAACGCAATGACGACATTACTCTTGAACAAATTGAAGCATTAGCGCCTAGCCATTTAGTGATTTCACCCGGCCCTTGCACCCCAAACGAAGCGGGTATATCACTTGCTGCAATCGCCCATTTTGCCGGGAAAATTCCAATTTTAGGGGTGTGTTTAGGTCATCAAGCGATAGCGCAAGTCTTTGGTGCTAATGTGATCCGTGCTAAGCGTGTGATGCATGGTAAAACCAGTTTAATACAACATAATCAACAAGGCTTATTTTCTGAGCTAGCACTGCCTTTACAAGTTACCCGTTACCATTCACTGCTCATTGACAGTATTCCCAGGGGATTTGAACTCGATGCTTGGTATGATGATCCGATCCACGGTCGTGAAATTATGGCCATGAGTAATCAGGCGTTAGGTATATACAGCGTACAGTTTCATCCAGAATCTATTTTAACCCAGCAAGGCCATGAGTTACTGGCTAACTTTTTACGTGCGTAATCTATCGTTATATCAATAAGCATACACTTCAAGCTGTTGATATCTTGAACGTATTTTATGTTACAACTTCAGATATTCACCCCCGGTCAATCTTACGTATAATATGCTATAAATAGCGCTTAAAATAATAAAAGGGATGAACATGAACAGCTTTTTGCGACACTTTGCCATTAGTGCAGTTTCATTGGCCATGATGGGTGGCTGTGCAGCCACAGTCGACTCAACAGTGGTGACAACCACTGCGATACCTACACAAATTACCGTAGCACTAGCTACACCTGTTCAAGCTGAAGAAGCGCTAACACTCAAGCAAATAATGGCTAATCCAGATTGGATGGGCATTTTAGCCCAGGGTGCTTATTGGAGTGACGACAGTCAGTCAGTGTATTTTAGTCGCCAAGCTCATCAGTCACCTGTTCGTGATTATTATCAGCAAAGTATTACAGCAACAACGGCCAACCAGCTTGAACTTTCTCAGCTGCATTTAGCTGACCAACGTAATGGTGTGATTAACCAAGCCAAATCTCAAAAGGCGTATATTTACCAAGGCAATGTGTTTGTTAAAAACCTTCAAAGTGGTGATATTAGTCAAATTACTCGTCAAAATGATGCGATAAGTGGCGTGCGTTTTTTGAATAATGGCGATCTTGCTTACTGGCAAGGCAACAATATTTTCCGCCTGCATCAAACCACTGGCATGGTTGAGCAAATTGCAGCGATTCAAATGGCTAATGAGCCGACAGGCACAGAAGAGCCTAGTACTTATATTGCCAAGCAACAACATCGTTTAATGGGTTATGTGGCGCTGCAACATAACAATGACAAGGCTCGTGAAGATTATCGTGAATCATTGGCTAAAGCAGATCCCACATTTTCAGCTCAGCCATGGTACTTAGGCGACTCTGAAACTATTTCAGAAATGAGTCTATCGCCCGATGGTCGTTATGTGATGTTGGCACTCACCGACAAAAATTATACCAGGCGAGCAGAGCACGACATTATGCCTAATTATTTAGGTAAAGACGGTTATGTTGATGCCGTTCCTGCACGAGCGCGTGTCGCTGAAGATGCCTTTCCTGGCCAACGTTTAGTGTTACTTGATCTTATTGAACACACTAAAAAAGACATCACTATCGAAGGCTTAACAGGGTTTGATGAAGATGTATTAGCCAGTGTTAAAGCTGAAAATGCTAAAGCCCAAGGCAAAAACTATAAAAGTGTCAAAGCCCCACGTTTAATCCAACTGATGCAAGATTGGGAGTGGAGCCAAAGCGCGATGCAGTGGCGTGAAACCGATAACCAGTTGATGGTGATGGTTGAAGCTGTTGATAACAAAGATCGCTGGATTGCGCGTGTAGACCTGCAAAAGGGCAAACTTATTACCGAACATCGTTTACACGACGATGCGTGGGTTAACTATAACTATAATCAATTTGGTTGGATAACCGGGACAGACTCTGTTTACTATTTGTCTGAGGAGTCAGGTTTTTCTCATTTATATACTAAATCGGCCTCAGGTAAGATTACTGCGCTAACAAGCGGTAAATATGTGGTTGATAATGTGACCTTATCTCCTGATGGTAAACACATTTATTATCGTGCCAACAAAGATCATCCAGGGAGCTACAATGTTTATCGAGTAGCGGTCGCTACGGGTAAAAGTGAGCAATTAACCCAATGGTTTGGCACATTAGATTACAGCTTAAGCCCAGACGGTAGCGCATTATTGTTAACGGCCTCAGCGACAACAAGCCCCGATGAGTTATTTATTCAACCGATTGGGGGGGAAATTAAACCGCTGACTCACTATACCAGCGACACATTTAAACAATACCCTTGGCAAGCGCCACAGGTTGTTGCCGTACCATCAAGCCACGGAGCAGGGCAAGTTTACGCCCGAGTGTATTTGCCGCAAGGTTATGATGCTAAGCAAGCCGATAAATATCCCGCGGTAGTGTTTAGCCATGGCGCGGGTTATTTACAAAATGCGCATTATGGATTTTCTGGGTATTTTCGTGAGTTTATGTTCCATAACTTATTAACCCAACAAGGTTATGTTGTCATGGACATGGATTACCGCGGTTCAAAAGGTTATGGACGTGATTGGCGCACTGCGGTTTATCGCAACATGGGCCATCCTGAAGTTGAAGATTTAAAAGATGGTGTTGCTTGGTTGGCGAGTAACGCCAATGTGGATGCAAAACGTGTGGGCACTTACGGCGGTTCTTACGGTGGTTTCTTAACCTTTATGGCTTTATTTAATGAACCTGAGCTATTCCAAGCAGGCGCCGCATTACGCCCTGTAAGCGATTGGGCTCATTATAATGCGCCTTATACGGCTAACATTTTAAATACGCCTGACGTTGATCCTATTGCTTATGAGCGTAGCTCACCAATAGAGCATGCTCACGGATTACAAAAACCATTGTTAATTATGAGTGGCGTATTAGATGACAACGTGTTTTTCCAAGACAGCGTGCGCATGGTACAACGGTTAATTGAACTTGAAAAACCGATGTTTGAAACCGCTATTTATCCGGTTGAACCGCACGGGTTTGTGCAACCGTCTAGCTGGTTAGATGAATACCGTCGTATTTATAAATTATTTGAGCAAGAGCTAAAATAGCTACTGAGTTCCAAATTAGTAAATAAAATCGTATTAAGGCTTTCTTTGGAGAGCCTTAATTTTTATGATTACTCCTAACATCATATTCAAGGGTAGTGTTGAGTGGCAATATCAGTCGCGGGTGGCGTAAGACCCGGAAAAGTCATCGAAATAGAACGTCGACTCTACAATCAGCTTATTGTGGGTAAACACGTTGTGGGTTCAATGTTAGATGAACTGAATACCGAAATAGAAGAAAGTGCCAATAAACTTGATATAGAACGTAAAGCGTTAAAACTGCGCATAGAAAAACAAGTGCAAGAGCGCCATATATACCTCGAAGTTTCTAGTCACTTAACGCATACCGTCAATAATGCTGTTGAACATCAAATGATAAACCCTCTGTCTATTATTGAGTCAGCGGGCATTACCGAAAGCCAAGTGTTGTTATTAGATTTACTGTTAAGCCCGGATCTAAACTTAAACCGTTTGCGACCGATTATTGAAGATAATAGCTGGTTATGCCGCGATTTAATTAATTTGATCAACAGTCCAACCTCACGACACAGGCGCCCGAAAAACTCAGATGTACAAGTTACCGATATCAAATTGGTGATAAATTACATTGGTTTAGAAAACCTTCGCTTATTGATCCCGTATTTTTGTTTACGTAACTGGTTACCGTCAGGGAATGCCAACTTATTATGGATAACCCGCAAGTTATGGCGCTACAGCATCATGAGCGCAATCGCGGCACAAGCCTTAGCTGAGCTACATAATAAAGAGCCAAGTCTGACATATACTTGCGCGCTAATGTACCAATTTGCCACCTCAATTATTTTGAGCCAAAGTGGCCAAATTTTCGATAAAACATGGGGTACTTGGCTAAGAGAGGCAAGTCAAAGTCGAGATAAACAAGTGTATGACGCGATTATGGCCACCGACTTTCCGGCAGAATCTGTATTTGAACAGGTGATGCAACATGGCCATACGTTAAATTGGCAGTTGCTCAATTTATTGAAGTTTGAAGATTCGAAAATGACCAGTGTGTTGAAAGAACTTGATCATGATTATCATTTTTCTGAGTTATCAGCCGATGCAGCCATTGTGGCCAAAGCAAGTTGTTATGCCAAAGTGCTATTATTAGAAGAGCAGCAGCTAATCGACCCGCAAGAGAGACGCATCATGTTTGATTATTACGAGTTTTCTCCCCAAGAACTGCTGCGACTGAAAGCGCAAAACTTTCGTAAGCTTGATTTACTTTAAGCGAACCAAATATCCAATATTGCTAAATGTTAAATTTGTGTAGTTATTCACTTTTGGTGAATAGGTACACAAAATACGTTGAAATAACTTTTTTTATGACTATTTATGCTTGTTAGCCCCCCAATAAACGCTTTATTTAGTCATATTTTTCAATCTTTATGCAGAATAGACCTGTCGCCTGCAGAAGTTAATTGTACAGAACTGGTATTTTGATCACATTTTCGCTAATAATGTCCCATAAATAACACAAGCTTCCGCCAATGCACTTACAGAATATAAAGCAAACAGCGGAAACAGCGGCTTTCAAGCTGCTTATAACCTGAAGGATGAAATGCAATGAGTCTAGAAATGAATCTAACCCGTGCCCAATTCGATGAAGTCATGGTGCCTAATTATGCGCCTGCAGCCGTTATTCCTGTTCGCGGAGCAGGTAGCCGTGTATGGGATCAAGAAGGCAATGAATTCATCGATTTCGCTGGTGGTATTGCAGTTAATTGTTTAGGTCATTGCCACCCTGCTTTAGTGTCTGCATTAAAAGAGCAGGGCGAAAAGCTGTGGCACTTATCAAATGTAATGACCAACGAGCCAGCGCTTGAATTAGCCACTAAATTGGTTAACTCAACCTTTGCTGAACGAGTTTATTTTGCCAACTCTGGCGCAGAAGCAAACGAAGCCGCGCTTAAATTAGCCCGTCGTTATGCATTAGATAACCATAGTGCTGACAAAGACCAAATTATTGCTTTCGACAAAGCATTCCACGGCCGTACATTCTTTACTGTAACCGTTGGCGGACAAGCTGCTTATTCAGACGGTTTCGGCCCTAAGCCACAAAGTATTACTCACGTACCATTTAATGATATTGCTGCACTAGAAGCGGTAATTTCAGACAAAACTTGCGCCATTATGCTCGAGCCATTACAAGGCGAAGGCGGAATTATCAATGGTGACCCTGAGTTCTTAAAAGCTGTGCGCCGTTTAGCGGATAAGCATGATGCTTTGGTTATTTTTGATGAAGTACAAACCGGTGTGGGCCGTACTGGTGAGCTATTTGCTTACATGGGTACCGACATCGTGCCTGATATTTTAACCAGTGCTAAAGCATTAGGTGGCGGTTTTCCAATCGCAGCCATGCTAACAACGGCTAAAATTGCTGCTCACTTAAAGGTTGGCACGCATGGTTCTACTTATGGTGGTAATCCATTGGCGTGTGCCGTGGGTAACGCCGTAATGAACGTAGTAAACACCAAAGAAGTGCTTGATGGCGTTAAGCATCGTGAACAGTTATTCCGTGATGGTTTAGCGGCCATCAATGCTAAATACAACGTATTTAGTGAAGTGCGTGGTAAAGGTTTGTTGCTTGGTGCGGTATTAAACGAAAAATACGAAGGCCGTAGCCGCGAATTTTTAGTTGCATCAGTTGCCGAAGGATTAATGAGCTTAATTGCTGGCGCAAACGTGGTGCGTTTTGCTCCATCATTGGTGATCCCAGAAGCTGATATTGCTGAAGGCTTAGCGCGTTTTGAACGTGCTGTTGCAAAAGTAGTAGCAGGTTAATGAACAACTGAGTGCAAGCGTGGCTTGCACTCTTGTTGTTTGGGTTCGCCATAATCGTTTGTTGCGTTGGTGGGTAAACTATCAGCGCTGCAAGCTAGTGGTGCAATGAGGAGATTAAGATGTTAATCATACGTCCTATCCGTGCTAGTGATTACGATGCACTTTATAGTATCGCAGTTGAGTCAGGCCACGGTTTCACATCTTTACCAGTAAACGAAGAGTTACTGCGTTCAAAGATCGCTAGGGCAGAAGCATCTTTTACTAAGCAAATTGATAAGCCTTTTGACGAAGGCTACTTAATGGTGCTTGAAGACACCAAAACCAATGAAGTTGTTGGTACTTGTGGTGTTGAAGCTGCCGTCGGCATGCAAGATGCTTTCTATCATTACCGTTTAGGCACTGAGGTTTATCACTCTCAGCAAATTTCTGTGCGCAATGAAGTTGAAACCCTCACGTTATGCCATGACTATACTGGCGCTGCAGAAGTGTGCACTCTGTTTTTAAAAGACGCATATCGAAAAGGCAATAATGGCCGCATGCTGTCGCGTTCGCGTTTTCTATTATTAGCTCAGCATCCACAGCGTTTTGGCGAAACTGTCATTGCTGAAATGCGCGGCGTAAGTGATGACCATGGTGAGTCACCGTTTTACGAATGGCTACAGCATCATTTTTTAGGCATCGATTTTGTTGAAGCAGACTATTTGTCTGGTTTAGGCAAAAAAGCGTTTATGGCCGAAATGATGCCACGTAATCCTGTGTATGTTTGCATGTTGCCTAAAAAGGCACAAAAAGTGATTGGCGAAGTCCATAAAAATACCAAGCCAGCACTGCGATTATTACAAGCCGAAGGCTTTAAATTCCGTAATTACGTCGATATTTTTGATGGTGGTCCAACGGTTGAGTGCGCTCTGAGCGAAATTCGCTCGGTTAAAAAAAGCCGCTTACTCACGGTGTCGATTGGCAAAATGCCACACGCAGATCATCATTTTATTATTTCCAACACGTCGCTGGCTGATTATCGTGCATCAGCGGCCAAACTGTTGGTCTCTGATGAACACGACGATGTTGTTCTTAGCCCAGAAATTGCAGCCGGTTTACTGGTTAGCGATGGCGAGCAAATTCGTGTTTTAGCAATGTAGGAGTAAGAAATGACACAATATATTCAAGGTCAGTGGTTAGCTGGCGAAGGTCATGATGTTAACTCAAGCAATCCAGCAAACGGTGAAGTGATTTGGCAAGGTAAAACCGCCACACCAAGCCAGGTTAATGCTGCGGTTGATGCTGCCCGTGCAGCCCAGTTTGATTGGTTTATGTTGGGCTATGAAGCTCGCTTGGCCATTGTCGAAGCGTATCGTGCACAACTAGAAGCAAATAAAGACGAAATCGCCGAAACAATCGCCCAAGAAACCGGTAAGCCTCAATGGGAAACGGCCACAGAAGTGGGCGCGATGATTGGTAAAATTGGTTTGTCTGCTAAAGCGCATGACAAACGTACAGGAACAGAAACAAACGACTTACCCGCAGGGCGTGCTGTATTACGCCATAAACCGCATGGTGTCGTGGCAGTATTTGGCCCTTATAACTTCCCAGGGCATTTGCCTAATGGCCACATTGTGCCAGCATTGCTTGCCGGTAACACCGTGGTGTTTAAGCCGTCTGAGCTAACACCCAAAGTCGCTGAGTTAATGCTGAAATGCTGGGATAAAGCAGGCTTGCCTCAAGGTGTTGTTAACCTTGTTCAAGGTGAAGTCGAAACCGGTAAAGCACTGGCTTCGCACCCGCAAATTGATGGCTTATTCTTTACTGGTAGCTCGCGCACTGGACACATTTTACATCAACAATATGCTGGTCATCCTGGTAAGATTTTAGCCTTAGAAATGGGCGGCAATAACCCGCTTATTGTTAAAGGCGTTACCGACACCAAGGCTGCAGTACATGACATCATTCAATCTGCTTATATTTCGTCTGGCCAGCGTTGTACCTGTGCCCGTCGTTTATACATAGAAGAAGGTGCACAGGGTGATGCGCTAATTGCTGAACTTGTCACTGCGATTAAGCAAATCAAAGTGGGCGCTTGGAATGCACAGCCGCAACCATTTATGGGATCGATGATCTCTGAAACGGCCGCTCGTGGCATGGTTGCTGCGCAAGCCACATTGCAATCGCTTGGCGGTGTATCGTTAATTGAATTGACACAAGTTGAAGCCGGTAAAGGGATTGTGACACCTGGTTTGATTGACGTAACGCCAATTGCCGACTTACCAGATGAAGAATACTTTGGTCCGTTATTGCAACTTGTTCGTTATCGCGACTTTGACCAAGCAATCCATTTAGCCAATGCAACGCGTTATGGTTTATCTGCTGGTTTATTAGCTGACAGCCGTGAAGATTATGATTATTTCTTAGCCCGCATTCGTGCTGGTATTGTTAACTGGAATAAGCAAATCACTGGCGCTTCAGGCGCTGCACCGTTTGGTGGTGTTGGGGCATCGGGTAACCACCGTGCCAGTGCATTTTATGCTGCTGACTACTGTGCTTATCCTGTTGCTTCAATGGAAGCTGACTCTGTCAGCCTACCTGCCACTTTAAGCCCTGGTTTATCAATTTAAGTTGATAAGTCCATCGCATGATTGGTGCTGGTGATATTGACATGATATCACCAGCCTTATTATAAGGATTTAACCATGCATACTGACGTTAATGCTTTGTTTGCCGAGTTATGGCAAGACTATATTAAGATGACACCTTCAGCGGCGAAAATTCATCAATTGCTTGGCCACGGCGCAGCGATCATTAATGATCATATTGCCTTGCGTACGTTCAATATCGCTAAAGTTAATCTCAGTGTATTGGCTGAGCATTTTACTTCAATGGGTTATGTTGACTGTGGCGATTACAAGTTTGAGCAAAAAAAGCTAGTAGCTAAACATTTTGAGCACCCAGACCCAACTCAGCCTAAGGTATTTATCTCTGAGTTGCTGGTAGAAGAGTTTAGCCCCGAACTGCAAAAAACCATCCATGGTTTAATTGAGCAAGTTGATGTTGCCGCCACAACCGCAGATAACTTTATTTATTCTGGTCGCCACTGGAACCTGGATAAATCAACTTACAAAGCGTTGTTGGCTGAGAGTGAATATGCTGCTTGGGTTGCCGCTTTAGGTTACCGTGCTAATCACTTTACGGTATCGATTAACGATTTACCGCAGTTTGAACGCATTGAAGATGTTAACCAGGCACTTAAAGATGCAGGTTTTGTACTTAATGGGTCGGGTGGCGAAATTAAAGGCACACCAGAGGTGTTGTTAGAGCAGTCATCTACCATGGCCGATAAAGTAGTGGTTAACTTCACAGATGGCGATGCTGAAATTCCAAGTTGTTTCTACGAGTTTGCTCGTCGTTACCCAATGGACAACGGCAAGCTGTATACCGGTTTCGTTGCGGCATCTGCTGATAAAATTTTCGAAAGTACCAACGCAATGATGTAGTGTCAGTAGCGTCAAAAAAAGACCTGCTTGAGCAATCAAGCAGGTCTTTTTTTATGGATTCATAACGATGAGGTCATAACGATTGCTTCATGACGATGGGTTGATGGCTATTGCCACATGGCTATTGCCTCATGACAATGGTGACACCCAGTCCGTTTAGCGTCTCACTTCGGTTAAATTGCAAACTGAAACCATATTGTTCGCAAATCTCTTTAACAATAGATAACCCTAAGCCATGGCCCATTGTCGCTTCATCTAAGCGGGTGCCTCTGGCTGTCAACGATGCGATTTTATCTTGTTCTACGCCATTGCCGTCGTCTTCAATTTGTAGCGAAATATCGCCATTTTGCATTTGCTTAATGTGCACATTAACCTGGGTATTAGTCCATTTAAAGGCATTGTCGAGCAAGTTTCCAAATAGCTCCATTCCATCTTCACGGTGAATAGGGAGCCTGCTAATGTTATCTGGATTAATGACCACACAGTGAATATCACGCTGGCGATGCACTTTATGGAGAGTATTAATTAAACTGTCGAAATCTTTGGGTACGGCCAATTGCGCGGCAGGCAACATATCGCCAGTAATGCGCGCAGCTGCTAACTTACGTTCAATCATTTTGTGCACTAAGTCTAATTGCTGCTGCATAGCCATTGCCGCTTCTGGGTGAGATAACCCTAAGGCTTCGACTTGTTGCTGCATCACCGCCAGAGGTGTTTTTAAGCCATGGCTTAAGTTGCCTAAGTTATTACGACTGCGCTCTATTTGCTTGGCTGTGTAATCTAATAATTGGTTGTAGGTTTCAGCTAATGGGCGAATTTCCGCTGGAATTTGAGCTATTTCAAGTGAGGCTATATCACCTTCACGAAGCTTGGCTAGGGCCCCTTGGATTTGATTTACAGGTTTAAACGATTGGCGCAAAATAATGAAAATCCCTGCAATCATTGCCAGTAACATGCCAATATTAATGGCCAGTTTGGTGCCAAAAATTTCACTAAATACACGACGTCCAATACTGAGATCTTGCGCTACAGTAAGCGTTGCTGTGTTATCACTATCTGGCGCACCGATGCCAATCGATAATAATTGCATATCATTGTTTTTCGGGCCTTTGGCTTGCCAAACGCGCTTTTGCTGAGCCTCTAAATTAACAATGTGTAGCTCAGCATCCCACAAGGATCGCGAGCGAATGGTGTGGTTTGGCAGGTTTAATTGGAAGTAACGACCAGAGTAAGCGGGTCGATAAAAACTGGATAATTGATTTTGGTCTATCACCAATTTGCCGTCTTCTAAGCGTGTGGCAATAATGATGTGTTCTAAATCTTCTTCTAGACGATTAATGATTGAGTCATGAAAGGCATCACGCAACATTGATTCGAACAGAAATAAACCAATCAAGGTTGCGATGATAATAAGGCCACTCAGCCACAGGCTGAGCTTAAAGCGAATCGACATCATTCCACTAAACCGTGAAAGATATAACCTTGTCCGCGACGCGTTTCAATGGTGGTTTTACCCAGCTTTTTACGTAAATGGGTAACGTAAACTTCAACTACATTACTTTCTTTCTCATCGTCAAATTGATACAGCTTATCGGTAAGTTGAGACTTTGACAGTAGCTTTTTAGGCGACATTAAAAAAATCTTTAATAGCCTAAACTCCATCGATGTTAGCTCATATTCTTGCTCACCAACGGTCACTTTCTGTTCGTTTTCATCTAAGTTAACACCGCCATAGCACAACAGTTTAGAGGCTGAGTTTGCACGACCATGGGCTCGATGAATTAATGCCTGAATACGGGCAAGTAATTCTTGTGCATGAAATGGTTTGCCTAAGTAATCATCAGCTCCAGCGTTAAACCCTTCTACTTTCTCATGCCACTGGCTGCGGGCCGTGAGCATGATAACTGGCGTACTTACGCCACGTTCGCGCCACTGGGTTACCAGCGATAAACCATTACCATCGGGTAAGCCAATATCTAAAATAACGCAATCGTATTCCGTTTCTTTCATTAGATAATCGGCTTCAACCGCTTTATCGGTAACGTCAGTAATATAACCTGCCTGCTTGAGTTGTTTTTCAAGCTCGGCGACCAGTAATGGGTTATCTTCAACGAGTAACAGTTTCATGTTTAGTACATTCGCTCGGTAATTGTGGCAACGGGTCTTGCATGCCATTAACTGCATCTAACTGCAGATTAATAACATGTCCTTGGGCGAGTTTAAATTGTAAATCATAACGCCACTTATCTTGATATTGGTAAAGCTGAGCATCGACCAAATGGCCATCACAATATTGCGACACCCAAGTTAAATAGTCATCTAATGGACGTATATTACCAGAAGTCACTAATTTTTGGACTTTATCATGATCAAGCGGGAATTCGGTAACAGAAATATCTTGCTGATTAATGGACAGGGCCATTAAGCTGATTGTGGCGATGAACAAGCTATTCATGTTCGCTCCCAAATAAAAAAAGTGGCGTTCAGAGTATGAACACCACTTTAATAATCTAGGCTTAAATCAAGCTGAAGTAGAGCATGATTGACGCTTAAATCGCGCCTATAGGGTTAGCGTGTACCGTAAACCACTATTGTTTTACCGTGTGCTTGGATTAAGTTTTGCTCTTCAAGCATCTTCAAAATACGGCCAACAGTTTCACGTGAACAACCTACAATTTGACCAATTTCTTGACGGGTTATTTTAATCTGCATTCCGTCAGGATGTGTCATAGCATCGGGTTGTTTTGCTAGGTGCAATAGTGTTTGTGCAATGCGTCCCGCAACGTCTAAGAAGGCTAAATCACCGACTTTTTGACTTGTGCTTTGTAAGCGATAGGCCATTTGCGCAGAAAGCTTCATTAAGATTTCTGGGTTAACTTGAATCAATTGCTTAAATTTCTTATACGAAATTTCGGCAATTTCACACGCTTGTTTAGCGCGAACCCAAGCAGTACGTTCTGCTTGTTCTTCAAATAAACCAAGTTCACCGATGAAGTCGCCTTGATTAAGATAAGAAAGGATCATTTCTTTACCTTCTTCATCTTTGATCAATACAGCAACAGAACCTTTTACGATGTAATATAACGTGTCAGAATCTTCACCCGCGTGGATCAATGTGCTCTTTGCTGGGTACTTATGAATGTGACAATGTGAAAGAAACCATTCTAATGTTGGGTCAGGTTTTGGCTTACCAATCAGAGCCATACGATATTCCTCGATTGATTAAAAATGAAAGTAAGTAATGTCTAATTAAGCATTCTACGCTATTACAATCGTAAAAACTTTGATAGAGATCGTATTTAGAAGTGTCAGTAGTGTATATTAACTTGTTAAATAGTTGATTAAATTTCTTTTGTTTGTGATCAACGTCAGCTTTTTATTTTATACGCCATACTCTATCGTAATGTTTTAACCGTCAAGTCTATTGAATTATTCGCTTCACGGGCTGTCTATTGAATTGGCTAGGCGAGTTAGCTACTGTTATTTATTAATACCACAAATTGTTGTAGAGGTGTGCGTGAAAAAATTGAGTCAAATAGCAACGGCTGCATGCTTAGTGGCGTTTAGCGTATTAAGTTTACCCTCTCAAGCATTTTATGTTCCGCCAACCATTGAGTCTCAAGCCGCCAGTAAACTGGTGCATATACAAATAAAAGCCAAACAAGGCGATGCCGATGCACAATTTCTTTTAGGTTTGATGTATTTATCGGGTCGGTTTGTGAGCCAAGATACCAATGCAGGATTAACCTGGGTGACACAAGCTGCTTCACAAAACCATATTAAAGCCCAGCAAACCGTTGCTGATTTGGCCTTTGAAGGTAAATTATTTCCTCGTGATTTAGCCTTAGCTGAGAAATGGTATTTAGTGATGGCCGAACAAGGCGATAAGTGGGCTAATTTTCGTTTAGGCTTTATCTATTCTGCTGGTGGCGATGGCGTGGTACGTAACTGTGGCAAGGCTATGGTGCAGTTTAATACTGCTGGTGATACCGTATCTATGGGGAATGTAGCGTGGATTTTAGCAACTTGCCCAGAAGCTGAGTATCGTGACGGTTCACGTGCAGTGTCTATGTCACTTAAACTGTTAGCGCAAAATCAAAATGATCCAACCGTGCTAGACAATTTAGCCGCTGGTTATGCTGAGATTGGTGATTTTACTTCTGCAATTGATGCACAAAAGAAAGCCATCGAGGCTTTAAAACAAAACCCTGCACTTGCGCACAGTGATGAGTTTATACAGCGCTTAAAGCAATACCAGAATAACCAAGCATACCGTGAAATTATCCCGTTAATGTAATTGTTCTGCTATAAGTCAGTCTTCTTGGTGCGTCGAGAATGATGTTCCGAGAATGTGGCTCCGAGAGTTTAGTTGCGAGTAACTGATTGGGTGAACATGATTAATAGCGCGAGTGCTAGGTAATCGTTGATGTGCTTAATACGCTAACAGAAAAAAGGGGGAATTAGCGCCCCAAGCACATCAACTGCCGTTATTTCGCTTGAAATCACGATAAAACAATCTTAGTGCTATTGACTTAAATCAAGCTTAATCGGGCTTGATATCATTGATGTTTTGTAACTCTATTCGTTTGTCGATTAAGTCTTTAATCAGTGGGGTTAATATAAGCTCCATGGCTAAGGACATTTTACCTCCCGGCACCACAAGCGTATTGACCCGTGACATGAACGATCCTTGGATCATGTTCAGGTAATAAGGGAAGTCGACGTTATTAATGCCGCGAAAGCGGATCACTACAAAGCTTTCGTCAAGACTGGGAATATCTTTAGCGCTAAATGGGTTAGATGTGTCAACGGTAGGCACGCGTTGAAAGTTGATATGAGTGCGTGAGAACTGCGGTGTCATGTGATTAATATAATCGTCCATACTGCGCACAATAGAGCCCATGACTTTTTCACGGCTGTGACCACGTTCAGTGGTGTCCCTAATGATTTTTTGAATCCACTCTAAGTTAACAATGGGCACCATACCAATCAGTAAATCGACGTGTTTTGCCACGTCAGCATCATCGGTTACCACTCCACCATGTAAGCCTTCGTAATACAGCATGTCGGTGTTTTCTGGCAAGTCACGCCATTGCGTGAAAGTACCTGGCATTTGGTTAAAAGGCACCGCTTCATCAAAGGTATGTAAATAACTGCGGGTTTGGCCATTACCGGTATCGCCATAGCTAATGAAGCATTCTTCTAGTTTTTTAAAGTTGTTGGCTTCAGGACCGAAATAGCTAATATTACGATTTTCAGCTTGCGACTTACGGATTAATACTTCCATTTCTGCGCGAGTGAAATGATGAAAACTGTCGCCTTCTACAAATGCGGCATTAACACCAAGTTGCCTGAATATATGAGTAAAGGCGGTTGTCGTGGTGGTAGTGCCAGCACCAGATGAACCGGTTACAGCAATAATAGGATGTTTTGCTGACATGTTATTCGCCTACGTTTGTGATTCACCAAAGAAAATCGAATCACTAGTTATACGGTAATCATCACCTATGGGTCAATTAATCACAGGTCATAACGTTAATATTTATATAGAATTATTGCTTAAGCATGCAGGTTAATCATTAACTCTTGCTGAAATATGTTCGCGCTGACGGATCGCGATAGATTCATCATCTTCACTGTACTCAACCACCAGTTCGCCTTTTTTAAGGGCGAGTTTACAACGCTCCGTAGCATAAGCCAGCTGCTGCTCGTCAACATCACTAAAGCTGCCATCTTCAAGTTGCGATAATAAATACTCTTTAATCATTCCTTGAAGTGTTTCTTGGGGCAATGACAATAATGCCTCATACGGGACAAGCATGGTTATTCCTTTTCTGTCGCAGCAACAGTATTTTGCGCTAATGTTTTATTATCGTCAGCGAGTAAAAAGTTAATGATCCGATCTTCTAAATAGAATTTGGGTTTCCACGGCCACCCGCCATCCACAAAGCCAACATGGCCACCACATTGATGTAGCTCATATTCTACCATTGGCGATAACTGATCTTTGCTTGGGATCACATCGTCAGTCATAAAAGGGTCGTCTTGAGCATGGATCACTAGCGTTGGCTTAGTAATGTGTTTTAAATAGTTCATCCCACTCGATTTTTGATAGTAATCGTTCACCCCAGTAAAACCATGCAAAGGTGCCGTGACTTGATCATCAAATAAATAAAATGTGTTGAGCATTTTAAGTTGTTTTTTATTGATGGGCATTTGCGCCGTGAGATCGGCCGTATTGATTTTATCGAGCATTTTACGCTGCAAGCGTTTAATTAAAAAGCGCTGATACACGGTCGAAAAACCACTTTCTAAACGTTTTGCACACGCGGCTAATGTTAATGGCGCCGACACCACGACAGCCCTTTCTAATAGGCTATCTTGTTGCTCACTTCCCTGGTATTTTGCCAGCACATTGCCGCCCAAACTGTAGCCGACAGCGTAGAGGCGTGATTCAGGGTAGTATTGTTTTAACTGTGACAAGGTATATGCTAAGTCATTGACATCACCGCTATGATAACTGCGTGCTAACCGATTAGGCTCGCCTGAACAGCCTCTGTGATGATGCACTACCGCAACAATGTTGGCCTTTTTAGCTTCTAGTAACATTCTGCGTGCGTAATGTGATTCAGTGTTCCCTTCAAGTCCGTGAATAATCACTAAAATGGGTTCACCATTTTGAGCTTGGCCTAACCAGTCTAAATCAATGAAATCACCGTCAGGCAGCTCTTGTCTTTGCCTAAATGTAGCTGGTTTGGCCACTTTAAAAATAAAAGGTAGAATCGTTTGTACGTGCGGACTAGCAGCCCACCAGGGAGGAGAAAACATCTTTTTCATAAAGGGAATCGTTCTGCAATTGTTTGTGAATATTTAAACGTGTGTTTAAATGTTACCCATGCCACTTTAGCATATAAAAATTACCGACAACAATAACTCAAAGGGGAAGTAAATGAAGCGTCGTACCTTTCTCACCGGTGCTTTTGCAGGAACGGCTGCACTGGCATTAGGTGTTAATCTGTATGTGCCAACATCCTCAACAGCAATAGATGATATCCATCATCGAGTGTTGTTTAGTGTGTTTATTCCTATTTTCCTCGACGGTAGCTTACCTGAAGTGGCTAATCACAGGGAGATGGCGATCAATCGAACCTTAGATGCTATTTCGCAGTCGATTACCCATTTACCACAAGCCCAGCAAGATGAGTTGATGGAGCTATTAGACTTACTTGAAGGCCGTTTTGGTTTGTTGTTGCTCAGTGGCAGTATGACGCCGTTATTGGGGCGTGAACCGCAGCAATTGATCGATATGCTAGAATTTTGGCGTTACAACTTTCTCGATATGTTAAAAACAGCCTATTCAGGGCTGCGTGAGCTTATTATGGCCAGTTATTATGCTTGCCCTGAACATTGGGGTAACTTGCGTTATGCCAAGCCCACTTTCTTGGTGAGCAACTCAAACTAATCACCCTGTGTATAAAGGAGTATTCTCGTGGCTATTATTGATCCTATTATCACAGGACTGAATGCGGGTTGGCACCATATTGATGCCAGCACATTAGAGAAAGATCGTCATTTTGAAGCCGATGTGGTTATTGTCGGCACGGGTGCTGGTGGCGGAACAGCGGCTGAAATATTGTCTCAAGCTGGGCTTAAAGTCATTATGATTGAAGGCGGCGCGTTAAAGTCGTCAACGCATTTTGATATGGAAGAGCGACACGCTTATCCAAATTTGTACCAACAAGCGGCGGCAATGAAAACCGCAGATAAAGGAGTTGGTATATTCCAAGGTCGCACGGTTGGCGGTTCAACAACGGTTAACTGGACCACCTCGATACGCACACCTGAGCCGACATTGGATTTTTGGCAGCAAGCTAAATCGGTTAAAGGATTATCGGCGACGGAATTACAGCCTTGGTTTGAAAAAATGGAGAAGCGACTCAATATCGAGCAATGGCAATACGACGCAAACCGTAACAACGGCGCATTACGTGATGGCTGTGAAAAATTGGGTTGGGAATACACGGTCATAAAACGTAATGTTAAAGGCTGTTGGAATACCGGTTATTGCGGAATGGGTTGCCCAGTTAATGCTAAACAATCGATGCTGGTAACCACTATCCCTAGCGCACTTGAGCATGGTGCGACATTAATCTCACGGGCAAAAGTCGTCAAGCTTGAACATAAAGGCGACAAGGTTGTTGGGCTTACTGCACAAGCCATGACAGAAGGGTTTAAACCCACAGCATTAAAAATTACATTCAGTGCCAAACATTATATTTTAAGCGCAGGCGCTATTCATACACCCACTATTTTAATACGCTCTAATACGCCCGATCCTCACAAGCAACTTGGTAAAACCTTTTTGCATCCTTCATTACTATCTGGCGGTATGTTTGCCGAACAAATTAATGGTCACAGTGGTGCGCCGCAATCGATATATTCTGATGAGTTTGTTTGGCGCGATGGTGCCGCTGGCGAGTTAGGTTATAAGCTCGAAGTCGCGCCTGTGCATCCTGTGCTTATTGCCTCTAAAACCATAGGTTATGGCGTTAGTCACGCACAGCTAATGGCTAATTTTAATCAAATGCAGGTCACCATAGCATTAATCCGTGACGGTTTTAATGAACAAAGCCCTGGCGGACAAGTGCGGTTAACCGATAATAGCTTTGCCCTTGATTACCCCTTAACTGATGGTTTTTGGAGTGCAGCGCGTCGGGCATTTTTATCGATGGCGGAATTGCAGTTTGCCGCAGGAGCTAAAAAGGTATTGCCTATGCACGATGGCCTAAGTTTTTTTGAGTCCTGGAATGATGCTAAACAAAGTATTAATCAATTAGATTTGGGTTTAATTAAGACGATTGTGGCTTCAGCGCATGTGATGGGCGGCTGCCCTATGGGCGAAGATAAAACCCAGGCGATGGTCGACTGTTATGGTAATTCACACTATTTTGAAAACTTATCAGTAATGGATGGCTCTGTATTTCCAACCAGCCTAGGCGCTAACCCACAATTGACTATCTATGGCATTGTAGCCCGTAATGCGACAGCGTTAGCGCAAAAGCTGACAACGAAATAACCTCATATTTGATGGATTAGATGGCGCTGTCGTCTAATCCATAAATACCTAAGTACGCATTGACATTACTGCTCACACTTGGGCTGCAAGTGTCAGTGCTATTCGACATCGATTGCCCATCTATTGAGTGAAGTTTCTGCAATAAAAACTGTTGTGACTTTCGCTCCATAATCAATTCAACATCAAGCATTTTTTGGTATTCATCTTCTGTTAAATGTCTTTTGGCAATTCGGCGTAATTGACGGTAAGGCACTAATACCGAATCTTCCCATTTCTCAATAACACTCAACATGCTTTGCCATTGTTCGGCAGACAGTAAAAAGGCTTGCTGATCAAGATATTGTGCTAACAATAATATGTTAACATTAACGTGATAGCTATCTTGCAGTTGGAGATAGGCGCTTGGGTTTTGGCTGTAAACAAGTTCGCATTGATGCCACAATGTATGGGTAAATACAGGGCGCTTGAGTGTAGCTTGCATGAGATGTCCTAAGGCGTTTATGGATAAACGCCACAGCATAAAAAGTTATTGTTGAACCGCTTGTTCAATCTCTTCAATTTGTTCTTGCAGCTCTAACCAGTTCATTTCACTTTCGTCCATTTCCTGGGTTAGGCTGGTACGCTCGTTAAGCACTTGAGTCATTTTGGCTTTGTTTTCAGCTTCGTATAAGCTGCCATCGGCCAGTTCGGTTTCTAGCTCTGCCAATCGTTGTGATATCTTCTGTTGCTGTGTTTCTAATTTAGCTTGCTGTTTTTTAAGCGGTGAGGTTTTTTGTCTTAGTTCTGCTTCAATGCGCTTTTGCTGTTTTTTATCGATTTGATCGCCATTAACAGCTTGAGATTCACTTTTATTGCTGGCTTGAGCGGCTTTTGCTGCATCGAGTAACCATTGATGATAATCGTCTAAATCGCCTTCGAAAGGCTTCACCACGCCCTGATCAACCAAGTAGTAGTCACTGCAGCTTAGACGCAATAAATGACGGTCATGGGATACAATAACCATAGCCCCTTCAAAGCTTTGTAATGCCATGGTTAACGCATGACGCATTTCTAAGTCTAAGTGGTTGGTCGGCTCATCGAGTAACAGCAGGTTAGGGCGTTGCCACACCAATAATGCCAATACTAAACGTGCTTTCTCGCCACCAGAAAAGGGTCTCACTGGTGCTAAAGCCATATCGCCATTAAAGCCAAAACCCCCTAAAAAATTACGCAATTCTTGCTCGCGGGTACTGGCCGGAGCTAAGCGTACTAAGTGCTGTAGTGGTGAGTCGTCTAGGCTTAAAAACTCGATTTGGTGCTGGGCAAAGTAACCAATATTAAGCCCGGGGTTAGGCTCGTACTTACCGGTTTTAGCGTGGAGCTGCCCAGATAACAACTTAATTAAAGTCGATTTACCCGCGCCATTACGACCTAATAATCCAATCCGTGCGCCAGGGACTAGGTTGAGCTGCACTTGTTTTAAAATAGTGTTGTCATCGTAACCAATCGAGACATTTTCCATCGCCACGAGTGGGTTAGGTAACGCTTCTGGTTCTCTAAACGCCATTTGAAATGGGTTATCAACTTGTGACGGTAATAACTCTGCCATACGCTCAAGTGCTTTTAAGCGGCTCTGTGCCTGTTTCGCTTTACTGGCTTTGTAACGGAACCTGTCAACAAATGATTGCATGTGCGACCGTTCTTTTTGTTGGCGTTCAAACGCAACTTGTTGTTGCGCCATACGTTCTGCACGAACACGTTCAAAGGCACTGTAATTACCTTTGTAGAAATTTAATTTATGATTTTCGACATGAACAATCTCATCAACAATGCCATCAATAAAGTCGCGGTCGTGACTGATAAGGATTAATGTGCCTTGATAAGATTTTATCCAACCTTCTAGCCAGTACATGGTGTCTAAATCTAAGTGGTTGGTGGGTTCATCGAGCAGTAATAAATCGGAACGGCATAATAGCGCCTGGGCTAAGTTAAGGCGCATACGCCAGCCACCCGAGAAGCTTTTTACGGGGTTACTTTGTTCTGCTTCACCAAAGCCTAAACCAGCGAGCAGTGAACCTGCTCGAGCGCGAATAGCATAACCACCAATGGCATCAATTTTACCGTGGATAAGGGCAATGGCATTGCCGTCATTGTCATGTTGAGCCTGGTTTAGTTGGTTTTCGAGTTGGCGAAATTCAACATCGCCATCGAGCACGTATTCCAGTGCCGATACGTCAAGCGCTGGCGTTTCCTGGGCTACGGTGGCAATTTGCCAACCGGCAGGCAAACTAAAGTCGCCTTTATCAAGATGTAAGTGGCCCAATATTAGTGCAAGCAATGATGATTTACCGGTACCGTTAGCGCCTACGAGTCCGACTTTATGGCCAGGGTAGATAGTGAGTGAGGTTTCATCGAGAAGGGTTTTACTGCCGCGAACTAATTGAGCTTGGCTAATGTTGATCATTAATTACAACTTGATTGCTTAACAATAGAATAATGGTGTAGATGATATCGCATCTGCAATTTATTTCCCACAATCACGGGACTCAAGTGGGTGAATAAGGCAAAATAGGCGTATATATTTAAAAGGTATTTATTAAGAGAACATCATGACTAAAATCAAAAAACGCTTTGTTGCTGGCGCTAAATGCCCTAAATGTGGTGCGAAAGACAGCATTTTGTTATTCAAAGAAAATGGTATCGAAACCGTTGAATGCACAGATTGTGATTACCGTGCATTACAAACGGATATCGAAGTGCCGAAAAAAGCCAGCGGCAGTATGATTGGGGTGTTTAAGCCAGATTAATGGGGCGCTAAGCTTCTAAACTTAATTGCTCATGTATTCATCAGGGGGAGTTTCAGCTGATATTTTCATTTTATGCTGATTCAACACCCTGATGACATTAATGTTATTTTTGGTAAGCTCGTTAAAACGATCGGTAATTTCTTGTAACTCTAAGCCATAGCTCGGGTCGTCTTTTGGCTTGGTTTGCCAATAACGTTTACGGTCTAGCTTTTGAATTTCGCTGGCACGAAGGATCTCAAAATAGCTGTTTTCTTGTTTAAGACGATAGATTTCTCCGTCTAACAACTGTAAAAGTTTTTCTTTGGAAATGGTTTGTTTGTTTAATAACGCTTTAAGCGGATCTTCTTTTAACTCACGCTTGTCCGAGTCGACTTCGGTAGTAATACCAAGTTGATATTCAATTTTATGTTGGCGAAATTCTTGCGGGCAAACGGTTTGGCTGAACACGACTTTTTCGTCTTTCATGCATTTGTAAATAGTATTAGCCTGAGCCCCAAAAGCGCTCAATGCAAACAACATGAATAACAGTCTTTTTGCCATGCGGCCACACGTCCTTTTGCGATACTATTTTGATTTAATTCACTCATTTAACACTACAGATGTTAAGCAATTGACCACTGTGCTTGGTCGTACATCACATTATCTAGTCGTCATGTTAAGTGGTAATAACGGCTCGTTTAGCTACACGTTAACAACC
This sequence comes from Shewanella sp. MF05956, assembly GCF_059758055.1. Taxonomy (NCBI): domain Bacteria; kingdom Pseudomonadati; phylum Pseudomonadota; class Gammaproteobacteria; order Alteromonadales; family Shewanellaceae; genus Shewanella; species Shewanella sp. MF05956. The sequence goes on along the minus strand of NZ_JCAYNV010000003.1, from coordinate 149,027 downwards.
TATTGTTAAGATTGTGATAACAATATATTTGATTGAGCAGATTATCATAGTTTTACCGTACTCAAGTAAGACATTCGCCATTCTCGCTACCGGATATTCACTATAGTTGCACCATATTTGCTCAATTGTACAAGGCTTGCCCTTTTATGGGGGCATAGCACTGATTAAATATGGGTCAAGTTTATCGATAAAACCAGTTTTTTGACAATCAAATTTTACTGATAAGAACAATCTTTGTTTTTTATTTTATTAACTTAGCAAAAAATTAAATGATTGTTCCCATGATTGTTATACGGGGTGACGGGAAAATGACGCGTTATCAATCAAACGTGCTTTGCCTAAGTAAGCCGCCGCAATAACAACAAGCTGGTTATCGTCAGCTGTTGCTTGACGTAATGTATCGGCATTTCTCAGTTCAAAGTAATCAGGCGTAAAGCCTGCAGCTGTTAATTGTTTCACAGCTTGTTCAATAGCATGTTGCGGGGATTTGTTGTGCTGAACGGCATGAATAACACTGTCTATTGCGCGTTTTAATGCTGCTGCGTTGTGTTTTTCATCTGCGGTTAAATAGCCATTGCGTGAACTCATTGCCAAGCCTGATGCTTCGCGAATGGTTTCAATACCAATGACCTCGATTGGCATTGATAAATCGTCAACCATGGTTTTAATGATCATTAATTGTTGAAAGTCTTTACGACCAAATAATGCCATGTCCGGCTGAACAATATTAAACAGTTTAGCGACAATAGTGGCCACACCACGAAAATGCCCAGGGCGACTTGCGCCACATAATTCATCACCAATATGGGGTACTTCAATAAAGGTTTGCTGGGCTAAACCTTTAGGGTAAATAATCTCAGGTGTTGGCGTAAAGAGCAGTTCCGCGCCAGCGCTTTCCAGCTTTTCGCTGTCTTGAGCTAATGTACGTGGATATCCGTCTAGATCTTCTTTAGGACCAAATTGCATTGGGTTGACAAAAATAGACACCACCACGTGATCAGCACGGCTTTTCGCTTCATTAACTAAGGTAATATGACCTTGGTGTAAGTTACCCATGGTAGGCACAAAAGCAACGGTTTCGCCTTTTGCACGCCAAGTCTTTACTTGTTCACGGATCGTTGAAATGACAGCGGTGGTTATCATGTTATTGTCGAACCTTACTCAAAAATGGTTTATGAGTGCTGCTTGGTAAAATAACATCGCAGCACTAACAGTTAGTTAAATGTATGTTCTTCTGCAGGGAAGGTACCGTCAGCTACTTCGTCAATATACGCTCTAATTGCTGAGCGAATTTCGCCTGTTTGCTTGAGGTAGTTTTTAGAAAAACGGGGAATATAACCGCTCGAAATACCTAATACATCATGCATGACCAAAATTTGCCCGTCGGTGTCGGCGCCTGCGCCAATACCAATAACTGGAATGGTAAGTGCTTCAGTAATAGCTTTAGCCAATTGTGGTGGAATGCATTCAACCACGAGCAACTGTGCTCCCGCGGCTTGTAATGCTTTGGCTTCGTCAAGAATTCGCTGGGCATTTTCAGCATCACGACCTTGGATTTTAAAACCACCAAATACATTGACTGACTGCGGTGTTAAGCCTAAGTGAGCACACACTGGGATGCCACGTTCTGTTAGCATTTTCACGCTTTCAAGTAACCAATGTCCACCTTCTACTTTAACCATGCTGGCACCCGCTTGCATGAGTATTGCGGCGTTTGTCATTGTTTGTTCTGGTGTGCTGTAGCTCATAAATGGCATATCGGCGATCAATAACGCACGAGCAATACCGCGTTTAACACAAGCAGTGTGATAAGCGATATCTGCAATTGTCACGGGTAAAGTGTCGCCATGCCCTTGCAATACCATGCCCAGAGAGTCGCCAACAAGCAATACATCAACACCTTCGCTGTCAAATGCACCTGCAAAACTGGCGTCATAGGCGGTAAGCGCAGTGAATTTTTTGCCTTCTTTTTTGAACTTGATTAGGGTCGAACTGGTGACTTTTGACATAGTAGACTCTTAAAAAATTAAAATACTAAAAGCTGAGCTTAATGTGCTGCCGATTAAGATCAACTTTACTCGATAAGCTTTTGCAATTCATCGCGCATTGTCACACTAATTAGGCTTTCAAGGCTGGTATTACAGGGCAGTGTGAGGGTTGGCGCAATGTCTGCTAACGGTATTAACACAAAGCTGCGTTGTTTCATGCCGTAATGTGGCACAGTAAGTCGTGGCAATGATATTTGCTGTTGGCCGTAAAGGAGTAAGTCTAAATCTAGGGTACGAGGCCCCCAATGCTGCAGTCTTACTCGGCCCTGCTGTTGCTCAATGCCTTGCAAAGCATCAAGTAACTCAATGGGGGTTAATGCCGTTTCAAAGCCCGCTACGGCGTTAACGTAGTCAGGCTGTAACACTTCACCCATAGGTTTAGAGGCGTAATAACCAGACACACGCAATGAATCGCCAGTGGCTAGTGCACCTAGTGCACTAACAGCATCGTCGAGTTGCAGTGTCGGATTAGCTAAGTTTGCCCCCAGAGCCACATACACTTGAATTGCCACTGTCATTACTCAGCTGTCGGGTTAGCTTTCGCTGCAGGTTTACGGCGACGCTTGCGCTGCGGCGCATTGCGGTTACGACTGCTACCACTTTTACTGCCACTTTTGGCTATTTCGCTACGTTCAGTTTCATCTGCTTCAACAAAGCTTTTCCACCAATCAGCAATTTTAGCAATATTACCTGATTCAACTTCACCACGAAGCAGCAATAAATCGTAACCGGCTCTAAACTTAGGGTTCTCTAACATTTTAAATGCTCGAGTCCCTTGGCTACGCTCTAAACGAAGCTGCAGTTGCCAAATATCTTTGGCTGGGGTGCTAAATCGACGTGGAAGACTAATAGTACGACATTGTTGTTCCATCACATCGCCCATCGCAGCAACGTGAGCGTCGTAATGAGTTAGCCCACTTTCGATAGCGATATCATCGGCACGCTGTTTAAGCGGGTACCATAATATTGCCGCATAGAAAAATGCTGGGGTAACAGGCTTGTCTTGGCTAACGCGTAAGTCGGTGCTGTTCATCACAGCTTGCAACATTTTAGCGGCATGACCTTTAGGCGATTCGCTAATTAATGCGCTCACCTGCGGAAATAACGGCGCAAACAAACCAAAACTTTGCATCATGTGATAATTGGCTTCAGCTTTGCCTGCAAAGAATAGCTTTAACACTTCTTCATACATGCGGGCTGCTGGAATATCGCTTAACAAAGGGGCTAAGGCTTTTATTGGCGCGGCTGTAGTGGCATCGATTTGCATGTCTAACTTAGTGGCAAAACGAACGGCACGTAGCATACGCACAGGATCTTCACGGTAACGTGTATCTGGATCGCCAATTAACTTAATAGTGCGGTTATTAAGATCGTTAATACCGCCGCCATAGCTGCGAATAGAGTAGTCGCTGATATCATAATAAAGCGCATTGATGGTGAAATCGCGGCGCTCAGCGTCTTCGTCAATCTCGCCATATACGTTGTCACGTAACAAACGGCCTTCAGCATTTGATTTTGATATTTTATCGTCGGTTTCACCGTGGTGACCGCGAAATGTTGCCACTTCAATGACGTCACGACCAAACACAATATGTGCCAGTCTAAAACGACGGCCAACTAAACGACAATTGCGAAATAACTTCTTAATGTCTTCTGGAGTCGCATTGGTGACAACGTCAAAATCTTTGGGTTGTAAACCAAGTAAAATATCGCGAACGCCGCCGCCTACTAAATAAGCTTTGTAGCCAGACTTATTCAGACGATAAAGCACTTTTAGTGCATTTTCACTAATTTGGCGACGTGAGATTGAATGACCATCTCTGGAGATGATATCCAGACGTAAGCCATCTTCTTGAATGGGCTCTTCAAGGACTGGAGCTACTTTGTTGTCTTCAAATAGCTGTTTACAGAATTGGCTAATACGGCGAAAAATAATACACCTCGTAATACTTGAATAAATTGATTAAAAATCTGGCGGGTATAATACATTAAATGTTGATAAATGAGTATATGTGCTAAGCAGCTAAAAGCCCTTAATCCACAACCACGACTGCATTTATGAACTCTGTATCGACTATGTTGCCAGGTTTGTTGCTGCTAATACGATTTCTTTGTGTTTTGGGATCCGATCTAAGCAAAATTGTGCCACCGCCTGTTGCAGCATCACTTCGACCGAATCGATATCGACACTCGCTTGACCCAAAAATGCTAATGCAGCATTAATGCTGGCTTGAGGACGTTGAGTGTCAATCGCCGGAGCATGATTTTGCTTTGATAACTTAAAGCCTTTTTCGGCACAGGCTAATGGCAAATGCAGCCAGTTAGGTGTGCTTAGGCCTAGTTGCAAGAATAAACTGATTTGTCGGCAGCTCGCTTCGAGTAAATCACAGCCTCGAACAACCTCTGTAATGCCTTGATAAGCGTCATCTAACACTACGGCAAGTTGATAAGCATATAAACCGTCACTGCGTTTAATCATAAAGTCTTCGGCAGCAAAGTGGCTATCGACGCTTACCTTGCCTTGAAGTAAGTCGGTAAAATTATCGACTTTTGCCTGATTGCGGATCCGAATTGCACCTTGAGATAACCTTGGTTGGCATTTTCCGCATCGGCCGTCGTATAGCCCACCACTGGCTTGAATAATTTTGCGAGTGCATTGGCAAAAATAGGCTTTATCGTGGCTAATTAACTGATCAATTTGTTGTTGATAGGCGTCATAACGTTGATGTTGATATAACGCTGGGCCATGCCAATGTAAGCCATAGGCATCAAGTGTGCGCAGGATGTCATCGCTGGCACCGGCAACTTCACGTGGGGGATCAATATCTTCAATGCGGACGAGCCATTGGCCTTGCTGGCTGTGGGCGCGAAGGTAACTGCCTAGGGCAGCAATAAGCGAACCAAAGTGTAAAGGTCCTGAAGGGGATGGCGCAAATCGGCCGATATATTGAGTAGTGCTCATAGCGGTGAATTTTTTAGTCGCTAAGTTACATAGACGACACCAACTTATCATGGCACGTGACTATGTTATTTATTTTTAGATTTTAGAAAACAAAAAGGCGAGATAATCTCGCCCTTATGAATAACGGGTTAACCCGCCATCTGTTTTTCTTTAATCTCTGCTAGCGTCTTACAGTCGATACATTGATCGGCTGTTGGACGAGCTTCAAGACGACGGATGCCGATTTCGACACCACAAGAATCACAGAAACCGAAATCATCTTCTTCAATTTTCTGTAATGTCTTTTCAATCTTCTTGATCAGTTTACGTTCTCTATCACGAGCACGTAATTCTAAGCTGAATTCTTCTTCTTGGGCTGCACGGTCTACAGGATCAGGAAAGTTAGCAGCTTCATCTTGCATGTGAGTTAACGTACGGTCGACTTCTTCACGCAATTGGTTACGCCATGCTTCGAGGATCCGTTTAAAGTGACCTCGTTGCTTGCTATTCATATACTCTTCACCAGCTGACTCCTGGTAAGGATCTACACCAGCAATAGCGAGTACGCCAAGTTTTTTAGTGCCTTCAGGCATAACGCATCTCCTGTAATCTCTTGCGTTTTAAGGGCGTCTTAAATTTACGGCCGCTGTGTCTTATTTTTACGGCCGCTATCTATACCAGAAACTCTATAGCTAGGCAAATTTTTTACGTAGTATTTCAGTGTTTTTTTATCTAAAGCATTACTTTACAGGGTTCGACTATTTGGCTTCCCTGTGGGGTAAGTGCTGTTTTATAGGCTAACACTTCAACACCCTTAACAACGGCTTGTTCAAGTAAGTCTGCGTATTGTGGGTCGATATGTCGCGCGGGTTTTACGGTCGATATGCCACTGTGCTGCACCACAAACAATAATACCGCTCGGTGGCCCATGGTGACCATTTGGATAAGTTCGCGTAGATGCTTTTGTCCCCGCGTTGTGACGGCATCTGGAAAGTAGCCCACTTGGTCTTCTAGCAAGGTACAACTTTTCACTTCAATATAGCACTCTGGGCGGTTTTGGCTAGTGAGCAAGATATCGATTCTGCTATTTTCATGACCGTATTTTACTTCGCGCTTTAGGGTGTCATATCCTTGAAGCTCAGTAATAACCTGTTGGTTAATTGCTTCTTCAGCTAATGCATTGGCGCGGCCAGTATTGATGCCAATAAAATGTTGTTGATCTGTTTGCATTATCTCCCAAGTATGGGGGTATTTTCGTTTAGGGTTATCTGAGGTTGAAAACCAAACAGGCTCTCCTGGAAACAAACAGTTTTTCATTGAGCCTGTGTTAGGGCAATGAATAGTGATGACTTGTCCGTCGGGTAGGGCAACGTCGGCCAAAAAGCGTTTATAGCGTTTTAACAATACACCTGTTTCTAATTTTGGTTCAAATAGCATGTGTATAACTATGTCTTGGGTTGATTTACAACAATGTTAACAAATTTTAGCTTGGTTTATCGATTGTGTTTTGTCTACACTACTGCCATTAGCTCGTGTTTAGGCTAGGGTATTTGCGCCGCCTGGCGCACAACAAGGAATGACTATGGATATTATGACGGTAACGCTTACTAATGACGCACCAGCAGCGCATTGGGGCAAAGCAGATGTGACTTATCAAGGCGCGCAAACACTGATCCATTTATCTGGCTGCGATGAGCTGCGTCAGGTGCAAATGGCCGCGAGAAAAATACGGAACCAAGGCGTTAACGCTGTACAGCTTACTGGCGACTTATGGAATCTGCATTCTCAGTGGGCTTTTGCGCAAGGTTTTGCCACTGCTAAAGCGGGTTATCAAGTGCTTTGGTGTGGCAGTGATGCAGATCAAGCGACCTTAACTCAGCGCGCTGAAGCGGCTCAATTTGCGCGTAAGTTAATTAATGATACCCCAGAAGATTTATCACCAGTGGGATTAGCGACGCAAGCTGCAGCCTGGATAAAAAACATCGGTGGCGACAAGGTAAGCTTTACTATTGTTGAAGGCCAAGAGTTATTAGAAAAGAAATGGGTCGGTATTCATGCGGTAGGTCGCGGCAGTGAACGTCCACCGGCATTGCTTGAGCTTGATTTTAATCCGCTTGCAGCAGATGCTCCGGTATCGGTTGCATTAGTGGGCAAAGGGATTACTTTTGACTCAGGCGGCTATAGCCTTAAGTCATCAGAAGGCATGCTGGCAATGAAATGCGACATGGGCGGGGCGGCAACAGTTACCGCGGCATTAGGCTTAGCGATGAAAGCGGGCTTAAATAAGCGTGTAAAACTGTTTTTATGTTGCGCAGAAAACCTGGTAAGCGGCCGTGCATTTAAATTAGGTGATATTTTAACTTATAAAAATGGCACTACAGTTGAAATCGTTAATACCGATGCTGAAGGTCGTTTAGTATTAGCCGATGGTTTACAAGCAGCTTCTGACACTGGCGCGCCATTGATTATTGACGCAGCAACCTTAACCGGTGCAGCAGTTATGGCTGTGGGTTCAAATTACAATGCGATTTTCTCGCCACAAACTGCCACGCTACAACTTGCTCAAAAACGTGCAGCTGCAGTATCTGAAAATGTATGGCCACTGCCATTAGATCCATGGCACAAAGATATGTGTCCATCGGCTTATGCAGACACGGCAAACAGTCGTCCTGTTAAAGGTGGCGGCGCGGGTGGCGCATCTAATGCAGCTGGTTTCTTATGGCGCTTTGTGTCACCACAAGCTAATTGGTTACACGTTGACCTCGCTGGCGCATTTGAGTCTTCTGCTTCAGCATTATGGGCTGCAGGTGCAACTACTCATGGTGTACTCACAATTGCAGAGCTACTAAAAGACTAGCCTTCAAGCGATAACAAACTCAAAGACAGCCGCAGATAATGACGTTCATTATCTGCGGTTTTTTATTACTACAGTTGTCAAGATTCAAGAATTGAATCGTCGGTCATTAAGCAGCTTATGAGTAGGTTCACATTGTAATTTTGGTGTGCATCGCAATATGAGTAAATTCGTCATGTTAATATGGCAAATTAAGCTAACGTGTCGCGGATGTTGGTATTTACTTATGTGCCAGTGGTTGCGTGTAGCGATAATACTTAAAGAGCTTGCGGTAATGCTAATGACTCTAACTATTGGTGATATATCATTTAGGTATAGCGCTTATTTGTTCAATAACGCTAGGCTAACTGGTCCGATCTACGAGACTTAAAAAGCCGCTTGTCATGTGAAAATCAAGCTGGGGACGCGCTGAGTTACCGAGGAGGAAAGATGGCTCAAACCCATGCAGTAGCGCTGATATTTGATTTCTTTTGTGTCTTCTCTAAATCAAATTCAACAAGTCACTGCTGCGAATAGCGGGTATGCATTCACTAACCCTTAATTAGTAATGAGTTGAATCCCTAAGCCTAATAGATTATTAATACAGCATGATATAAACAAATATCGTTAATTGTGAGTGACTAAACTACACTTAGATTAGTGTTAATGACAAACTTAACGATAAAATAGCGCATATTTTTATCCCTAAGCAAATTGAATTGCAAACCTTGATTGAGTTGATGAATGGCAGATAGCACCCAACAACTATTGAAAAGTGTGTTCACAAATGGACCTATTGAAGGGAATAATACCTCGGTGTTAGATCTGCTCAATCGGGCGCTTCAGCTTGTCTGTAACAGGCTCGATTGCAGTGCTGCATTCATACTAACTAGCCAATATGACAATGTGTTTGCCCCCGACAGTGACATCATCGACACCACAGAACTACAATGTGTTAGTCATTTTACCGCTTCACCCGAGGCACAATTATTATTTAATCAAGGCATCAATAGCCATCAAGTCCTGTGTGATTCTTTATTGGAAAATACCCAATCCATCCTTTACAACGCATCGCAAGACAATATCGCTCTGCTTGAAGATAAACCCTATCTGTCGTCGTTATTACACACCTTTACATCACTCAATATCCACTGCAAACATTTTGCTCTCAGCCCTGTATTGCGGGTGGGTAATGTTAAAGTGATATTGGGTGCTCTGTGCGTCACTGAGCTTAAATCGGTAGCCGATGATCAACCCGATCCTTGCGCATTTGTGGCTAAATTACTTGATGATACCGCCTATCAATTAGCGTCGGCACTAGAATTACGCCGTTTAGCGGTGGTGCTCGATAATAAAGATAAACAATATCAAGAGTTGTTCCAGTTATTGCCAATGGCCTGCGCCCTAATTGATTTACACAATAATGTCGTGCTGCAAAATGATATTTGGCAAAGTATTTTGCCTATAAGGCTGGGGGATAATCTATTTCATATCGTGCGCGATGAAGACCACCCGCTGCTTAACGATACCTTACACATAGTCCGCGAAGGTATTCTACGTCAGGCCTGGTGCGAAATCCCTTTACGTAACGGGGTCAAAAGTCACTGGTATAAATTCAGTTTTTGTCATGCGTTAAACCGCCAGCAACAATTATTACTGATGGTTGAAGACGTGACCGAGCGTTACCGTTTGGCTGATGAACTGTCTTTTCATTCAAATTATGATGTTTTAACGGGCTTACCCAATCGAGTGCAGTTTGAAAACATGCTCGAAGAACTGTTAAAAGATGAAGACCATGTTCCGGCCTGCATTGCGTTTCTCGATCTTGATCAATTTCAGGTGGTTAACGATCTTAGCGGCCATCAAGCTGGCGACCAATTACTGCAACAAGTCGCAGTGCGCTTAAAGCAATTACTCCGCAAAGGCGATGTTGTGGCGCGTTTAGGCGGCGATGAATTTGGTTTGTTAATGCATTATTCAGACAAGTCTTCGGCGCAGCAGGTTGCCAAACGAATTTGCCAACAATTGTTTGACCATGAGTTTGTGTGGAAAGGCATTAAACACAATATCAGCGCCAGTATTGGTATTGCTCAAGTTGACTATGCTGACACCGACATTTATGGGGTAATGAGCAAAGCCGATGCCGCGTGTCAGTTAGCAAAAGAAGATGGCCGTAATCGTTGGCATTTTTATAATCCAGACGATCCGCAAATGCACATTATGTATAACCAAATGTTAGCGTCTGTCGACATTGCCGGTGCATTGGCGCTGAATCAATTTGAATTGTTTTACCAACTCATTGAACCCCTCGATAAACAAGAAAGCGGCATCCACATGGAAATCTTGCTGCGCATGGTCCAAAGTGATGGTACTTATGTGTCACCTGGGGTCTTTTTACCTGCCGCAGAACGTTATAATTTGGCGCCGCGAGTAGACCGCTGGGTGATAGATAATCTGCTAAAATGGGGTGGCGAAAACCTCAATATTTGGCAGCAACTGTCGATGGTGTCGGTTAACTTATCTGCCATGTCTTTAGCCGACCAAAAGTTTATGAGTTGGCTTGAGATGCGCCTGATGGTTGAGCCTGAGTTGGTTGATAAATTGTGTTTCGAAATTACTGAAACCGCCGCCGTTAGCCAGTTAGATCAGGCTACAGGACTCATCGATTTACTGAAACCTTTTGGCTGTAAATTGGCCCTAGATGATTTTGGTTCTGGTTTTTCCAGTTTTGCCTATTTAAAATGTCTTAATGTTGATTACGTAAAAATTGATGGTCAGTTTGTGGTGAATTTATGCAGCAATCGCAGCGACAAAGCCATTGTGTCAGCGATTTGCCAATTAGGTAAAGACATGAACTTTGAAGTGATCGCCGAGTTTGTTGAAAACACTGACATTGGAGAATATCTGAGAAATATCGGTGTCGATTATGCCCAAGGTTACGCCATTAATAAACCGACTCGTCTCGCCGAACTCGACAGTGGTCTTCGTACCCCTTGGTTAACAGATGCGACGAGTATTATCACTGAAGAAGAGAGAAAGGCATTAGAGATCTAGCGCTCGAAACCTATGTGTATGTGCGCGGTATTAGTATAAAATACTGCGTAAAATCACAGCCATAGTAGATGCCGTTGACCATATCTGACACCGCTAAGCCTGACACATCATTAACCACCCAGCAGGCGGGTTCTGCCACATTGCCTATTCATGCTGTCTTAAATGATATTCGCAGCGCGCTCAATAACCACTCACAACTTATTCTTGAAGCGCCTACCGGTGCGGGTAAATCAACTGCATTGCCATTAGCCATGTTAGCGTGGCCCGAAATCAGTGGCAAAATACTCATGCTTGAACCAAGAAGAGTGGCTGCACGTAACGTGGCGCAATTTATTGCTAAGCAATTAGGACAACCGGTCGGGCAAGATGTGGGGTATCGGGTTCGTGGCGACACGAAAGTGAGCAAACATACCCGGCTCGAAATTGTCACCGAAGGCATTTTAACCCGCATGATCCAACACGACCCTGAGCTTACCGGGGTTGCTGTGATTATTTTTGATGAAATCCATGAGCGTCATTTACCCACAGATCTTGGCCTGGCTCTTGCGCTTGAAGTGCAGCAATCCCTACGAGATGACTTAACCATTATTGCTATGTCTGCCACCTTATCTGGCTTACCTTTGGCAGAATTAATGCCTACTGCACAGCAAATTAGCAGTGAAGGGCGTAGCTTTGAGGTACAACATCAATACCAACCTTGTCCGGCGCAGCAACCATGGTTAATGCATATGGCAAGGGTGATTAACGACACCGTGAATGATGCCAGCTTAGCTGAATATCAACTCGGCAGTGTGTTAGCATTTTTACCGGGTAAAGGGGAAATCAACAAACTGGCGCGCTTGCTCCGCGAACGTTTAGATCCCACATGGCTAATTTGCCCTTTGTATGGTGACTTAAGCCCAGCAGAGCAAGATCGCGCGATTGGATTGACCGAACCGGGGAAACGCAAAATCGTTTTAGCCACTAACGTAGCTGAGTCGAGTCTCACCATCGAAGGCATCACGATGGTTATCGACAGTGGTTATCGCCGCGAAGCCAGCTTTAATCCTAAAACCGGTGTGACGCGTTTAGGGCTTAAGCGCATTAGCCAAGCATCTGCCGTGCAGCGAAGTGGTCGTGCAGGGCGTTTAGCGCCGGGTTGTTGTGTGCGTTTATGGAGTCAAGAAGAGCATGGCCGCTTGCGTAAAGTCGATGAGCCCGAAATTAGCCAAAGCGAACTCACCTCAATGGCATTAGATTGTGCTAGTTGGGGAGCCAAGGCGCTCAACGAATTAGCGCTACTGACCGCACCGCCAGTTATCCATGAGCAAGTGGCATGGCAGCTATTGCAACAGCTAGCGTTAACTGATCCCCAACGAAAATTAACACCATTGGGCCATGAGGCTTATGCGTTAGGCTGCCATCCTCGTTTGGCTCACATGTTACTTAAAGCCAAACACATTGCCAGTGAACAATCTCAGCCGCTGTTGTGTGTGTTGGCTTGTGTGCTAGCGGGTATTATTGAAGCGCGCGGCTTACCCAAAAAAGGCGCAGATATTTACCATTACCTTGTCGAAGCCCAACATGGGCAAATAAAACAACAAGTACGCCAATGGCAGCAATCTTTGGGCGTCTCAGGCCAAGTGCAAGACGCCATAAGCCAGGCTTCAACTCGAGATATCAGTTATTTGTTAGCGCTTGCTTACCCCGACCGTATTGCTAAAGCACGTGGTCATGATGGGTTTTTATTGAGTAACGGTACCGGCGTGGTCATCGCTGCTGACGACAGCCTGGCACACGAACCTTGGTTAGTGATTGCTGACTTTCAAGAGAATCAAGGCCGTAATGCCGGCCAGGTGTATTTAGCCGCTCGATTTGATGAGCGTTTATTTGATGATGAACTCAGCGAGTTAGTCACTCGCCAGGTGCAAGGCGGTTGGGATGAGGCAAAAGGGCGATTTTTTGCCGAAAAACACACTAAAGTCGGCCAGATTATTATTAAAACAGAAACCGGTATTGCACCACAAAGAGCCCAAATTACCGCAGCACTGTTAGAACAAGTTCGCGTCAAAGGGTTAACAATCCTTAATCGCGAAGAGACCTTGATCCAGTTACAATACCGGGTCGAATTGGCGCGATATTATGCCCCACAACATGACTGGCCTTGCTTAACGGACGCGCATTTACTGGCCACCTTGTCTGATTGGCTAGGGCCGTACATTGAACAGGTTAATTCACTGACAGCGTTGGCTAAAATTGATGCCTATGGCTTAGTGAAAAACCGCTTAAGTTGGCAGCAGCAAACCTTGCTCGATCAGTTAGTGCCCACTCACTGGCCAATGGCAACAGGCACGCGGGCACCAATAAGGTATCAAATGCCACTCGATGCAGAAGGGCATTTTTATCATAATGATGAGCAGCAAGGCCGAGCATTATTAAGTGTGCGTTTACAAGAGGCGTTGGGTTTAGCGCAAAGTCCCAGCATTTTGCATGGCAAAATGACGGTGACCATGGAGTTATTGTCTCCAGCACAGCGTCCATTAGCCGTGACCGCAGACTTAGCCAGTTTTTGGCAAGGACCTTATGTTGACGTAAAAAAAGAAATGCGTGGCCGCTATCCTCGACATTTATGGCCAGACGACCCTGTGAACACCGTCGCCACCAAATTTACTAAAAAGAAAACGCCAGGTTTATAAGCCAGTTGCTTGTAAACTCATCGCTTATAAAATAAGACGCATCGGTTACCGTGCAAAATTAGATGAATAATTGATTTATGACAAAAAAAACAGCCAAGAAACCCCGCGCTAAAAAAGCCACCACATCATGGTGGCGTTCGCTCTGGTCGTTAACATGGAAACTCGCTATTGTCGGGTTAGCCGTAGTGACATTTTATGCGATCTATTTAGATCAAATTATTGCGCAAAAGTTTGAAGGGCAAAAGTGGCATCTACCTGCACAAATGTTCAGCCGCTCAATGGCGTTGTACCCAGGTGCAGCGGTTAACCACCCGCAATTAATGGCCGAATTGAAGCTATTGGGTTATCGCAAAGTGGCAGATCCTCGTCAAGTTGGAGAGTTCTCAGCATCTAGCACTCGCATTGAATTATGGCGTCGCCCGTTTTTACACCCAGAGGGTAATCAAGTCGAACAGCGAGTGATGATAAGTTTCGACTCAAACGGCGTCAGCTCAGTTAAGCGCATGTCTGATAAACGCGAGTTAGCAGTATTTCATTTAGAGCCTGTGCTGCTTGATCGCATTATTGCGGGCGACGGTGAAGACCGATTATTTGTACGCACGCCAGAAATGCCTGCCAGCATAGTCGATGCATTAATTTTAGTTGAAGACCGCAGTTTTTATGATCACTACGGGGTAAACCCGCTGGCGATTGCACGTGCAGCGTTAGTCAATATTAGTGCAGGACGCACGGTTCAAGGTGGTTCTACCCTAACGCAACAGTTAGCCAAAAATTTCTTTTTAAGCAGTGAGCGCTCTATTGTTCGCAAAGTGCGTGAAGCATTAATGGCGCTGATTATTGATTTTAGGTACAGCAAAGATGAGATTTTAGAAGCGTACCTGAATGAAGTGTATATGGGCCAAGATAAGGCCCGCGGTGTACACGGAATGGGGCTTGCCTCGCAGTTTTATTTTGGTCGTCCAGTGGGTGAGTTAACTGTGTCGCAGCAAGCATTTTTGGTGGCTGTGATCAAAGGGCCGTCTTACTACAACCCTTGGCGTTATCCAGAGCGTGCTCAGGAGCGTCGTGATTTGGTACTGCGCCTATTAATGGAAAATGACAAATTGACTGTTGCGCAATATAAGGCAGCAGCAGAGTCACCGCTTGGCTTACGCAGTTCGCAAAAATCAGTGCATCAAAAACTACCGGCATTTTTTGCTGTGGTAAAACAAGAATTACGTGAGCGTTACGGTGATTCTTTGTTGCAGCAATCTGGGGTTAAAGTGTACACCACGCTTGATCCTATGGCGCAAGAGGCTGCCGAAAAAGCAGTGTCATCCACCATGGCGTCATTAGATAAGCGCGCTAAAAATATTCAAGTAGGTATGGTTGTCACCGACAAATATACCGGCGGGATAGCGGCGATGGTTGGCGACAAAGTCCCTAGTTATGAAGGCTTTAACCGCGCAGTTGAAATTCGCCGTCCTATAGGGTCGTTAATTAAACCTTTTGTCTATGCTAGTGCATTAAATCAAAGTGATAAGTTTTCGTTGGCTACGCCGATTGACGACAAACCCATTACTTTGAAAAACGAGCAAGGCAAAACTTGGTCGCCTAAAAACTTCGACAAAAAGTTTAGCGGCCAAGTGCCATTATTGACCGCGATTAAAGACTCAATGAATGTACCAACAGTGAATGTTGGGTTAGCAGTGGGTGTTGATAATGTGGTGTCTACCTTGCAAAAGTCGGGGTGGGAAGAGTCTGTTTCACCATACCCTTCAGTGTTATTAGGTGCCGTGAATGGCTCACCATTAATGGTGGCACAGGTTTATCAAACCTTGGCTGACGAAGGTCGCTATCGTAAGTTAACGTCGATTACCGCGGTGTTAGACAGTCAAAACAAGGCATTAGAAGTTAGCCGGGCACCAAGTTTGCAAGCCATTGCGCCAGCCACCGACTATTTAGTGCAATATGCAATGAATCATGTAGTGCGTTCTGGTACGGCTAAGCGTTTAGGCGCTGCATTCCCCGGGGTACGATTAGCCGGTAAAACGGGTACCAGTAATGACAGTCGAGATTCTTGGTTTGCAGGCTTTGACGAGCGAAACGTCGCAGCCATTTGGGTTGGTCAAGATGACAACAGCAAAACAGGCTTATATGGTAGTAGCGGCGCAATGGCGGTGTATCAGGCGTTCTTACAGCAACGTCCTCCGCTGAGTTTGCGAATGATCCCAGTCAATGGGGTGATTAATGGCTACTTTGATCGTACCACCGGTATGGCTAAGCAAGGCAACTGTGACAATATTATTGGTTTGCCTGCATTAGAGGCCAGCTACCGCCCTGCAGAAAATTGCGGTGAACCATTATCCTGGTGGCAAAAGCTGGTGGGCGGTTAATTGTCGTCTTAATTAACTTACGTTTTAACTAACTTACGTGTTAGTTAATTGATGTGTTATACCATTGCGCGTTAGTAAATGATCTCTCAGCGAGAATTTAAAAGGGCTTAAACAAGGCGAATGACTGAATGAATAGTTTTCTCTTTCGAAGTCATGCAACGCAGTGTAAGCCCTTTTAAAACTCGCCTGAAAGGAATGCCCCAGCGGCTTTTGCTTTGTGTTCTCGCTATTTGAAAGGGAACAACCATTACTACATAGCGACGCCTTAATCAAAAACCGCTGGATGCATTCTGAGTGGTCACTTATTAATGCGCAATGGTCTTATTAGTCGAACATAATCAAAAGCCCAAGTTCATATGAATTTGGGCTTTTTGGTCTGTCCTGAACAGATGGATTAAACGGTGTGCGATTACGCTATCGTTAATGCTTATCGAGCTGCTGTCTGAGCTTGGTGATTTCTTCAAGCATTTGTTGTTGATTCTGTTCCATCTGCAATTGATTTTGTTGCATCTGTTCTAGTGCGGCTTCGAGTTTACTGTTGATCTGTTCTTTATGCGCTTCCTTTGCTTCTTGTTCTTCTTGGCGCTCGGTTTCATCAGGTGCGACAAACACCGATGCCATATAACCTGAAATTACCCCGAAAAAGCTCACACCACTGACAATCACTAATCCACCAATCACATGGCCTATGGTACTCACCGGATAAAAGTCGCCATAGCCTACCGTGGATATGGTCACTAATGCCCACCAAATGGCTTGTTCTGCGGTTTGAATATTGGCATTAGATTCGGCACTTTCTACTAATAAAATCAATACCGAAGCGGTCGCTAGAATTAATACCATCGCCACAAGTAAGCTGGCTAACGTCGCTTGTTTGCGCTGACGAAGCAGGGGGATCAATAACGACCGACTCATGCGGATTAAGCGGATGACACGCAGAATTTGAAATATTCGCGCAAAACGCAGCGCTTCAA
Organism: Shewanella sp. MF05956; assembly: GCF_059758055.1. Taxonomy (NCBI): domain Bacteria; kingdom Pseudomonadati; phylum Pseudomonadota; class Gammaproteobacteria; order Alteromonadales; family Shewanellaceae; genus Shewanella; species Shewanella sp. MF05956. The sequence goes on along the minus strand of NZ_JCAYNV010000003.1, from coordinate 132,127 downwards.
TGGCTGGAATACTGGCGACAAAATCAATCCAGTGATGGCGTATATAGTAGATTTTATTACGCGCCTTGTATAAGCCATGAAAAAACTTACTCAAGAAAATCATACAAATACTACTGTCTATATACAGCAACACTTTATTGGTTTCGGCATCTAAACGGCCAAAAGTAATGGTCAATACAATGACCACAGACACCAATGACAGCACCATCATGGCTAGCTCAAATGGACTGGGACCATCGACGTTTTTCAGTGCCCAACGTTTAGATTCAAACATGAATGCCTGCTTTGATTCATTGTTATTAACTTATAAACGTTATCATAACAAAAAACGCACAAGACGTGAGCCTAGTGCGTTGTTTTTAAGCGACATAACCTATAACGGATATTACGTTGATGACTTTTTATCAACAAAGTGAACTAAATCATCGAGTACACGCTTTTTGATCTCTAATTGAGAGTCGCTGTCTAAACCGTACTTTTGCGCTAATAACACGTAGTCTTCACCGCTTAATGATACGGTTAAACGTGGACGTTTTGGACGCTTAGAAACTGATAATCCGAGGATAGTGCGTATTTGATCCGACGGACTTACGCCTTTATCTAAAGCGGCTTTACGGATGGAGTATTGAAACTTTTCATCCAGATCAAAAGCCACTTGAGTGGCCTTTGCTGCTTGTTGGTTTTTAAGCCATTTATCGGGTAACGGTTTACCTGAGCTCATAAGAACGTCATCTCCTACTGATGTCAGCTTGCCGGCCAGTATTCTCTAATATCGGATAATGGGCGATATAAGGTCAACATCACTTCAGTGTCGCCGCCTTCATACACTTCAATATCAACGGCATGAGTGTCTTGATTGTTCACTAGGCTATAGCTTTCAAAGCCTTCGCCTTTTGCGCCATTGTCATCTTGAGGTGGTGTTAAGCCACGGTAGTCTTGACGATGAAAATAACCAAATCCAGCAAACTCAACCTGATGATACTCTTCACTCAACCATTGACCAAACTCGGTTTCAAGTTCTGCTGACAGTGATTGGGTTGTCAGGAGCGCTTTACCGGGTTCTTCAAATATTTCAGCAAAAGCATCAAGGTCAAACATTTGTTCAACATCGGCACGATTGATTTTGATTGAAATACTGAGGTAAGACTCGTCTTCTTGAATATAAGACAAAAAGATTGCAGTGCCGCTATGGCCACGCAATAAGAATTCACAAAGCTGCGAGCGCTGATATTCATAAGTATGAATGGCTTCAACCTTTAGCTGTTGCCCGCGCAATTGTGCGGGCAAAGCAAAACTGTCATCAAGGGTTAACATATCACCCTTGAGCAGTTTGTTTGGGTGGTCAAGCTGGCGCTTCGGGGCTTCTTTTTTGCCAAAAAGGCCGCTAAGAAATCCCATACCAATTAACCCTTACGCGCTTTAATACGATCTAACACAGCGTTGGCATTTGACTTCTGCTCGCCAATACCGGCTTCTGCTAACTTCTTGTGCAGAGACTTGTCGCTGTTTTCTTCAGCTAGAGTTTCAGACGCTTTTAAGCGGTCATCAAACTGTTGCTGGCGCGCTTTAATACGCTCTAACGAGTCTTTAGCATTAAGCAGTTTTGAATTGCTAGACGCAAATGAGTCAGTAATAGTTGCTGTCGCTTTTTGCACGCTTTCAGTGGTTTTAACCATGGTTAATTGACGTTGATAATCAGACAATTGACGTTCGGTCTTTTTCACTAAATCTTTTAAACGTACAGCGTGTGAACTAAAGCTGTCGTTAGCGGTTTGCTGTTCAGACAATTCCTCGTCTAGCTGAGCAATTTTTTCAGCAATTTCGATAGCTAACGCTTCATTACCTTTGTCTAGCGCCTGGGTTACATAGCCTTCATGCTCAGCAACACTGCGTTTTAGACGATCAATTTCACGACTGGCTTGCATTTCTTTAGCCATGACGTCAGTTAACTCACGTTTAGCTTTGGTTAAATGCTTTTCTGCATCACGAATTTCTTGTTCAAAAATACGTGTTGAGTTTGCGTCTACGATACTCTGGCCAACTTCTGTTGCACCACCACGAAACGCTGTAAGAATCTTGTTTAGAATGCCCATAATGTGGCTCCTTAGTTTAAAAATTCGACGAGTTCGTCGATAACTTCCAGACAGTTGTCTGACAGTACTGCTAATTCTTGTTCAATTTCAATCATGCTTGATTGCACTGACAATGCACCGTAAACCACGTACTTATCATCAATTTTTGCAAATGAAGATAATGGCATTGGAATGTTGAGCTCTAACATTGTCTCAAACATTTCAGCGCGGCGGGCCTGGTTTACTTCGTTTTCGCCCCATAAATAACTGATACACAATATTTGGTTGTCAGTTACTGATACAAACACCGGAATTTCTTCACGGCCAACAACATTAACTTGTAACACTTCAACATCACCATCAATCGGATAGCAGTCAAACTGAAAGCCGGTTTGGCTTTGGTCGCATAGTCCGTTTAGGTGACTCGCAATAGTATGGATGTTCATATTCGTCCTTAATTGACATATTATGTCTGTGAGTAAAGATAGCATCTAGACATAATATGTCAAGTGCTATCTGGTCCAATTAAAAAAGATTTATTAGTTCGTTTTCTGACCAAGCCGCTAAGTGATAGTTATACAGCTGGAGTGAGCCTATTTCGTTCACTTTGATTTTGTCTATATCATCATAAAAATGCTTTGGGAATTCAAACGCACCATGAATAAGTCCTGGTGTTAACCAGTCCTCAGGTACCGGAATTTGCTGTAAAACCACTAATCGCTGCTGAGCATCTTTGCCTGTTTTAGTGGCAATACTCCAACCCCATTCGCCAAAACTGGGCACGTTATGATGATATTGTTTAACGTTAAACCCTGCTGCGCTGAGCGTTTTACCCACTGAAATAAAAGCATTAGGCGCATGATAAGGCGAGGTTGATTGCACCGTAATCACGCCATCGGCATTGAGTAATTCATTAAGCTTTCTGTAAAATAAATCAGAATAGAGTTTGTTTAAATCAGGATGGCTAGGGTCTGGCAAATCAACAATGATGGCATCAAACATTTGGCCATTACGGATCAATTTATCGACGCCGTTAAAAGCGTCATCAACCATCAAGGTTAAACGAGGATCATTTAAGGCGTCACCATTTAATGTCAGTAACGCATCACTTAAATGTTGCGGCATATCTGCAGGAGGCGATTGAAATAACGTTAATAGATCTTGGTCTAAATCCATCAGAGTAACGGCTTTGGGTTGCCATTTAAGGACTTGTTTAAGCCCAAGGCCGTCACCACCGCCAATAATTAATACATTGTCATGACGGGCACTGGCCGCCAAGGTTGGGTGCACTAAAAAGCTGTGATAAATATGCTCGTCGCTGCTAGAAAATTGCAGACGCCCATTAATGTATAAATTATAAACGGGAGGTAATCCGCCACCGCGCAAACGTTCTGTAAAGTTGAGCTGCTGGAACCGCGTAGCTTTGGCGTACACCACATGGTCTTTATACAGCAGGTTATTAAAGTGCTGTTCCCACGTTGGGCCTTTAATGGCCAATAAACCAATCACAACACTGGCAATAATGTGGCCTACAAGCAGGAGTTTCACGTGACGGATCTGTGCCCAAAAACGCCATATAAACGCAAGGCCTGCCAGTAAGTTCACACTGGCCGTTAATGCCGCAGCCAGTTGAATATCAATCGCCAGCATAAACCCAACCCAAATAGCCGCACCAATACCTGCACCAATGTAATCGGCACCATATATGGTGCCGGCGTTATGCAGTAAGTGTGCTTCAGATAAGGATTGCCGTACTCGCGCAATTAATGGGATTTCCATACCAATCATTAACCCGAGTAATACGCCCCAAACGTAGGGTAAGTATTCGCTTAAGGTTTGTAAGCTGGCAATAAAGCCGCCATTAGGTAAATGATCAGGTGGTAAGCCAAGGGTATTGGCAATGGTGAGAGGTAATTGCTGACCAAAGCCGATAACAGCAGCCGTAATGATAATGGCAAAAGAGCCGCACATTGCCACCGTTAATTCGAGCATGGCAAAACCGGTAAAAGCACATTTGATTTTGCGGGCAGCGAATGCACCAACACCCATCGACACAATCATTAACCCAATCATGGTGTAAATGGCTGCTTCTAGCGCACCTAAGATGCGCCCTGCATAGTGTGATAATAGATATTCGTAAATAAGGCCGCATCCCGCTAGTGCAGCCATGATGCCCAGTAATAGGGCATCATCAAACCACGACACATTGCGGGATACTGGAGGGCTTTGCTCTTCGCCCCCTTGTGGTAATGCGTCGGGGCTAGATTCAAGCAAAGGGGTTGTCATAAATTACGCCATCAACGCCGTTAAAATAAGCGCAACAGCAATACTGATTGCCATTTCTACTGCGGCAATACCAATGTTGTGTTGCTTTTCAACTTCTTCAGCCAGGTTGATCCCCGCTAAAACCAGTTTTTTCACTAAGGCAATGAGTAAAGACAGTGCGACAAGCATAATTAACGAGAATACAAACCAACCGATAATGTTGGTTACGTAAGCCGTTGGCTGATAAATAATAAAATGACTGGCGGCATTAAAGCTTAATGCCATGGCAATCATGTACCCACTGTGACGCAGTGCTAAGGCTGTTTGCCCTTGTACTAATGCTTGTTGCATCGATGCGTTTTGATTACGTTTAGCATAACGACGCTCACGTAAACGGGTTAACAATACCAATATGAGTTGTGAGATTAAAAACGCACTGAAAATAGCGATGAAGGTATCGAGGGTGATGTCTTCTGCCCACATCAGCACCGCGCGAATAATAATCGCAGTGGCAATGGCTGCTGCGGCATCAACGATAGCAACAGAAACGTTACCTTTTAAAATCTCTGCATTTTTAGCAAACTCGTTTAACGCGATTTTGTCATGTAAAAAGCGACCTAGCTTAATCAGCACTAGACCAAACAAACCATAAGCCGACATGCCAATGGCTTCGGTTAGGTATGATGGTGCGGCTTCGCCGGTAATGGCACCCGTGAGTACAATGCCTAATGCGGCAACAGCACCGGCGGTGCTAATACCAAAAGCAAAATTATCACGCTCAGCCAATTCGGCGCTGCTGTTCACTTTGATGCTCCAACCCTGTAAGTAACGCATCAATGCCAGTAACACAATGGCGATACTTAAGTCGATTGCTAAGATGATCGCCAGTGGTTGAGTTAAGCCATATTCTTGAAAAAATGTCATGGGGAGTCCTTACCTATTTACCACGGCTAACACCGCGACTAGTGCGGCTGCTTGAGTTACGAAAACTGCTGTCTTTAGAATAATTCGAACGAAACTTGCTGCTAGAGCTTGCCGTACGAGTCGTGCTACTGGGTTTTGGTGCGCTAGCGCTCTGACGCGACAAGGTTGTTGAGCCTGTGCGAGTTTTAGCGTAAGGGCTATCAAAACGCTTACCTTGGCTGTCAAAACGCTTCTTCGTTTGTTCAAACGTTTTAGCTTGTGAGGTGGCTTGTTTTGGCGATGTGTAGCGATAACGGCCAACATCGTTGTAATAGCTGTAACCGCGACGATTTGACCAGCTGTCATAACCGATAGGGCGCGAAAAGTTTGAGAACATCGCATACATGCCGTACCAAGCCCAAATAGACATACCACTTGAGTTGTTTTGCCAGCTGCCATAAGCCGGGTTGCCAACAAGTTGGCTACCCGCACCGCTACCATCAGTACCATTGGCCAGTGCTTCAGCTTCACGGCTAATAGCATTGACTCGGGCTAATTGGCCTTTAGACATATCGGCAACCACGTTAACCGGATCAGATAACATGTCGTTATATAAGCTCGTGTCGGCGGCTTGATAAATATTTTGCGCCTCGGCCAACTGCTGATCTAGGTCGACAAAGTTTGCACTATTACCCAGATCTTTATAACGACGCGTTAGCGACTGGAACATAGGTCCGTCTGTGCCTGCATCTTTGGCAAGCTCATCAAGCAAAGGGGTGAGATCAGGCTGACGCTTGGCTAAAATACTGGTGTATTGCTTCAGTAGATTGGCGTTGCGTAATTGATCGTCTTTAAGCGATGTAGCAAGTAACTCAAGACGCTGTTGCGTTAACTGCTGGTACTTAGCAATTTGCTCCGGTCTGTCGTCGCCGCAGGCGCTTAGGGCCAGTGCAACAATCATCACGGTTATCAATGTGAGTACACGGGGGAGGTGACCTACCATGTTTTCTCCAAAATGTAGATTTTTCATGTGCTAATTCAATATGACACAGGTTATAGTAATCTTGATGTCAATGATATTAATCTGCATCAATAGACTGATCATTAGATATAGCATTCACGACATAATATGTCCAACATTCATTTTCTTTAGGGATATTAATTGCCATGCAAAACCAAAGTAACAAGGTGTTATCTGCAGCGCTAGTGGAAACAGCAGATCGTTACTGGTTAAGACTTTGCGAAGTTTGGCCCGACGCTAAAACAGCATTGACTGCCGAGCAACAACAGGAATTAAAGTTAGTGTTTGGCCTAAGTGATTTTATTGCTGAGCAATTATGTCGTCATCCTGAATGGATCCCCAAGCTATTTGATGGATTATTAGAAGACGTTATACGCAGTCAGTTTGATGTCGAATTACATGCACTTTTAGAAGACATTACTCAAGAAGAACAAGCAAAATCTGTTTTACGACGTTATCGTAATCTGCAAATGGTACGGTTAGCGTGGCGCGACTTTGTAAACTACGCCGCAGTTGAAGCATCGTTACTTGATTTGTCTTCTCTCGCTGAAGCCTTGGTTATTGCAGGCCGCGATTGGGTCTATCAAGACATGTGCAAGCAATTTGGCACCCCAACAAGCGCTGAGGGTAAGCCGCAGCCGTTACTGATATTGGGCATGGGCAAGCTGGGTGGCCGTGAGCTTAATTTTTCATCCGACATCGATTTAATCTTTACCTTTCCTGAACATGGCGAGACGGTCGGCGGACGTCGTACTCAAGCTAATCAACAGTTTTTTATCAAAATGGGTCAGCGACTCGTTAACATACTTGACCAAGTCACCGTTGACGGTTTTGTATTTCGTGTCGACATGCGTCTGCGTCCTTATGGCGAAAGCGGACCGTTAGTCGTCAGTTTTAGTGGTTTAGAAGATTATTACCAAGAGCAAGGGCGTGATTGGGAACGCTACGCCATGGTGAAGGCCCGTGTACTGGGGCCGTGGAGTGGTTATTGCGACGAACTGCATGATCTATTGCGCCCGTTTGTTTATCGACGTTATATCGATTTCTCTGCCATTGAATCATTACGTAAAATGAAGCAACTGATTGCCCAAGAAGTCAGACGCAGGCAATTAACCGACAACATTAAGCTGGGCGCTGGCGGGATCCGTGAAGTCGAGTTCGTGGTGCAAAGCTTTCAGTTAATCCGTGGCGGCCGCGAACCCGCGTTACGCCAACAAAGTTTATTCGGTGCCATCGATACCTTATATAGCCTCGGGCAATTAGAGTATCTCGCAGTCGATGAGCTTAAACACAGCTATATTTTACTGCGCCGAGTGGAAAACTTATTACAAGCCATCGACGACAAGCAAACGCAAACGTTACCCAATAACGATCTTGATTGGCAACGATTGTGCGTACCGCTCGATCTTGCCGATGAAGCGCAATTACGGCAACAAATTGCAGATGCGATGTCTACCATTCACGGCCATTTTAATGCCACTGTGGGTGGCAGTGATAATCAAGATTACAACGATCACTGGTCATCTTTGTTTTGGAATATTCAACAAGACGATGATGCCGCAACGTTACTGCAAGAGCAGCAAATCGAAGATGAAGCGCTTTGGCCAATGTTAAGTGATTGGCGTCAAACCGTGTCTAAACGCTCAATTGGCCCTCGTGGCCGTGAAACCTTAGACAAACTCATGCCAAAATTGCTTGAAGAGTTATTTAATCAATCTACCCCAAGTTTGGCATTTAAGCCGGTATCTAACGTACTGGATAAAATTTTAACCCGCACCACCTACCTTGAATTGTTATGTGAAAACCCAGGAGCAAGGCAGCAATTAGTGAGTTTATGTTGTGCCAGTCCGTGGATTGCGCGAGAGCTGGCTAACTTCCCCATGCTGCTTGATGAGCTCATTGACCCATCGCAGCTATACGATATTACCTCCATTGATGATTATCCAAGTGAGTTACGCCAATATTTACTGCGCGTGCCAGAAGATGACATGGAACAGCAAATGGAAGCACTGCGACAGTTTAAGCTGTCACAGCAGTTAAAAATTGCCGCCGCCGATGTCACAGGTGTATTGCCAGTGATGCAAGTGAGCGATCATTTAACCTTTTTGGCAGAAGCGATTATTGAACAGGTCGTGCTACAAGCCTGGCACCAGGTTGCAGCTCGACATGGTGTGCCAGAAGGCACAAGCCCAAGTAACATGGGCTTTGCGGTAATAGGTTATGGTAAGTTAGGTGGTATTGAGCTGGGTTACGGCTCAGATTTAGATTTGGTGTTTTTGCATGGTCATAGCGGTGCGGGTAGCACCAATGGTGAACGACCAATCGATAATAGTCATTTTTATTTAAAACTGGCTCAGCGTATCGTGCATTTATTTGCCACTCGTACTACCTCGGGTGAGTTATACGAGGTCGACATGCGCTTACGTCCATCGGGCGCATCGGGATTGTTAGTGAGCGAAATAGAGCAGTTTGGCCAATATCAATTAACCGAAGCCTGGACATGGGAACATCAAGCATTGGTTAGGGCACGTTTTGTATTTGGAGACAATGTATTAGCAGCGCGATTTAGTGAAGTCCGCGGACAAATATTACAACTTGAACGTGATCAAACTGAGCTTGCAAAGGCCGTACGCGATATGCGCACTAAAATGCGCGATCATTTATTGCACGCAGAACCCGGGCTGTTTGATCTTAAACAAAGTGCGGGTGGCATTGCCGACATCGAGTTTATTGCCCAATATTTAGTCCTTGCTTACGCACACCAACATCAAGAATTGACCATTTGGTCTGACAATGTGCGGATTTTTGAGGTGCTAGCGGACTTAGAGTTAATCCCGGTCATGCACGCGCAGCACCTAACGCAAACATATTGTTGGCTACGTGATGAAAACCATGAACTGACGTTACAACAATTACCCGGTAAGTTACCTCATCACGTAGTGGAACAAAAAACCGACGCTGTCATTGAAATTTATAATGAAATATTATCTGTCTAAACAGGTTTTAGCTTGAAATAGCAGCATTTTACTGCTTTGATTAGGGCATCTGTTTTAGTCAAAGGCGGTATTAATGCTGTTAGCTCCGATACCTGAAAATGAGCACTCGCGACTCGAAACCCTCAGAGGGTTGCGTATACTCGACACTATGGCTGAGGAACGTTTCGATCGTATTACCCGACTCGCACGACGCCTATTTTCGGTATCGATTAGTGTAGTAAATTTGATCGACAGCGATCGACAATGGTTTAAATCGGTGCAAGGCATAGATGTATGCGAAACGAGCCGAGATATTTCATTTTGTGGCCATGCCATTAATCAACCTAAAGTCATGATTGTGCCAGATGCCTTAAATGATCCCCGTTTTGCTGACAATCCGCTGGTGCTTGCCGCGCCTAATATTCGTTTTTATGCCGGTTTTCCGTTAACCATGCCAAATGGTATGCGGGTGGGAACATTGTGTATTATTGACGATAAACCCAAGGAATTTAGCCTGGAAGATGAGCAAGCTTTAGAAGATTTAGGCCGATTAGTTGAAGGTGAATTGTTATCGATTCAGCAAAATACATTGGATGCACTCACTGCGATTTCTAATCGACGTGGGTTTGAATTATTAGCAGAGAAAACCCTCGCCAATACTGACCGACTAGGCTTAAACACAAATCTCATCTTTTTTGATCTCGATTATTTCAAAGAAATTAACGATAAATTTGGTCATGAAGAAGGTGATATTGCTCTTAAGTGTTTTGCTGATTTGTTGATTGACTGTTTTAGAGAGTCGGATGTTATAGCACGCTTTGCCGGCGATGAGTTTGTGGTCTTACTTAGCCAGAGTGAGCAGATCTCTGTCGACTCATTGTTACAACGCTTTAGTGATTTAGTGAAGCAACACAACCAACAAAATGGTAAATCTTATGCATTAGCTTATAGCCGAGGTGTGGTGAGCCGTCATGCGAAACAAGATATGGATTTATGTGAATACCTCGCACTTGCCGATCAAGCCATGTTTATCGAAAAAGCGAAGCATCATAAAAGCGATTAAGTGGATAAAATAAACAGGCCCACTGAAAATATTTGTGAGTGGGCCTTTTATTTTGATAAGCCATTACATCAAGAGTTGTTCAATCCACATTTGATAAAGTGGCAAGCCAATAAGCACATTTACTGGGAACGTAATTCCGAGTGATGCCAACATGGCCAGCCCAATATTCGCATCTGGGATAGCGGCTTTAATTGCTGCAGGAGCGGCAATATATGAGGCACTGGCACTTAATCCGGCTAATACTAAAATGCTGCCAGAGGGCAACTCAAGCGCAAAGCCTAATCCGATACCAACCCATGCCAACACAAACGGTGCCACCGCAGCAAAAGCCAATAAACGCCATTGTTTATACGGAATAGGAAAACACACTTTAGCCGTACTGATCCCCATTTCGAGTAAGAACAAGGCTAACAAGGTTTTAAATCCTGCAAGCAACATTGGTGTTAAAGGCGCCATGCCACTGGTGCCATATAGCCAGCCAATCACAACGCCACCACAGAGCAATACGACCCCGCGACTGGTGAGAGCCTCATGCAAAATACTGCCTGCAGACGAGTGCACTTCATTGCTAGCGGTTTTAGCCTGTAAGTACCGATGTAGCCACAACATAATGATAATGGCTGGCAATTCGAGTAACACTAAATACAAGGTCGTTTCAGGGCGTAATGGCCATTGCGATTTATCGACCATCGCCATCACTACAGCAAAAGTTCCCGCACTCACCGATCCATAATGGGCTGCAATGCTAATGGCTTCTTTTTGCGGTAATTTAATGAGTTTGCGTAAAAGAGGGTACAAGCTCAGTGGGATAATAAATCCTAATGCGATCACAGCCAGTAATTCAGATATTGCTAGATTGGCGGTTTCACCGTGTAACGCCATACCGCCTTTGAGGCCAAGGGTTAACATCAGTAAAATAGACAAGGTTTCGTAGGTGGCTTTGGGGACTTTTAAATCTGACTTAATTAACCCCGCGATCAAACCGAGGGCAAAAAAAGCTATCACAATATCAGGCATAGTATTGGGTTCTGTCTGTTATGAAGTACGGCGATTCTGCCTTGTTGCAGGGTGAAATGGAACTGTTTTAAGCATTTTTTTAAGACAATTGGACAGCATTGTTGTTGTGAGCGTATTGTAGGATATGTGTAGTTCACCGGATGTATATGATGAAAAATGAAATTGATATTCACCGAGCGTTAAAAGTGTTTAATAAAGTGACTCAATACGGTGAAAAACGTATGGCTGACAACGATGAGACCAAAAACAATGTCTTTGGTAACGACTATTATTTATGCGGCATTAGTGCGCAAACCGATCATGACGGTTATACCATTGTATTGTCCGATGCACAGGTAAGCTTAACGGTGTTTTTTCATAATAAATACCAGTTTGAATACCCGTCTAATGATGCGTTAGACAATTTTTTGCGTCGTTTTAGTGACGTCGAAAATTATCAAGCTGCATAAATTGACGCGGTACGTCAAACGGGGTCATTGAGCCGTTATGCGTGCTCGTTTGCTGCAGATATCGCCCACTGCTTCATTTCTGTTAAGCGGCTATAAGTGCGCCTAAATTCAAATGATAGCGCCCCATCGAGATATAACTCATCTAACAACCACTGACTGTGTATGATCAAAATGACTTTTTGATCATACAGTTCATCCACCAAACTAATAAAGCGCCGCGCGGGATCGTCCTCGCTCGCATACGCTAATTGACGCTCACCGGTTACAGTGGCTTGCGAACCATCTTCAGTGCCTCTCGCCCTAATCCAACTGCGAACTTGACCACCTAACTGTGGCACGTTGCTTAACAGTACATAGCTAAATTGACTGGCAATTTCTATGTAATCTAATGCTGATCTTGGGCCTTCACATAATGCAGAAAATTCAAACCAGCCAAGTCGGTCATGCCGTGCTTCGATAGCAATGTCGCGCTGGCAGATCCATAAAATCTGTTGAGAGATTTTTGGCACACTGGTATGGCTAAATAATTGGCTCATTTGAGTAAAGATACCATCAGCTTCTTCAATTGATGGCAGCGAAATCCAGGCTAATGATGTTTGATGGGGCTGCCGCGAAGCTGCCAGAGTCATGCGATGATCTTTATCACCATCAAGGTGGATCTCTTGGGTAAAACGCTGCAGTAAATTGATTGTCGGTAAAAAACGATCGCGCTGTAAACCGTTTTTGTATAAGTCGACAATTGGAATATTGGACGTAGCCACTAAGGTTACCCCCGAGTGGAACAGAGTATCAAACAGCCGCGCCAGTAAAATCGCATCACCAATGTCTGACACAAAAAACTCATCAAAACAAATGAGTTGATATTGCGAGGCGATCTGTTTGGCAATATGGGTGAGAGGATCGCGGATCCCAGATGTTTGATTAAGTTGCTGGTGGATCATGGCCATAAATCGATGAAAGTGCAGACGTAAAATCGGTGCTTGATTATCGCGATGGTATTGCTTACCGAGATGGTATTGATTAATGCACTGATAGAACAAGTCCATTAAAAAGGTTTTCCCCCGGCCAACATCACCCCACATGTACAAGCCTTTTACGGCTGATGTTGTGGTTATATGCTGTTGATAAAGCGCCTCTAATGCCAACAATACTTGCTGCTGTGCGGGGTCTTGTTGCAGGTTTTCGTTTAATGCTTTTTGGTATGCCTGTAATGGCGAATCCGTTGCGACTTGAGATAAAGCGGCATTTGAGCGTGCAATTACCGATGGGGAGCTGGATTTATTGTTAGCGGATGTCGACATAAGGATATAAACGTAACACAAAAGGCAAATTGTTGATCTAGGTAATATAGCATGAATCGTAGGCTTTATTATGCTGCATATTTACTTTAAGATTCATGGTTGCCTGTAACAATTTATTAACCCAAGGGCGTGTTTATCTTTGTTGATAAATTATGCAGTCGGCAATTTTTCTGTCAGACAATCGCAAATGAACGCCGTTTAGCCTGCTAAATAAGTGAATTTGTGGGCAGTATGGCTGGAAAATAGCCACTGCCCGTAGGGTTGAGGCTAAAATGGCTTTATGCCGCGTTGAATAATCTCGACGTAGAGCAAGTATGCCCACAATTATCCGCCTTGCCTAAAGCCATTTTAGCTTTCAACATAAAAAATAAACAAAGATAAACACGCCCTACTCAAACCCGAAAAGGATGCTAAGTGAATAATAAGAATAAGGGGATAACCTACATAGGTGCTGACATGTCATTAGCGGGCGATATGAGCATTCGTGGTCCTGCAATGATTGCTGGCAAAACCAAAGGTAAAATTAGTTCAAGTCATCAAATTGAGATTGCTGTTGGCGGCGAAGTTGAAGGTGAAGTGTTTTGTCAGGAAATGCGCGTCTCAGGTGTGTTTAAAGGTAAATTACACTGTAATAAATTAGTCATTGTCAGTTCTGGCGTCGTTGACGGCGAAGTGTCGAGTCATCAAATGGAAATTTACGATGGCGGCCAGTTTATTGGTATGCGCACCAAAGGGCCAGAGGCATCAGTCTTGCCAGAGCCAGAAGCGGGCTCTACCGCGGTTAATATGCCTGCCATGACCGACTCAAACAAATCTGCGTCATCTCCTAAATGGGCTTATGCTGCTTTGGCTGGAGCCATTATTGTTGCGGGTATTCTATTTTTACCGCAAATAAACTCAGTCATCATGTCGCCAAATGTGTCGCCTGATCCTGTCACAAACCAAGCCAGTCAGTCTCCGCAAACCTCAAGTGATATAACCGAAGATGATGCTGCATTATTAATGCAGGATGTTGAGCAGCAAAGTGCATTTGTCGAGCAGCGCGAAGAGCTTATTGGTGCAGGACAAACTGATATCAATACCGCGATGGAAGACTTGCATGCATTGGAGCAAACCAATCAAACTCTAGGTGATACACTCAATACCGATGAAACCAATGAGCAAGATATTGAACTAAGACCTTGATAGGCATAACACTTTGATTAGCATGATACTTTGATTGAGTAAACTCCTTGAGTGAATGTAGACATTTAAACGTCAAAAATAAAAAATGGCTTGATTAACATCCGCTAAACCGGAGTAATCAAGCCATTTTTGTTAATACACTTTGCCTATGAAGGCCAAGAGCATTTATGGATTAATGCGTGTTGGCATGCCGGTACGTTTTTCTAATAAACGTTTTAATGTTGTTGAGTCTGTTTCTGGGTGAGCCAGAAAACGCGTCATGTTTTTGTCTAACGTTAATGCCACTGGCTCTTTTGAATCAAACTCAGCTTGAGTTTTAGACAATGGCTCATGCACTTCAAGATAACGACTGCCATCTGGCTCCGCAGTTGCCTTGATCGGTTTATTTAAAAATTCAACACGAGTACCAACCGGCACAGTTTCAAATAAGTGTTTAATGTCTTCGTCGCGTAAACGGATACAACCAGAGCTAACACGTAAACCTATACCAAATGTGGCGTTAGTACCGTGAACCGCAAATAGGTTACCGACATACAGTGCATATAACCCCATTGGATTATCTGGGCCAGCTGGCCACACTGCGGGTAAGGTAATGCCGTTAGAGGCATAAATACGACGAGTATTTGCCGTTGGCGTCCACGTTGGGTTGGCGCGTTTACGTTGTACAGTGGTAACCCAGTTTTCTGGAGTATCACGGCCTATTTGGCCAATACCAATAGGCAATACTTCAACAATATTTTTACCCTTAGGATAATAATATAAACGCATTTCAGCAGAGTTAATCACAATGCCTTCTTGCTTAGTGTCTGGCAGAATTAACTGGTGAGGAATAATTAACGTGCTACCTGGTTTTGGTAAAAATGGATCGACACCCGGGTTGGCTTCGGTAAGGTTAGTTAAGCCTAATTGAAATTTGGCAGCGATTTGCTCTAGTGTGAGCTTGCCTTCTTGTGGAACCACATAATACTGGTTCTCACCCACTAATTTGCTGCCATTAGTCGGTAAACGATATTCAACCGCAGTGCTTGAGAAGCTTAATAATATCGCAGTCGTGGCTACGAATGCTGTGCGTAACGAAATCATCATAAGGGGTACATTATTCCTAAAAATAGACGTTATATTAGTCAGGTTACAATATCTTGCTAAGCTTGACTATTTATACTGTGCCATGCAAATTCCAATTATTCTCTGAATGATCACATCATTAATCGAATTGGTGTTATAGCGCGCATCGTCACTTATTAAACTTAAAAACTCAACTGATTTTTTTGCACTTTAATCATTTTAATCCCAAGCGTTTAGCTAAACGGTGTAAGTTGCCAGAATCAAGCTGCAGGCTGCGTGCAGTCGCAGCCCAATTACTCTCAGTTTGGGCCAGTACTTGTTCAATAAACTGACGTTGAAACTGATCTGTTGCATCACGTAAGTTCATTTGTGGTAAAGATGTTAATGATTGTTTAATGCCGATATTTTTATGCGGTAGCACCTTTTCATCGTGATGTGGAGCAAACTCAAAGTGTTGAGGTTGAATCATGCACATGCCATTGTGCACGCCAGCTGAACGAGCCAATACCGCCGCGCGATGAATGGCATGTTCAAGTTCGCGAATGTTACCTGGCCAGTCATATTGGCTCAGTAATGATAGCGCAGCAGTATCTAAGCCTAAATGGCTGAGTTGCAGCTGTTGGCGATAGCGTTCAACAAAAAAACCGGCCAATAAATGAATATCCTGCGGGCGCTCCCTAAGTGGCGGTACAACAACAGGGAATACACTTAATCGATGGTATAAATCTGCACGAAAACGTCCTGCTAAGACTTCGCTTTTAAGATCTTTATTGGTGGCGGCAATAATTCTTACGTCCACTTTTAAACTGCGATCGTCACCGACCTTTTGTAAATCACCGTATTGCAGCACCCGTAGTAACTTTGCTTGCAAATTTAGTGGTAATTCACCAATTTCATCTAAAAATAATGTGCCTTTATCGGCGACTTCAAACTTGCCACTGCGATGGCTAATGGCCCCCGTAAATGCGCCTTTTACGTGGCCAAACAATTCACTTTCGGCCACTGACTCTGCTAATGCGGCGCAGTTTAAATACACTAAAGGTTTACTTGCCCTTGGTGAGTGTAAATGTACCGCCTTGGCGATGAGCTCTTTACCTGTGCCTGTTTCGCCTAAAATCAGTACATTTAATTCTGTAGCAGCAACTACGTTGACCTCGTTCAGTAAGGCAATAAAATTATCGTCTTGACCAATAATTTCGGTTTGAGTATCTAATTGTCCAGTTGGTTTAGTGCTGCTAATTGTGAGGTTGTTAGCTTGTTTTTCTAACTTATCAATCAACAAGGCATTATTCAGTGATGCTGCGGTAATAGCACTGATACTGCGCAGCTCATTATTGGTAAATTGATCAAATTTGTTTGGGTCAAACGCATCAATGGTTAACGCCCCAATTAACTGTTCATTTGCAAACAGTGGCAATCCCACGCAAGCATGCACTTTTAAATCACCTTCCAGATTAGGAATAAGGCCATCGTAAGGGTCGGGCAGTGTGCTGTCGGCAGGAAACCTCACCACATCGCCAGCTCGTGCAATGGCCTCAAGCCTTGGATGTTCATTTACAATAAAGCGTCGTCCGAGTACGTCTGCACTGAGACCATCGATAGCTAACGGGGTAAATTGATGACCTTGAAACGACAATAATGCTGCCGCATCACAATCTAGGGTCTCTCTAAGAGTGGTCAGTAAGCGTGAAAACCGATCGCGATTAGATAAATTTGCTGTGATATCAAGGGCGATACGAGTGAGATCTGTTTGACTTAACGCCATGACCAACTCCAATAGAAACTAAGTGGTTATCATTATGACAAATGTGAATCTAACAACAAGAACAAAGAGGTTACGTCGATCATAAAAAGGTCATCAAGGCCCTTTTTTTGTTTACTTGAGTTACTTGAGTCTAGTGTTATGCCAATCCGGCGGCTTGTTTCAGTGTCTAAATCACCGTATCCAAATGCGTCATTTAGACATTTAAATGTCTAAATGACATCACTATTAAGCTTACTCTGTTATTACAACGCGGTTTATCTTATTCGATAAAGCTATTTACTTAGCATGCTAACTAGTTATAATGCTTAGCACGCTAACTAAATAGGTGCATCTCATGTCCCCAGAATTAGAAAGATTAAAAGAACTGTCTCTTGCTGAACATTTAGGTCGATTGCACCGTTTATGGCGAACTGCTGCGGATGCAGAATTAATCCCGCTAGGTCTCACTCATCCGCGCTGGACCGCATTATGGAAGCTATTGCGCTTAGGCGACAACGTCAGTCAAAAGGTGCTTGCAGATGCGTTGGAAATTGAATTGCCATCATTAATGCGCACCCTTAATCAATTAGAAGAGCAGGGCTATGTGCAGCGTCGTTGCTGCGAAAAAGATAAACGGGCACGCATTGTCAGCTTAACCCCAGATGGGATTGAGATGCTTAAGCAGATGGAAAGTAAAATCATGTTAGTGCGACGTAATTTATTAGCAGGCATTAGCCAGCAACAACTCAACGAGTTTGAACGCACTATCAGTCAAATCAGTGCGAATGCGCTGGCAACATTAGATAAAACCTCTGCGTAGCTGCATAGGCAAAAGTGAGTAATGAGAAAGTATATGACCCCAGATCAACAATTTGCACGACTCGTTAAAATATCCATATTTCTGTTTGTATCAGTGTTTGGCTATTTTATGTTTGCCGACGCCATGATGCCAATGACCCCACAGGCAATGGCAACTCGTATGGTGACCAAAGTCACCCCGCAAGTCAGCGGTAAAATTGCCTCGATAGCCGTGGCAAACAATCAAGTGGTCGCTAAAGGTGATGTGTTATTTAGTATCGACTCCGCGCCATATGAACTGGCTGTTGAGCAAGCCAATTTAGCGCTAGAGCAAGCCAAACAAGACAATGCTGAGCTCGATGCTGAGATATTAGCTGCTCAAGCCGATGTTAACGCTAAGCAAAGTAGTGCCCAGCAAAAACGCAGCGAGGCCAAACGGCTTGATGCACTTTATGCAAGCCGTGGTGTGTCGCAGCAATTAGCCGATCAAGCACAAAGTGACGCCTCAACAGCAGAAGCTAACTTAATGGCAGCCAATGCGCGTCTAAGTCAATTGGTGGTAAGTCGTGGGCGTGATGGTGCAGAGAATCTAAAAATGCGCCAAGCTCAAAATCGTCTCGCTCAGGCCGAGTTAAATCTGTCATACACCCAGGTGCGCGCCGATCAAAATGGGGTGGTCACTAATCTACAACTAGAAGTCGGCAGTTTTGCCACAGTTGGTCAGCCATTGCTCGCTGTGGTATCTGAAAAGGTCGATATTATTGCCGACTTTAGAGAAAAAAGTTTAAGAGGAATAGAGTCACAATCTACCGCTTATATTACTTTTGACGGTCAACCAGGGCGTTTATATCAAGCCAAAGTCAGCAATGTCGATGCTGGAGTGAGTGCAGGGCAGTTTGATGCGAATGGGCGTTTAGCCACGCCAGAGGCGTCGGCGCGCTGGGTGCGTGATGCTCAGCGTTTACGTTTGCATTTGGCTCTCGATCATCAAGTGGTTAATACCTTACCCGCCGGTGCCCGCGCCACTGTGCAATTAGTCCCTAATAATGTGGTGCTAGGTTTTTTAGCCAAAGTACAAATTAAGCTGATTAGCGTGCTGCACTATATATATTAATCCCGAGCCAAGTTATTAATCCCGATCAAAATATCGATGTTGTTACTCGCCTTATTGCGCCACTAAAGTCGCGGCAAGCTTAGTATTTGTCGTGACGTATCTTGAAGGTATGCAGATGTTATTACGTCATAGTCCGTTAACTACCAATGATTTACGCCAATGTTTGCGCATTGCTACCGGTGCCACACTGGGGTTTGCGATTTGTAAGTTATTCGACCTAAATTATGGGGTGTTTTTTACGGTCACGCCGATGTTATTACTTGGATTAGTTCCGGTGATGAACGCTCATGCCATGCGACAACTGTTGGCTTCGTCGGTTATGGCTGGGCTTGAAGTCGGTATTCTCGGTGGCTTATTTGGCGGTCATCCTGGGGTCATGTTACCCATCGTTTTTTTATTGTTTTTGTATCGGTTTGCCGCCATGTCACGTGGCAGTTTATTTTTGTTCGGTGCCAATGGCGTGATTAGCTTAAGCATTATGCTGCATTTTGCCAGTTATCCGGGCATGGACATCAACAACCTCATTTTCAGTAACTTTTGGGCGACACTCGCCTCGGTGATTATTGCCTATGCGATGACAGCATTATGGCCAGACGTTGCACCAAGGCCGCCAATGGCCAGTGTGGTAAAAGCGCCTAATCGTATGCGCCACGAAGCATTATTGGGTGCCTCTATCGCTACCGCGTCATTTATTGTGTTTCAGATGTTTAATTTGCAAGATTCAATGTCAGCCCAAGCCACCACGTTATTACTGTTATTTCCCATGCATTGGAATGGGGCACTGGGCTATGCCAGAAAGCGTGCGATAGGGACCTTATTTGGCGTAATTTTTGGTTTAGTCGGCCAGGCATTGCTTTATGATTGGTCTGGCATGCTACTTTTTGTCGTGCCACTTTTGTGGATAGGTTTGATGTTATTTAGCCAGGTGCACGTTAAAGAGGCCAGCGGCTCTGGAGTCGGCTTTGGCGCCATGACCACCTTAGGCATATTATTTGGCCAGTACCTTACGCCAAATAATGATCTTGTTTTTAGTGCCTTATACCGTATAAGCAGCATTTTAGTGGCCATCGTCGCCACATTATTACTGTGTTATCTGATACATCGACTATTAAATCGTTTTGAAGCAACACGATTTGGCGTGTGATTTACTGTGCGGTGAATAATTCAATGCCAGCCTATTTTCCACTTCTGCGGGTCTTTTAAATCGCGCCATTCGATAGCAAATTCAGCGGCGTTCATTTCTGCGCGAATAATGCATTCAATGACATTTTGTTGTTCGTCATATTCCACTTTTATTACGCTAAAATGTTTGAGTTTATTAACTACCTCAATTTTGGTCCATTTACTGTGGAGTAACTTTTTAGGGTGAATTGGATTCATGGGATTCTCACATTCAAATGTAACAGACTAGGATAATAGCACCAGATTACTGGATGAAAGGCAGCAGTTGATTGAGCTCTTCAATCACAATGTCGGCAAGATCTTGATAGCGGCTTTCAACACCATGGGTAATTAAACAGGCTATCATTCCGGCATTATTGGCGGCTTGAATGTCATATAAATAGTCGCCGACATACATAATGTGCTCAGGGGCTATCTGCCATTGGTTTGCAATTGCTAATAGTGCATCTGGAGCCGGTTTTGCGGGGTAGTCTTCACGAGTGAGCACATTATCAATGGCGATAGCATTTTGTTTTACTTTCATTGTGCTGGCGGCAAGACTGTTGCGGGTGACAATCGCAGTCGGCATTTTTGCAGCTTCAATGGCACTAATTAATTCGGCCATGCCTTTAATGGGCTTGGCTGTTATGGCATCTTGGTATTCATGTTCAATAATAATGTTATTGGCATGAGCCTGGCTGGTTTGACAGCTCAGGTCGTCGACATACTTGAGCAAGTCGATACCCTCTGGGCAGCCGATTTGTTGGCGAATTAACTCAAAGTCTAAACTCGACTCAACAAGAGTGCCGTCTAAGTCGAAAATGATGCCTTTAATTTGCACAGGTAATTTCAATGTTTAGCCTTTAAATTCAGCGATACGTGGGTGATTATTGTTTATTTTCAAACGCAATAGAATGTAACTCAATTGCAAATGGTCCTTGCTGTTTTTGTGCCACGAGAAACCCAATCCGCTCGATGTCTAGCAAGTTTAATTCCGGCGCGTTGCTTACAACCCGTCCTCTAAAGCTGACAGTAAAATCTGCGGTGGTAAAAGTGTGCTCAGTAACGGTATTTTCTTGAGTGGTAAAGTTAGCCACGTACGCTTCACCATAAGACAGTTGAGGCGTTTTTAAACGCAACTGATAAACCTTACCGTCACCTTTAACCGCAATGGTGAGTGTTGATGCGGCAGATATTTGATGGGTAAAACGCGACTCTGTCGATGCAAATCCACCGTTATTGTCTAACGATACATTGCCGGTAAACAACAGGCCTTGCTGTTGATTTTGCTTGATTTGACTTTGCGATACGCCGCCCATCACGGTGTCATTATTGATCTGCCAACGTTCAAAATGATCCTTATCTGCAAAACGAAATAACATATTATCCTCACTCGCACTGTAAGCTGGGTTCATTAATAATGCCGCGACAATCACGCCGTTAATCAAGCCGCACTTAAGTAGTTTATCAGTGTTAAAGGCTAACATCATTGATCCCCTATCAGTATTGTTTGGTTTTGGTTGGGCAAATTTCGCCGTAAAAAAATGGCTTATCAGGGTGAGGGATAAGCCAAATGGTCTTACGGAGGTTGTTGACTCTTTCATACATAGGGTTAAATCGGGTCAGATTTAATGGCAACGAATGTCCTATTGATTAATCACTGGTGGTTAATCGCTATTGGTTAATCGCTATTGATTAATCAAGAATGCTTAATTCATTCATTGGTAAGTTTTACGTCGGCGATTTGGATTCGGTTCAATTTATTTTAGATTAAAATCTACAAGGCCGCGATAAGGGCTTAATAAGCTAAATCGAGTATTGTTACTCATGGTGTTCTCACTCGCAAATCAGTATCCTAGCAAGAGGTTTTATTAGGATTAACATATGTTAAACGTAAACGACACATCATCGCCTACTGCATCTGAGCTTAGCTTTAATGTGGTGAGTATTAACTTATTTAACTTTATTGAACCGCCTTATGCGTTTTATGATTTTGAAAATATTTACAGCGACAAGCAATGGCAAAAAAAATGTGCCTGGTTAAGTGATTTTATTAATCAAAGTCAGCCAGATATTATCGGTTTTCAAGAAGTATTTAGCCCAGATGCCTTAGCTAAACTGACTCAATCATTAGGCTATGAGTACTTTGTGGCCTTAGATGAGCCAGAAGTGATCAGCGATTATGTTTATCGCAGTCCTGTGGTGGCCATTGCTTCAAAATACCCGATTGTGGATTCAGTTAATGTCAGCCCAGATCCGCAATGGATTGCTCAATTAGGTTTAGCCGATACCTTTGCTTTTAGCCGCAAACCTTTACGAGCCACCATTCAATTACCGGTATTTGGACCGTGCGATTGTTATGTTATTCACCTTAAATCAAAACGCAGCGGTGTAAGCCGTGATGATATTAGCGAGAGCGGTTTACAAGGTGGACCAGACTTTGTTGCACGCCAGGTGCTTGGACGTTGGGCCTCAAGTTTACAGCGCGGCAGTGAGTCAGCATTGTTATGCCATCAAATGCTCATGAGGCGCCAACAAGCCCAGCAACCGTTTCTGTTAATGGGCGACTTTAATGACACCTTAGGCAGCGAGCTGTTAGCGGCATTTAATAATCAACTGCGGGTGTTTCGCAGTGACATTGAAGACCCGCAATTAGCCAAGCTTGGTGAAACCTCATTAATGGCAGAATTACATCAAAGCAGTTTGTTCGACAGTTATGAGTTGTTTATTGCGGCAACTAAATGCAATGCCACTTTGGCGCAAGATGAGTTTGAATCAGCTTCATTGCTTGATGACGAACCACATGCTGTAAGGCAAGCTGCGCACTATTATGGCAATACAGGATCGGTACTTGATTACATTTTAGTCTCAAGCGAGTTTAACCCGACTCAACAGCAAAATTTAGCCCATATCATTGATTATCAAACCTTCGACAGACATCTGGTTCGCCCAGATTATGAGCGCGACAGTGACAGTACCGACCACGCACCAGTGATGATGCGCTTTAACGTCAGAACTTAAATTCAATCTAGGTAACCTGAGAGCGGGTTGGTACACAATATAACCACCGGCTAAGTGCTGACTTTGCGGGTGGTTAGGTAGATATTTCAACCGTTTTACTTGGTATTTTCTTCATACATCAAATAATGACTTTGCTGCATGCCCAGAGACTCATAGGTTTTTTGAGCAACGGCGTTGTCATGTTCAACATATAATCTGAAGCTAGCTGTGCCACCATTGGCTGCGGCAAAGTCTTTAACTGCCTGGTAGAGCTTGCCATAAATACCCTGGCGACGGTTTTGCGGACGAACATACACACTTTGGATCCAGTAATAATTACTGGCGCGCCAATCGCTCCACTCGTAAGTCACCATCAGCGACCCGACAATTTCGCCATCTACTTCAGCGACTAAATAAACACCCCGTTCAGGATGAGTTAGCAAACCTTCAACTCCTAGAGTGAGTTTGTCGGCATCAAGAGTAAGGTTTTCGGTTTCCATTGCCATGGCTTGATTAAAATTAACTAAGGCGTGTAAATCGGCGTGTTGGCCAGCTCTTATTATCATGAAATTCTCGTCAGTAATTGGATATTGAGGAATGCGGCAGTGGCTATTGAATTTTTTATTTATTCGCCCGCGGCAGCTTTAGTGTACGCCAAAATGACACCGCTTAGTAAGAGTGTATGACCAAACACACGGTATAACATGCGCGTTAACGGGGGTTGATTGCGTCAGTAAGTAAACATGGCGCTGACAACAATGGCTTACCGTGCCTTTGTTAGCAGGGTAAATCGAACAGGTGGTGCATATTTATACATATAAAATGACTGGCAGTTGCCAACAAAAGTAGTGATATTGATAAGGGATTTCGCTCCATAATGAGGATGACGTTGAGCATAATTCATGCACAAATTTCAGCTTAAACCTTATTAGCGCTCACTTATTTACGGCTGTCCACTAACGTATAATTGAAATTATTGTGACGATGCAGTAATGTGACGCCACGACAATTTAGATCAATGTCACAAACTGCATAAATTGATGGAGATAATTATGAAAGTTGCTGTATTAGGTGCTGCTGGTGGTATCGGCCAGGCGCTAGCTTTACTGTTAAAAACTCAACTGCCTGCGGGCTCAAAGTTGTCTCTATATGACATCGCTCCTGTTACTCCTGGTGTTGCGGTTGACTTAAGTCACATCCCAACAGACGTAGAAGTAAAAGGTTTTGCTGGTGAAGATCCAACGGCTGCATTAGTTGGCGCAGACGTCGTGTTAATGTCTGCTGGTGTTGCGCGTAAGCCTGGTATGGATCGTTCAGATCTATTCAACATCAACGCGGGTATCGTACGTAACCTAATGGAAAAAGTGGCTGTAACTTGCCCTAAAGCATTAGTAGGTATTATTACTAACCCAGTTAACACCACGGTAGCGATTGCTGCTGAAGTATTGAAAAATGCCGGTGTGTATGACAAAAATCGTTTATTCGGTATCACTACGCTTGACGTTATCCGCAGCGAAACCTTTATCGCTGAGCTTAAAGGCTTAAACGTTGCTGACGTTAAAGTTAACGTGATCGGCGGCCACAGCGGTGTGACTATTCTGCCACTACTTTCTCAAGTTGAAGGTGTGACTTTCACTGATGAAGAAGTTGCCGCAATGACAACTCGCATTCAAAACGCGGGTACTGAAGTTGTTGAAGCTAAAGCCGGTGGCGGTAGCGCAACATTATCAATGGGCCAAGCAGCATGTCGCTTTGGTTTATCATTGGTACGTGGTCTACAAGGCGAAGCCAACGTGGTTGAATGTGCCTATGTTGACGGCGGCAGTGAGCACGCTACATTCTTCGCTCAGCCAATTCTACTTGGCAAAAACGGCGTAGAAAAAGTATTACCTTATGGTGAGATCAGCGCATTTGAAGCTAACGCTCGCGATGCAATGCTAGACACCCTTAAAGGTGACATCAAATTAGGCGTTGAATTTGTTAAGTAATTAACAAATCGATGCTCTAAAACGCGAAGCTAATGGCTTCGCGTTTTTTTTGCTTAAAATGCCTAGCACCTAGTACCTAGCACCGAATACCGAATAGCTCGCCTGCCGGTTTACTCCCATTTTATTATTCACATTGTCTAGCCCCAAAATCCTAAATCGCTCAAAGTTCCGCGTTTATTGCCCTACCTTTCATCAACATACCGACATTAATTTTCATGTGGATCTAAAGTGCCATTGCTGTTTGGCGCAAAATTCTGCAAGTTACTAATATGTTAAATTTGGAAACCGCTGAAATGATCAATAAAAAATACAGCTTCACTATGCCGCTGCTTTTACTGGGTTGTTTTCTTTCAATGCAGTCTGCTCAAGCAACCGACACGCCTTATACCCCTCTTACCGATTTTGGTGATAATCCAGGTGCGCTAACAAGCTCTTATCTTCCTGTGACGCAAGGCTCAAACGCTTCTCATGCTGGGGATTTATCTTTAGTGGTGTTACTGCATGGTTGTATTCAAGACGGTGTTGAGTTGGCCAACAAAAGCGGCCTAACATCATTAGCGATAGCGAATCAGTTTGCGGTTTTAGTGCCACAACAAAGCTATGACAATAACGTAAAGGGTTGTTTCAACTGGTTTGCAAGTCAAGATACTCAAATAGACAGTGGTGAAATGTTATCGATAAAAAACATGATAGTCACTACTCAAGAAAAACTAGGCGCAAAGCATGTTTATGTTATCGGGTTATCAGCAGGTGGCGCCATGGCGAGCGCTGCAATGGTCAATTACCCCAATCTGTTTCAAAGCGGTGCGGTCATTGCTGGTTTGCCCTATCCCTGTGCCGACAATTTGATCAAAGCCATCTCTTGTATGAAACAAGGGCCTGCGCAGTCAGTTGAAGAATTAGCCCAATTTGCCAAAGCTATACATCCTACGCAAACCCGTTGGCCTTCATTAAGTATCTGGACAGGTGACAGTGACAATGTTGTCAGTGCGAACAATGCAAAAATGCTCGCATCTCAATGGCAAGTGTTAACTCAATCTAATGCTAAGCCAACGGTGACAAATGAATCTGGTTACAGTATTTCACGTTGGAAAGATGATCAAAACAATGCGTCTATCGAACTCGTTACCATTAACAATTTTGGTCACGGCATTGCCGTAAATCCAGACATAAAACATGGCGGTGAACAAAGTGACTTTTTGCTTAAAGCGCCGATTAACAGCGTTAATGAAGTGATTAAGCTTTGGGGGCTTTAATTTACAGGTAAAATATAACGATATGTTTTTGAATGTGTTTTTGTTGTATTTGTTTAGCGAGAACAGGCAAAACGCATACTACTATAGTACCGATTCAATAAGCTTGAAAATACGATACAGTCAATATGTGAACAAAGAGTCGTCAATAAATCAAAAAGCAAAAGTGAGTTGTTAATCAAAATTTGCAGTAAGTAAAACCATTAATAATAACTATTACAACGGGGACCTGTATGAAACAGAATACGATTAAAATGAGCTGCATTGCCTTAGCCATTTCGTCAGTGTTAACCGCGCAGCATGCGATAGCCGCAGAAAATGAAAATAACAGCAGCGACAAACAACCTGTATTAGAGCGCATTGAAGTGACCGCGCGTAAAACAGTAGAGAGTTTACAAAATGTGCCTGTGGCGGTGACATCGGTGAGTGCCACAGAGTTAGCCGAAAATGGCATCAGCGTGATGACAGAAATTCAGCAGTTTTCCCCTAACACCACATTGCAGTCTAGCCGAGGCACTAACTCTACACTGACAGCCTTTATCCGCGGTGTAGGCCAGGAAGACCCATTGTGGGGCTATGAGCCCGGTGTCGGTATTTATATTGATGATGTCTATATTGCCCGTCCGCAAGGCGCAGTGTTAGACATTCTTGATGTACAACGTATTGAGGTGCTTCGCGGGCCACAAGGCACGTTATACGGCAAAAATACCATTGGTGGCGCGATTAAGTATGTCACTAAAAAAATGTCTGGTGACGGAGAATTAAGCCTTAAAGGCACCGTGGGCAGCTATGGCCAAAAAGATGCCAAAATTGCCGGTCAATTACCCATTGTTGATGACAAACTTTACGTTGGTTTTGCCTTTGCGAGTTTAAACCGTGACGGCTTTGGTGATTTTAAAACTTCAGCATTAGATGACCAAGATACCGAGAACTATAATAAAGATGTAATGGCAGGGCGCTTAAGTGTTGAGTACACACCTACAGACGACCTTTTTATGCGCTTTACTTACGATAAAACCCAAGATGACTCCAACTCAAAAGGCGGCTATAGACTGCTTCCTAGTTTATTAACCGATGCCCCAGTGCCAGACAGTAAATACGACTCTTACACCAGTATGCCTACCTGGAATAAGGTTGAAACAGAAGGCTGGAGCGCAACGGTCGAATATAATTTCAATGAGAATTGGAGTGCGAAATCGGTTACCGCAAAGCGTGAAGGCGAGTCACTCACCAACATCGACTTTGATAATACCAGCTTACGTATTTTCGATGTGCCGGCTATTTATGAAGATGAGCAATTTAGCCAAGAGTTTCAAGTTAACTATGTCGGTGATAACCTCAATGTAGTTTCCGGTATTTACTATTTTGACGGTGATTCTTGTGGCGTGTTCGATGCGATTTTAGAAGAAGCCTTTAAAGCTTATGGTGGACTCACTCGCGAAGTCAGTGGTTGTAATAATAGCGAAAGCTACGCCGCTTACGTGCAAGGTTCATACAGTTTTACCGAAAAATTGTCGATGACATTAGGCGGTCGCTATACTCGTGAATCTAAAGAGGCCACGGTATATAACGGAGTTATTTTCGATAGTATTTATCCTGAAACCGGCTGGTATCCTGGTTTTGTGCGCGATGACGCGTTAATTGAGTCGCAAATACCTAAAGTGCTTGATGACGAAGAAACATGGTCTAAATTCAATCCACGGATCGGTCTAGAGTATCAAGTGAATGATGACTTGATGGTATTTACCAGCTACTCACAAGGATTTAAATCAGGTACGTTTAACCCAAGAGCAACGGGCGCAGAGCCTGCGGTTGATCCTGAAACGGTGAATTCATACGAGATTGGTTTTAAAAGTGAGTGGAACGATAATCTCCGTTTAAATGCCACCGCATTTTATCTTGATCATAAGGACAGACAGTTTGTCACTGTGCTACCAGGCGAAGACAGTTCAGACCTTAATCAGCGTTTAGGCAATATCGGTAAATCAACCGCCACAGGCTTAGAGCTTGAGGTTGAATATGCTGCGACAGATTCACTTAACTTATTTGCTAATGTCGGCTTAATTGACGCTACTTTTGACGAAGTGATCTCTTACGATGACCTTGGAACTAAAATTGATATTAGCGATACCTACACCATTACTAATACCCCAGACACCACCGCCAACCTAGGCTTTAGCTACAACATTGAAGCCGATATTGGCAGCTTTATCATTAACGGTAATTACTACTACCGCAGCGATTACGATTTAGCAGTAGTGGATAACCTATTGAGCCAGGATGGTTACGGCTTGCTTAACTTTGGTGTTAATTGGTATAGCAATGATGGTCATTGGAATGCTGGGTTACATTGGAAAAATGTCACCGATGAAGAGTATTTGGTGGGTAACTACGCCTTTGTCACGCCAACAGGCGATGGTGATTTTACCCCTGGCTTAGGCGGCGATAATACCTTAGTGGGTTACTATGGCGACCCAGAGACTATTTCGTTAACGGTTGGCTATACGTTCTAATCCTTGTAGTCACTTATCAAAGAGACCTTCATATCAGGTCAGATAAGAATAGCCGGTCTCATCAGAACCGGTTATTCTTTTTATTGCTTATAAAGAGTGAACCATAACAATAACAACGAATGTAAGGGAGTCATGATGTCTCAAATTAAAGTGGCCATTGCAGATGACCATCCACTATTTCGTGCTGCACTCACCCAGGCTGTGCAAAAAAGTGTCAACGATGCACACGTGTTAGAGGCGGAAAACTTTCAAGAGTTAATTACCTTAGTGGAGCTACACCCCGATATTGAGCTTATTTTTATTGATTTACACATGCCGGGGAACGACGGTTTTACTGGCCTCACGTTATTACAAAATCACTTCCCTGACATTGCAGTCATCATGGTGTCATCTGACGATCAGCCAGAGATTATCCGTAAAGCGATCAATTTTGGCGCCAGTGCGTTTATTCCTAAATCGGCAAACTTAACCCAGATATCAACCGCAATAGACACTGTGCTAGAGGGGGACGTTTGGTTACCCGAGCACACCAATATCAGTGCTGATCAACACACCGCCGCTGAGCATCAACGTTTGGCAAAGCAATTAGCCCAACTCACGCCGCAGCAATACACAGTGCTGGCTAACATTGCTAATGGTCGGTTAAATAAGCAAATTGCGTATGACTTAAACATTAAAGAAACCACAGTAAAAAAACATGTCTCAGCGATTTTGCTCAAACTAGAAATCAATAATCGCACCCAAGCAGGATTAGTGTTCCAGCAATTAATGATTACCTCAACGGAAAACCAGCAGGTGGAGGTTGAAGCCTCATGATGTTGCATCAACGAATCGTTATGACCACTGATTTTGTTTAAATATTGATAATAATAGCGACTAAAGAGTTAACCCAAAAATGCCTCATTGTGAGGCATTTTTTGTGGTCAATAATGTACTAAAAATCAGTTATTCAGGGAGTAATTGTTTAGGGGCTGTTGATTTTTTCTGGTTGAATTTTGTTCGAGATAAAAACGTTTTAATCGAGGCGAATGGATTGATGCCTAGTCATCTAAGCAAAGTTCATTCAACAAAGAGTAAAACGTTTTTAGCCGAACCCTTCGGGGAGCGTTTGTTGGCCATTTTTACTGCGTTATCGACTTTTTATGTAGAATAACTACACCTCGAAGTCTCTACCGCGCAGTTGTATATGTGAGTAATGGCCAACAATTCGCTGCAAAAATAACCTTGAAAGATCAACAGCCCCTTATTATCCGCTTTAAGGCGATTGCCTTAAGCGGTTTGCGTACAAAACTAAACTGGGCACTGCTGGTGTGTTGTCTTACGGATTCCGACGGGTCGGCAGAGCAAATAACACAGGTGGGTTTGTTGCTGTCATTAACGTGATTAGCCAGTAAGTATTGCACCAGGTCGACCCCATTTTTATCGTCCTCTAAATGATAGTCAGCAATAATGAGTTTTGGTTGCGGGTGAGTGATTAATTGTTGTATCGCACTAGGTTGGTCTTTAGCGGTAATGACATTACAACCCCAATCGCTGAGCAATGTGGAGATCGCTTTTAGCATCAGGTCGTCATTGTCGATCACCATCACGGTAATATTAGTGCTGTTACTGCTTATGTCATCTTCGGCTGTTTCAGTCACTTTAATTGGCTTTTTCTGCTGTAATACACGGGGTATTTCAACACTAAAACACGTGCCTTTACCCACTTCAGAATGCAGATATATTTTGATATCCAACAACTTGGCAATTCGATCGCATATCGCCAAGCCTAGTCCTAACCCCGGAATTTCACGAGTGAGCTCTAAGCGTTCAAATTCACAAAAAATGGCTTGCTGTTTATCAAGCGGAATACCTGGACCATTGTCCCAAACTTGGATTAATAAAGCGTGCTCAAGCCGCCTAACGCCTAATAACACTTTTGGGACAAACTCGGTATTGCTAGTCTGCCCATTTGCTTTATTGTCAGGCGAAGAGGTTTGGGATGTTATATGCTGATTGCGTTTGCCCGAAGGGGAGTAATGAAACGCATTAGATAAAAAATTCTGAATAATACGGCGCAGCAGTCTTTGGTCGCTTTCTACGAAACAAGAAGATATTTGGTATTTAAAATCAATACCTTGTTGAACCGATAATGCTTTAAACTCATTGACTAAGGTCGACAGTAAGTCATCAATCGCAAATTGACTTTGCTCGGTTTTGAGCGACTTACTGTCTAAGCGTGATATTTCCACCAGGTCAGATAATAAGCTTTCAACAACGTTTAATGACTCTTCAATGTGGCTGGCTAAATCTTGCAACTCGGTCGATTTCACCCGTTGCTTTAGCATGTCGGTAAATAAGGTTAAGGCATTAAAGGGCTGCATTAAGTCATGACTGGCCGCGGCTAGAAAGCGGGTTTTACTACTGTTAGCAGCCTCGGCCTCAGCTTTAGCTTTTTCCAATTCTTGGGTGCGGCTTTCTACCCGTTTTTCGAGTGTTTCATTGGCCAATTGCAATGCTTTTTCAGCTTCAATGTGCGCGGTAATATCAGCAAATGTACTGACAAAGCCGCCACCAGGCATGGCTTGACCGCGGATCTCTAATACTTTGCCATTAAGCATGGTGCGCTGAAAATGATGTGAGCTGCCACCGCGCATATGCGCTAAACGTTTTTCCACCAACTCATGGGCTTCATCGCCGACAATAATCCCTCTGTCGATATTGAAGCGAATTAATTGTTCAATATGCAATCCGGCTTTGACAAAATCTTGCGGGTAATCGAGCAGTTCAATATAACGTTGATTCCAGGCCACTAAACGCATGTCGGCGTCGACAACACTAATGCCTTGTTCAATGTTCTCCACCCCAGATTGCAGCAGCTCACGGTTAAACTCAAAAATTTGGTTAGCTTCGTCAACAATGCTTACTACATCTTCTAACGGCATTTGTTGGCTGCGTGATGCAGCGCTCATCACCATTCTGGTCGAGGCGGAGCCGAGTACGCCAGACAATTTTAAACGAGTATAATCAACAAGTTGTTGTTGCTGATCTTTACCCGCACATTTTTTAGATTCAGCAATTAGCGCATCCGCTTCATCTTTATTAATAAAACGGTTTAATAAACTGGCTAAGTCATCGACCGACAAGTGTCTTTCTGGCTGCACCGGTTTTCTATTAACAAATAAATCGGCTTGCAACACCTCGCCAACACTTTGCTCTTTAATCAGTGAGATAATCACAAAGCAGCCAATGTTTGCCGCTAAACTGTAAAATACCCCATGGCTGATGTTATCTAGACTGGTTAAGCCAAATAAGGCTGTCGGGGTTAACCACGCAATATCAAACAAACCAAATTTAACCCAATGCGCTTCAGGAAATGTCACCGGCAACAGTAAAGTATACAGCCACACAATGCTGCCCATAATTAAGCCCACAAAAGCACCTTGAGTAGTGGCATTTCGCCAATACAAGGCACCAATTGCAGCGGGTGCAAATTGAGACAACAGCACAAATGACAGTAAACCAATGCTGGCTAAGTGATTTTGCTGATCGATAAAGCGTTCAAATGCAAAGGCCGACAGTAAAATCACCGCGATAGAAACACGGCGTAAATTTAATAAAATACCTGATAATTGCGGGGTTTGTTGCGAGCTAAATTTGGGTAGTCGTAATAGTAATGGGGTTAAAATTTCAGTCGAAATCATGGTGCTTAATACAATTGCCGCCACAATCACCATGGCGGTTGCCGCCGCGAGTCCACCGACATAAACCAATATGCCTAGCCATGCTTGTTGATAAAACAGTGGTAATGTCAGTACATAGGTATCTGCGCCAACACTGCCGCCAGGGAAACTAAGCTGTCCGGCTAAAGCAATCGGCAATACAAAAATATTAATCAATAACAGGTATAACGGCACCATCCAACGTGCAGATTTAAGCTCTTCATCATAATTGTTTTCAATCATCATCATGTGAAATTGTTGCGGTAACGCATAGATAGTAATCGCGCCCAAAATAACCTGCGATACCACAAGATAAGTCGAGTCTGATTGGCTGGTTTCTTTAATGTGTTGCCCTTGGCTGAGCAAATCACCAAAACCATCGAATATAAAGAAAGTGGCAAATATGCCCACGGCGGTCAGGGCAAATAACTTCACGATAGAGCTAAACGCAATGGCCAATACTAAGCCTTGATTATGTTTACTGGCAGACAGCTGGCGGGTGCCGAACAAAATACTAAAGATAATTAATACAATGGTCACCACAAATGCTGTGCTAATGCCTGACTGAAACGTGCCCGTGAGTAAATCAAAACTGGTGCTAATGGCTCTTAACTGTAAGGCGATATAAGGAATGGTGCCCAGTAGCGACACAATGGCAACGCTGGCGGCTATTTTAGGTGAGCGGTCAAAGCGGCAGGCAATAAAGTCGGCAATAGAAGTAAGGTTTTGGCTTTTGATTATTTGTAGCGTGCGCATTAGCATCGGCCACGCAAGCACCAAACAAATGATCGAACCAATATAAATGGGGGCAAGCCAGGCGCCCGTTGTAGCAGCTTGGCCAACAGTGCCATAAAACGCCCATGATGTGCAGCAAACCCCTAGTGAGAGGCTATAGACCCAGGGTTTTTGGGCTAACGTTGTTATGGCGCGATTTTGCCCCCACTGTGCAACCACAAATAGCATGGCAAGATAAGCAATCGAAATTGAACTGATCAACCAAGTATCAATAGATAACCAAGCCTGCAAGTTATTCCCCTATTATTTTTATTGTTTATCCTTGCGAAACTACACTAGACGCCCTGTTTGATAAAGATTTTTAACAACGCGGTGCACTAAGGTAGTACTTATTTATCCATATCCATCAGATAACATGATTTAACTCCATTAGTGTCATTTAAGGTACCGATAACGCCTATGAAAATAACCCATAGATATCTGGTCGAAGGTTTAGTCTTTACGAGTTATGTGCTCTTTGCCATGGCTTGGGTTGGCGGTACAGCCAGTATGAACAACATCATGGCATCGATGCATATCGAGAGTTTAGCCTCTGCAAGCTTTATCAGTGGTGCCGTCACACTGGCTAAAATAGTCGGTACGTTTAGCGCTGCGTATGTCGCGGTAAAGTTTGGTATCAAGTACGCCTTTTTGTTAGCCGCGTTATTAATTGTTGTCGGCATAGTGACGCCACTAGCGACGAGTTATGAATTACTGCTGGTAAGCCGTTTTTTAATGGGCTTAGGTGGAGCCTTTATGATTGTGTACTTTAATCCTATTGTGATGCAGTGGTTTGTACCAGAAGACCGCCCGGTGGTTAATGGGTTAAATGCGGTGGCATTTAACGTTGGCACTGCAATTATTTTATGGGGCATGACCAGTATTAATTCACTTACGGGCAGCTGGCAAAATAGCTTAGTGTTGTTTTCAGCCGCGAGCTTGGTACTGGCAATGGTGTGGTTACTGGTTAAGTTTGACGCTCCCGTTTCGGCTAACCACACAGCAGGATCTGAACCCACTGAATATGGTTATATGGACGGGCTAAAAGACAAATTTAACTGGGCCTATGCGTTCACTTATTCTGGTTTGTTGTCGTTTTATATTTGTTTATTCACTTTTTACCCGCAAGCGGGCATTAGTCAAAGTAAATGGGTCATTGGTTTTGGCATTGTCGGCACCATCGCGGGGATGTTATACAGCCGAAAAAATCCACTGCGCCTACCTATTATTCGTTTAAGTGGGCTGATTATTTTTATCACAGTACTCGGGTTATCGTTTAGCTCGCAGCCTTGGCTGCAAATCTTATGTGCGATTGTATTGGGCTTTTTTATCTTTTTCCCAGTAACCGCATTAGTGTCTATTCCGCATGAGTTACCGCAGATGACAGGGCAAAAAATTACCGTGGTGTTTAGTCTGTTTTGGTCAATTAGTTATCTGGTGTCGACCATTGTGCTGTGGATATTTGGCAAGTTAGTGGATATGAATGATGGCAGTTACACCAGCTCATTTTTGATGATTACCTTGCTCACCGGTACGGTATTTGTAGGCAGTTATTTTTTACCTGAAACGGGTAAACCAAAGGAGTCATTATAATGAGAGGCACAGTGTCTGCTAAGTTGACTGATTTTCTGGCTCAGGCCAATAGTAACATTGCCCTGGCTAAACAAAATAATATCCAATTTACACCAACAATATTGCGGGAAAACTTAAATAAACTGAGCGGGTTAATGAGTGACTCTCCAGCGGTGCCTTATATTGCAGATAAAACGTTGACGTTATCCGACCGTATTATTCCCGTCAGGATTTATAGCCCTGCGCCAGATAAACCTTTGCCTGTGTTAGTGCATTTTCATGGTGGTGGGCATATGTGTGGCAGCGTAGAGTTGTACGACCCCATTTGCCGTCATCTTGCCAGTATTGCTCAGTGTGTGGTGATTTCAGTTGAGTATCGCTTGGCGCCAGAGCATCCTTATCCCGCGGGGATTGATGATTGCGAACAGGTACTCATACGTTACGCTGAGTTACTCGGTGATGTTAAGCATCAAGATTCGGTCACGATTGTTGGTGACAGTGCAGGTGGCGCCATTTGCACCAGTTTAAGCATGAAAAGTTTAACGGATAACCGGCTTAAAATAGACCAACAAATTTTGATTTACCCTAGCGTCGATTACACATTAACAAGCCCATCATTAGACACAAATGGCACTGGGTTCTTACTCGAAACAACTCGCATAAAGTGGTATTTCGATCAGTATTTTCAATCGACTGATGCCGATATTATTAAACAGGCTTCACCTTTATTGGGGCCGATGTCGGCTGCATTGCCTAAAACGCTTATCTTTACAGCAGGCTGCGATCCACTTCGGGATGAAGGCATAGCTTATGCTAAGGCATTAACTGTAGCTGGTGTTGATGTTGAGCATCATTCGCTTGACGGCATGATCCACGCCTACATGTTACTGCATGATCTTGTTAACGATGAATGTATGGCAACCTATCAACATATCGCTGAGTTTATGGCCAAGACTTAACCACTGCTTATTGTTTTAGGCATTAAAAAAGCCCTTATCGATATCAATAAGGGCTAACATTTAATATGAGATTACCTGCTATAAATCAATCTCACCCAAGCTTATTGCGCTGTCCAGGCACCATCCATTGGTAATGCAGCCCCAGTAATGCCTTTTGCCGCGCCGCCACAAAGAAACAATACAAACTCACCTATCTGTCTCGGCGCTAGCATTTCTGGTAACGGTTGTTTTGCGGTAACCAGTTGATATTTTGCCTCGTCATAACTCAGGTTTTTGTCGCTTGCGATGTTGTCAATTTGTTTGCCGATAAGCGGCGTATCAACCCAACCTGGGCATATCGCATTGACCGTAATGCCTTGTTCTGCACACTCAATGGCGACCACTTTTGTTAAGCCCACAATGCCGTGTTTTGCCGCGCAATATGCCACTTTATTTGCTGAGCCGACTAAACCATGTACTGAGGCAATATTAATAATTCGCCCCCATTGTTTATTGGCCATTGCGGGCACAACTTTTTGGATGGTATGAAATGCAGAAGATAAGTTAATCGCGATAATGTCGTTCCACTTTTCAATCGGGAAGTTGGCCACATCTTGGGTATGTTGAATACCGGCGTTATTGACTAAAATATCAATACTGCCTAATTGCTCCACGGCCGCGTCCATAAACTCATGTATACAGGTAGGGTCTCTTAAATCGGCATTGCTAAAATAGGTGTTTATTTGATATTGAGAGGTAAATTCAGCGGCTAATGCCGTACCTTCATCTTGCGCCATCAAACCATGCAATACGATATGACAACCTTGTTCAGCCAGTACATGTGCGGTGGCCAAGCCTATACCGCTTGTTGAGCCGGTAATCAGTGCTACTTTCCCTTTTAGTCCCGTGTGTAACGTCGACATAGTATCGGTTCCTCAATCCAATTTAGTACTTTTAGGGTAAAGCAATTTAGGCACAATTTAATTGGCACCTTAGTACCATATGACATCAGCAACTTGGCATGTACTTAGCCATAGCCATAGCCATAGCCATAGCCATAGACATAACATCAATGAGCGCTTACCAGTTAATCGGCTCGCCTTGCCAATCTAAGTAGCTGGCTTCGCCATCGGGCTCAATGTTATCCATAATCTGCTGTAATTGGCTGGCGACAAAGGCAGGGGTAAAGAGTTTGCCTTGAGGTACGTTGGCTTGAAAAGGTTTTGATAATGGCGTGTCGGTGGTGCCGGGGTGAAACGCAATCAGCTTCACGCGTTTAAGGCGTCTAGCATATTCTACTGCCGTGGTTTTAATGAGCATGTTTAATGCCGCTTTTGAGGCGCGATAACCATACCAACCGCCGAGGCGATTATCTGAAATGCTGCCGACTCGAGCACTCAATATACTGATAACACATTTTTGTTCGGCGCTTACTTTATGACGAGGTTGCGACAACAATGGGGTGAGGGCGCTTAGCCATAACATCGGCACAATACTGTTGGCATAAAACAGCTGCTCTAACGAATGTGCATCAATATCTTCAATGCGTTTTTCTGGCATTAAGGCTGGTTCGTTTGTGCTGATGTGCTGGTTTTTACTGTGCAAAATGCCATTACACATCACTATGCGAGTCACTGTGCCTGTAATCGCCACGATATCGCTAACACATTGTTCTATTGAGGCTTGTTGATAATCACAGCTAAAGTGCTGGTGGTTAATACGTCCCGTTAGTTCACTGTCAGTTAGTTCAATGCCCATTAGTTCAGGCAATTTTATGCTGGGCTGACGGCTAACCGTGATGATTTGTAACGGCTTTGCGACAGGTAAGTTTGGCTGCTGTTGCTTTGCGTGTTGATGACAAGTTTGCTCAATAAAGGCTTGGGCAATTAGCGATGACGCCCCAATTACAATAATGGTTTCAGTTGTCGTTGAATCGCTCATGCGCTTTGCTCTTATTTAATGTTACAACTGCCATTATCACAGCGTTTTTTGCCGGTCAGTAAATACGATATCCGGTAGCGATTACGCGCAAAGGCCAAATAGGCTAGGTCTGCCACAGGTTTAATCACGGGCAGGCGCAGCAGTTTTATCCAACCGTGTTTACCTGTTAATCCCCATGCCTTAGCAGTCACGTCTAAGCCATATAGCCAACTGCCATCCGCTTGCAAACCATGCAATATGGTATTGGCTTGTTCTACATCTAAGTCAGGGAAACGCTGATTAATATCTGCCGCGTTAATGTCTTCAAGCCCGATGCGGTTTAAGCTGTCGTAGCGCTTTAATTGCTGCATTTCATTAAGACAAAGCGGGCAAGTGCCATCGTAAAATATTGTCAGTTCCATTATTCACCTCGGGTCGCTTTTATTGAGAGATTGTACGCACCAGATCCAAAGCTAGTTTACCTTTATTGTGATTAGCATTGATCATTTAGCGATCGGCGTGAGCATTTAAGATTTATGATCTTTTTATTTCACCCTGGCGTATAGATTAAAAACAATCCACTAGGGCTAAATAATGCCATTAAGCCAAGCTATTATTAACGTCACCAACTTACGTTTACGCACCTTTATTGGGTTCAACCAAGACGAACGCGAAAAACAGCAAGACGTGGTGATCAACATTGAGATCCATTATCCAGCGGATCGTTCGTTCCAAACCGATGATGTCGCCGATGCCCTAAACTACAAGATAATCACTAAAAAAGTGATTCAACATGTAGAAGAAGGCCGGTTCTTATTACTCGAAAAACTGGTGGCTGACGTGCTCGACATTTGTCGTGAACATCCAAGCGTAACCTTAGCACGAGTGACTATTGATAAGCCGCATGCATTACGTTTTGCCGACTCTGTTTCTTTGTCTTTAGAGTATCAAGCCTAACCTATTATTAAGGATGTTATTATGACCACCATTAATGACATAACTCGCGTCGAGTTGTCTGCCGAAGCACTAAAAGTTCAAAAGGCGTTAGTCGACCATGGCCTTGAAACGCCACTGATTCCAAGTGACCTGACTAGCGAGCAAAAGTATCAACGTATTAAAGGCTTAATGACAGAAGTTGTGTCGACACTTGGCCTCGATTTAAGCGACGACAGTCTAGCTGAAACCCCGCATCGTATTGCTAAAATGTACGTCAACGAGATTTTCTCAGGCCTTGATTACGCTAACTTCCCTAAAATCACCCAAATTGACAATAAAATGGGTGTTGAAGAGATGGTTAAAATCAGCAATATCAGTGTGGTAAGTACCTGCGAGCATCACTTTATTACCATCGATGGTTTGGCCAAAGTGGCTTACATCCCTAAAGGCAACATTATTGGCTTATCTAAAATTAACCGAATTGTGTGCTTTTTTGCTCAACGGCCGCAGGTGCAAGAGCGTCTCACACAACAAATTTTAGTGGCACTGCAAACCTTGCTCGAAACCGACGATGTCGCAGTTAGCATTAACGCTACCCATTACTGTGTTAAATCTCGCGGCATTATGGACACGTCATCGAGCACCCAAACCACGGCACTTGGCGGCTGTTTTAAAGCTAATCCAGCCAGTCGTGCTGAATTTTTAGCGTAACGTTATACGGTTTACTTCGATTTATTTAATGGCTTCAACCTCCCCCGAGTTGAGGCCATTTTTTTAGGCTGCAAACCTTGTATTAAAAGTTTAATCCTTAGCGGTTATTATAAATGCTTATCATAAGCACCTAATTTGCTTATGATAAGTTTTAGGGTAAGTCATTAACCAAACATAAAGAGAGCATTATGGAACGTACAATACTGATCACTGGCGTAGGTAAGCGCATTGGTTATGCACTGGCTAAGTATTATTTGGCCCAGGGTCATCATGTTATTGGCACTTATCGTACTCATTACGACAGTATTGAGCAGTTAGGCAAGCTTGGAGCCAGTTTACATTCGTGCGACTTAACAGACCCAGCGGCAATTGATGAGCTTATTGCTCACATCAATGAGCATCATGATCGCCTCGACACTATTATCCATAATGCTTCAGACTGGCTGCCAGACAACAGCGGCTTAAGCCCAAGCGAAACCATGGCCAGAATGATGCAAATTCATGTGTCTGCGCCTTATCAAATCAACCTTGCATTAGCGCCATTGTTGGTTGCCGCCGCCAAAACCAATGACGACAGTATAGGTGCCAGCAACATTATTCATATCACCGACTATGTCGCCGAAAAGGGCAGTAAAAAGCACATTGCTTACGCGGCCAGTAAAGCGGCATTGCATAATATGACCTTGTCATTTGCCAGCTTGCTTGCGCCACACGTTAAAGTGAACTCGATTGCCCCCGCGATGATTCTATTTAATGAGCACGACGATGATGCTTATAAAGTCAAAGCATTAGCGAAAGCGATATTGCCAAGGGAGGCCGGTAATAATGAAATTATTAGCCTTATCGATTATCTACAAAGCAGCCATTACGTCACGGGTCGCTGTTACGCTGTTGATGGTGGCAGACAGTTAAAATAAGCGTTAACAATCTAAAAGATTTAAGCAGCAAGCGTGCCGCGATATGGCTATCATCATTTCGCGGTATTTTGTTATAGACTTCTAGATGGCTAATTGGTAGTGTGGATATTAATCAATATCACCACAGTCAATTATCTCAAGGAAGTCGCTATGTCTGCAGAAAACATGAAACTGGAATCACTGGCATTACATTATGGCTACGAGTCAGAAGCTACGACTAAAGCTGCGGCAGTGCCGATTTACCAAACCACCTCGTACACCTTTGATGATACCCAGCATGGCGCAGACTTATTCGACCTCAAAGTCGCAGGTAATATTTATACCCGCATCATGAACCCAACCACCAGTGTTTTAGAGCAACGCTTAGCGGCTATCGAAGGCGGTATTGGCGCGCTTGCAGTGGCATCAGGCATGGCGGCGATTACCTATGCGATTCAAGCGCTCACTCAAGTGGGCGACAACATTGTTAGCACTAGCCAACTGTATGGCGGCACCTATAACTTATTTGCTCATACGCTGCCGCGCCAGGGCGTTGAAGTGCGCATGGCCGCGTTTGATGACTTTGACGGTCTAGATGCATTAATTGACGATAAAACCAAAGCATTATTTTGTGAATCAATTGGTAACCCTGCCGGTAACATCGTCGACTTACAGCGTTTGGCCGATATTGCCCATAAACATGGGGTGCCATTAATTGTTGATAACACTGTCGCGACGCCAGTATTGTGCCGCGCGTTTGATCACGGCGCCGACATTGTTATCCATTCACTGACCAAATACATTGGCGGTCACGGCACCACCATTGGTGGGGTGATTATTGATTCAGGTAAGTTTGATTGGGTCGCTAATAAAGAACGCTTTGCGATACTTAATGAGCCCGATCCGTCTTATCACGGCGTGGTATACACCGACGCCTTTGGCCTTGCAGCCTATATTGGCCGTTGCCGCGTAGTGCCATTACGTAATACTGGCGCAGCCTTGTCGCCACACAGTTCATTTTTACTGTTGCAAGGGCTCGAAACCCTTAGTTTACGCATGGAACGTCATTGCAGTAATGCACTCGCGCTGGCTGAATTTTTACAACAACACCCAAGTATTAGCTGGGTCAATTATGCTGCACTACCCAATAGCCCGCACCATGCAACCTGTCAAAAAATCACCGGCGGTAAAGCCTCAGGTATCATCAGTTTTGGCATTAAAGCCGCCAACGCAGAAGCGGGTAAAGTGGCCGGTGGTAAGTTTATTGATGCGCTGCAAATGGTGTTACGTTTAGTCAACATTGGTGATGCTAAATCGCTCGCTTGTCACCCTGCTAGTACCACTCATCGCCAGCTCAGCGGTGCAGAGCTTGCCAAGGCCGGTGTATCAGAAGACCTGGTGCGTATTTCAGTGGGTATTGAGCATATCGACGATATTATTGCTGATGTAAGCCAGGCATTAGAGAAAGCAATTGTATAGTCACGATTGCTTTTGTTGCACATAACAAAAATCGTGGCACTTCGTCCACACCCGACCAAGAAGGGAAAAACTGCTTTCCCCTCTTGGATCTCCCCGGCAGCTCCGGCAAAGTGTTGATCCTCATAGCATAATAAAAATCGCCTAACGGCTCAGATGGTACATCTGATGTGAAGGGATTCACGAATGTCGTGGTGACAGGACGTCAATGAACGACCCTGTACCCCTGAGCCTGTGCCATTTCTGCAAGGCAGGAGCCTAAATGCCTTGAAACACATGGTCAATGATGTTCCCGACATCATAATGACATTTCCCAAATCCATATGGGTCAGATGTGTGAGAAAGGGCTTGATGTCACTTCGGCATTTTTATCATGCTATTTCGGACACTTTGGACGGAGAATAGTTAGTCTGCAGGTTTTTTCACATATCGGTCATTAATAGCGGCAATAAATCATTTAACTAAAAAGCCCCATCAATAACATGTATTGATGGGGCTTTTTATTACGAAGCTATTTTAAATAGCCAATCTTCTCGTTGGGGTAATAATCACTGGCAATGGCACATCCCAAAAGTCGGTTGGTACCTGGCTCACTTCCTGACAATCGTGGGCAAAACCAACGGCTAAGGGTTTGTTGTTAACAACTTGAGCTAAGGTGCGATCGTAATAACCGCCGCCCATGCCCA
Source organism: Shewanella sp. MF05956 (assembly GCF_059758055.1). NCBI lineage: Bacteria > Pseudomonadati > Pseudomonadota > Gammaproteobacteria > Alteromonadales > Shewanellaceae > Shewanella > Shewanella sp. MF05956. Next base: position 89,630 of record NZ_JCAYNV010000003.1, on the reverse strand, counting down.
TACGATTACCGTGTTCATCAAATGCCACTAACGGCGTGATGATCATATCGAGTTGATTAACAGTGATCACATGTTGCACATTGAGTTTAGGTTCGCTAATACCGTATTGGTTTTTAACCATCACCGAGTCACGATCGTACCGTACAAACAACAAATGCCCTTTGCAAAATGGATGAATAAGCGGCAAGTAAACATTGATGTTTAAATCCCATAAGGCATCAATCAATTTTTGTGTGGCTAACTCGCCGTCATGGGTTAAATATACTGCCACATGCTGTGCCGATTGTGCCTGAATTTCTGCCAGCATATGACGGCTGGCAATTAAGGCTAATTGGCTTTGTTCTTCAGTGGATAAACTGTTGCGCTCTTGCCTAACATGGCGGCGAATATTGTCGCGGCTCATGTCTGTGCTATCAAACAAAGGCTCTTGAAACTCAGATGGGGTGGCAAAATAGCTAATGCGTGCCGAAGAGGTAGACGTAACAGGACGGTTGTCGTTGTTCGTCATAAAACGCGTGATACTCATATATTAGGAGTACTCCATCACTGACAAATTAAAAAACACCAAAACACAGAATGAAAGTAGGTTAGCGCTTTATGAGTCGATATGAAAGCACTGGTTAATCATCTGCTCATGTTGCAGCTGATTAACCTCGACTAACCTAAATGCTTAATCCTATTTGTCCATATTCATGGATTTTAGTAATACAGGGCTATCATAATCTGCCACCATGGTTTTTGCTTTTAACCAAAAACGTCTTCGCGTTAAGAAGTAAGTAAAGCTGATAGATAATATGCCCCATTCAAGTACATTGTTTTTCATAAAATCTATGCCAGATGCCAATAACGTTGTTACGTCACCAACATAGTGCGCATGATCTGCAATAAAACCATAGGTAGGATTTATGGCATAAAGTCCAAATTGAATTGCGCAGAAAATACCAAACCCAACCAGTAAGCCTAACAACTTGCTATACCATCTTTGTGGCCTTTTAATGCCAATAATAAGTAAATAGACACCCACTAATATTGAACCTGTAACAAGCGTGCTACCGATAGCTGGTGATAGTTCAAGTAGCTCTAACGTATTGTAATAAAATGTAAAGCCGATATGTGGCAATAATAGTGTGATGCTTATCGCTAACAACCATATTTTAGTTTTGCTGATACTTTTCCAATACCACTTTTTCACACTCTTATAGCTTAACCACAGGAGTCCAAAAATAAACACATAGTTCATATAAGCGGGGAGCCCAAATAAATCAAATCTCATCCTCAGCAACGCCATCATCCATTCAGGCACTTGTGACACGCTCATGCGATGACTTGTTTCTGCGGCAAATGAAGGAAATAACAGCGCGATTAACATTCCTAACGTGAAGAACAAATAAGTGTACTTTATTAAGCTTAAAAACATGTTGGGCGCAATACCCTTAACACTCTGCTTTTTTAACTTAGTGACTAAGTGTTGATAGTTAGAGATAACAGCATCGTTAATCTCTTTTGAAACCCAATTTTCTGTTAGTAACGCAATTTGAGTCTGGGTGGTGTGCGCTTCAATAATGTCCTTTATCGCGGGTGTTGCTAATACTTCTTTGTCGGTTTCTTTGTCATTTCCGGTCATTTTCTGCGCTACAAACCATACCGCAGGATCGTAAACTCCACCGGCATTGTGTGTTGTGTCTTTTTTACCCGCAAAACACATTGTTGTATCGACTTTATCTATCGTAGCGGTAAATTGTAACGTCGGCAGTTTAGCGGTAAAAGCATAAATAAAAGTACAACCATCAAGGCCGCCTTCAACGTCAACTTCAGCTATCTCGGTCAAATGATAAACTAAGTCTAAACCATTATTTTTAACGAATTCAGAAGTCCATTCGTGATAGTCGTTACTGTTATAAGCCCATTTAGTGCTGCGTTTAGCATTACCATCAATGGTGTAACTGTAATAGAGATATCCACCACCATTACAAGTATTGCAGGTTACTGAACCTGAGCCGTTGCAGGTATAACAGGTTTTTTTGCCACTTCCCCAGCAAGATGAGCATGATTCAGTTGTGTAAACCGTGCGATTATTATAACTGTCGAAACGTGACACACTAATGCGGCCGCTGCCACTACAACCGGTACAAGAATTCTTGCCTGAGCCATTACAATTATAACAGCTTTGTGACCCAGAGCCGCTGCAGTTGTAACACACTTTGCTGCCTACATAGGTTTCTGGTGCAGATTTTAAGTCTCTATTTCTGATCAAAAAATTGCTAGAAATATCAGGCCCAAGAATATTTATAAAACGGTCATTAAATAACGAATTTTGTCCGCTAACATACTCTTTTGCTTTGTCGTGGGCGTAATCCCTCGCATTTGATGCACTACCAGATTGGATGCCATTAGGACAATAAGATCCATGTTCGTGCTGACTCACCCCAATTTCGATCGTCCATCCAAAAGTAAACTTAAGCTGAGGTTGTTTTGTTTGTTCGTTACTTAATATTACGGGGACATCAACACCAGTGAGGTCTTTACCGTTATTACGGATAAATCGTTGGAATTGTTCTAATTTACTCACGTAATACTTCCTATAATCAATGCGTGATACATTTTGCTATTTATTGTTATTTTGCTATTTATTGTTATTGAGCTATTTATTGTTATTAAGCTAAAAGCTGTTTATTCAAAATTGATGTCAAAACTCGTTTCATCGGCCTTCAAATAAACCCACTTTCTCATCGGCTCTTGTCCTGGTGCAGAGACTTTAATGTCGTAACTGCCTGCAGGTAACATCATGCCTGCTTGATACTTGGGTTTTATGTTCATCACTGAAACCTTGGCTTTGGCAATATTGCTGTTAATGGTGAGTGGCAATAAGGCTGAGTTTTTAGGTGATGATGTAACGGTTTTAGTTGAATCATGTGTGGGCATTACTGCTAAATCAAAGCGATCAATCGATTCACTGATGGCATTAAATCCTTCAGTAATAAACAAGCGTTGATCGATAGATGAACCGATAGGCTGCACCATAGGTAGGGTCACTAATAACCATTTAAGTGTATATGACACTGTGGCGGAATCATTCTTTTCCATTTGATCAAAAAAGTAATGCATTGATGAGCCAGGCATAGTGTATTGGTTACCGCCCATTGATAACGGAACCACAAATATTGACGCGAGTAATACCGTTGATATCACCGGCTTTATCAGGCGATTAGGCTTAACGCCAGGCGTCAAGGACGCCCGTTTAGCTTGTACTAGCTCGACTGCTTTCATCGGGAGTTTTAATACGGTAAGTAACACTAATGCTAAGCTAATCGCCATAGAAATTGGCGGAATAATGGTTGAACGTAATGCCGATTTACCCGTTGATTCAAATGCACCGCCATCGGCAAATTCAACTTGTTGAGCTTCGAGCACATTCAGATACTCAGTGGTTTTACGTTTGATATTAGGTTCAATGATGTGTTGTTTAAATTCGCGATTATTCCAATCCGCTAGTGTTGGGTTGACATACAGCTCTTTCATTTCTCGTTGAATACGCTGTTGGATCATGCCTTGTTGCTGAAATGCTTGCCAACTCAAATTAGGCGGCATGTCGCTACCCTTGGCTTTCATTTTGGTTCGCCACTCGGCATCGGCTTGCTGACGCACTTTTTTAGCGACAGCAATATCAAAACTATTGCGATCAGTTATTGACCAAGAAGGGGATAACGTTAAGCCTTTTTGCTTTAGCTTCTTATTGACTTTGATGCTAGTCAGCTCATGTACTCTAAACTCATGGATTGAGTTAATTCCTAATGGGTAACCTCCTGATTCTTTACTAAAATCAGGGGCCATTTTTACCATCAGCACGCGTTTATAATGTTTTACATCGTTGGTATATACCATTCGATGATCTTTAAAGCCTGCATCACCGCCTGTTACTGCATCTGCTGCTTGCATTGCCGTGAATAGACCTAAAGTCATAATGCCCGAGATAATAGAATTACCGACATTTTCTGACGTTGAAATCTCTTCGCGAATGAGCCAATCATTAGGCGGAATATAAGGAATGCCGTATTTGGCTATTTCTTTGTCATAACCTTTTTGCAGTCGCTCAAAGCAGCTATCTTTACTACTGCCACTTTTCTTTTCAGCACATTTATTACGACGTTCAAAATAATCATACAGTTTAGGCGCAATTTTTTGTGCACGAGATTCTACTCTTGCTTCATACGCCTTGGTGCCTTTTTGATATTGTTCCCAACCTTGCTTAACTTGATTTTGGGTATCTAACCAGTACGAATCAGACCGAGTTTGTACACTGCCTAGTGCTTGATTATATTGATTCGATCCCGTGGCGTACTCGGTATATTTATTGCGAAGTGTTTGGCGGAAATCATCATAGTGACGATAGTGTTCATCAAAACGAGACATTGCCCGATCGCGGACAAATTTTTCCATTATCAGACTTTTTTTGTTTTTTAAATCGGCCACTAATTTATCGTCAGCGTAAACCAACCCACCAAATACTGAGAGAAAGGTTTTTTCGGTCGCATTGTGTTCTTTATTGGGATCGTACTCTATGCCTTCGAATTTGATTGAGTTTTCAATTAATGCACTGCGAAGTAACTGTGACAAGTAAGCTTGTTGACGTTCAGCAGGCGTTGATGCATCAATAATAAAATGATCGACTAACCATTTTTGTCCAAAAAATACCGTTGGCCACACAATGGCCGCAATTAAGGTGAAGTAACCTAAGGCGCGCGACACTTTAGCGACTCGTTTACCTTTTAATAATAAATCTGCTAACAGTAACGTCACACCAATACCGCTGATGGTTCGGCCAAAAAGCTCAACCAAGCGTAAGTCTTCCATACTGGAGTTTCGTCCTCCAGCAACATCGGTTAATGCTGCATTAAATACTGCTTCCGGGAACAAATACACTACGGAACAAACGAACATCAGCAACATCCACCAGAAGGGTTGGCCCGTTTTACTAATCTGGGCTTCAACGGCTTGTTGCTTTTCTACTTTTTTGGCGGTTGATTGCTGACTTTTTTGTACTTTTTCCAGCTGTTTTACCGCGGATTCCATTTTCTTTTGTGTCGGGGCGCTGTTCAGCAAGTTTGTTGCAAATGGGCTTTTGTTATCTTCAGTCATATTAATCTTTATCAACCATCATCTTTTTATCGTTATGCTTTTTTACCGCTATTTAGCCTGGCGCTGGGGGAGCCTTAAAATAATTGTCTCGCCAGTATCGTTATCAATTTTTTCATCTGTGATTGTAGGAAAACCATGCTCTAACAATGGGGTAGGAATATTATTAGGCACCACTTTTACTGGTGGACGGCTAATTGGAGCAAGGCCAGAATCTAATGACAAATAGTAACCTTCAGTTTGATATCCACGCATTTCGTTAAAACGGTCAAAGTCAGCATCTTGTGGTAAAGAAGCAATATAACGACCAAGATGGCTTGATGGCTCATAGCGTTTAGCCGGCACAGCCGCATTAAATAAGCGTTGGCAAATTTTATAAGGCGTTGCATCAACAATGGCGCCATCAGGTAATTGTACCGTGGTTAATTTAATTAATTGTGACTGGTGATATTCGCTGCCATTAAGTGAATAGGTGTAGACCTTCATACCCAGTTGGTGAGCGTCATGTTTAACGTTTGGATGCTGCATAAAGCTGCGTATATCCAAGTGGAGTCCTGAATTATCACCGAGCTTTTTGTGTATGGCAGAGAGTGACGATTTTGCCGTATAGTCTTTATAGCGTGAGCGGTAACGTTTGGTGCCGTATCGCCCTACGAGTTCAAGCTTACTTTGATTATCTAAGTAATAAGCATCGTTTTTGACGCCGTTACGCAAATCAGCCGTTAATTTTTCAATGCTTGTAGGGTGTCCACCCTGAATAAACCCTAAATACACCGATGGATTAATGCCTCGTAGCTTATAGAGTATTTCTTGGTCCGCGGCTGAATAATAAAATCCTCCTAAGCCAATATATTTTCGGAGCATATTATCAAGCTCAACGAGTTTTTGGCCGTTGGTATCAGATTTTATCTCTACATTGAGTTGTTGATTATTATGGCGATATGCTGCAAAGGTTTTAAAGGCTTCAACAGCGGCAATAGGGCGTTGGTCGAGCAAATTGTTAGTTTGCTTATCGCGTAGTTTGAGATTGGAAAACGCCTGAAAGCTCATGCGATTGAGTTTAAATCGTTCGCCAGTGTAATACACGGTCGCGCGGCCTGTCTGGCTATCGTGATGATTAACCCAGGTGCCATCTTTAAGCAGCATTACGTCAATTTCAACACTATTAAAGTTATCATTTAACGCCGACGCGATGGCATTTGCACTGCTTTCTGGTTGTCTAAAATCACCTCGATGGGCTGATATTTCTAGCTGACATTGGGCGGTAGACAGCATTTTGATATTGCCATTATTGGCTAGGTATAAATTCCGGTCACCTAAGCTCAACTGAGTATCAATAATATTCAAGCCCTGGGTAGCAGCATCTGTTGGTAAGTGAGTTAACTCGAGAGGAATAACATTAACCGGTTTAGCTGGAGAGGGCGTAGGGAGAGATTTACAGCCTGTTAACGAGAACAGCAGAAAAGCAATAATGATGCCGCATAACTTCAGGCTAAAGGTAAGACTTGTCATAATCCATAAATACAAGCTATTAATATATAAGGCTTTATACATTAATGTGTTTTGTAACACAACCTTATGAATAAAGTTACTAAATTTAAAAGTTTAAAATGTGAATGGATGACTGTTTTCTAAAGCGAACGGTTACTTAATATACAGAAATGGCAATGAGATGCACCAATTTAGGTCATTAGTGACAGATTGAATAACATCATAAGCGGGGGCACAAGATTGATGCTATTAAGGTAACACAGTGATTTGAGATTAAATCGCGATGTAAACGCGACTGTGAAGTACAAATGATAGGATGCTCCCCAGAACACCGCTGCCGGCGTAGCCCTTGAACCGTAGGTTCAAGGCGGGTAAATGTTCATCTCCTAAGGCTTCTCGGTACGAGCCGAGCATGCACAATGTCAACAAAAGCATTCACCCTGGGTTTGTAATTATCGGCACAGGGACATAGCCAGTTCGCGCATATCCCAGGGAGCAAAACAGGGTAGAATCAAGTATTACACTTAATTCTGAATTCTTAGTTTAGTCATCCTTGCGGCTTCGTTCAACCAATGATGTTTCCAACGTCGATTGTAATAACGAAATACGCTCATCCATTTGCGCCATATATTGCTTATTTTTTTGCTTTTCTTCAAACAACTCATTGCCAATGTTCAATGCAGCCATGATGGCTAATTCTTCACGGCTTAAATTGTTAGTACGCGACTTTAAGGTTGTCAGTTGGTTTTCAACTTCTCTGGCAACGGTGCGTAAGGCATCTTCGCGTCCTTTTGGACAGCCAATAGAGTAGGTGCGCCCTAAAAGGGTTATATCAACAGCACTGTTACTCATAATGTCGCCCCAATCCTTAGTCAGTTCGCGAACTATATAGGGCTGAATTTAAAAGCGCAAGGCAACAGCGGCCCTTTTTAACGATTTGTTGTTTGAGTGAACAAATCGCCTGCAATCATTGTATTACTATTCACAAATTTGATCACATGTCGCGCTAGTATTTGGAGCATCATAGTAACTCTGCTAGCATTGAGACAGATATCGCGCTATTAGGAAAAAACCATGGCAACCCCACCTTCTTTATGTATCGAAAATCTTAAAAAAGCCTTAGATGCGGCCGAAATTGGTCAGCACCCAGTAGAAGTGCACGGTGCACTTGTTGGGCTAATTTGTGGTGGTGTACAACAAGACAATTATGCGTGGTTAAAACCGCTGGCAGACTTAATGAATGATGGCCAACCGCTAGAGTCTAACCTACAGCAATTAATTGCTGAGCTTTACCAGGACACCGTTGCTCGTCTAGCAGATTTTGAATTTGGCTTTACCTTATTACTGCCAGAAGAAGAAGTCTCGCTTAGTCACCGTGTTGAAGCACTGGCCCTGTGGACGCAAAGCTTTTTAACCGGCATTGCGATTATTCAGCCAGAACTGGCTAAAGCATCACCGGACGTGCGCGAAGTCATTAAAGATTTAGCAGAAATTGCCCAGGTTGAATTTGATGTCGGTGATGATGACGAATCAGAAACTGCCTACGTTGAATTGCAAGAGTTTGTCAGAATGTCAGCCATTTTATGTTACTCAGAGTTTGGCCTAGACATGCCATTAAATGACACCGACCAGTCATCGACTATTCATTAATTTTTAGTTTTCATTAGCAGCGGCGCAGCGTATGACCACAGCACATCATTCAACTTCACCTCAAGCTGTCGACATTGCCATTGTCGGTGGCGCGATGGCTGGGGCGACATTAGCCCTAGGATTAGCCAAGTTATCTGCATCACTCGCACGCCCGCTGCGTATCGCCTTAATTGAAGCTCATGTTGCTGACAATAAACACCCAGGTTTTGATGCTCGCTCCATTGCCATTGCGCATGGCTCTATTTTTGAACTGACTCGTTTAGGCATTTGGCCAAAGCTCAAGCATTTAGGCACGCCGATTGAAAACATCCATGTGTCCGATCGCGGCCACTTTGGCATGACCGAGCTTAATGCCAAACCGTTAGGCTTAGATGCGCTAGGGCAGGTGGTTGAGCTGGCTAAAGTCGGGAACGTATTATTTGATGAACTGGCTAAATCGTCGGTACAGGTTTATTGCCCCGCTAAGGTCACCGCTTTACAGGCCCAGCAAGATGGCCATGTGTTGTCGTTAGATGACGGCAGCCAATTACATTGCCAATTGCTGGTGGCCGCAGACGGCGCGCACTCTGTGGTACGCCAGTATTTAGGCCAAACAACTGAGCAAGTTGATTTTCAGCAAACGGCTATCGTTGCCAATGTCACCACCAATCAACCGCACCAGCATTGGGCTTATGAGCGCTTTACCCAAACAGGCCCATTAGCCTTGCTGCCGATGCAAAACATGACCGCATTCTCAGCGCAATCTAAAGCATCATCGACGCAAGCCAAAGAGCCCTCAGCGCAATTAAAAGAGTCCTCAGCGCAATTAAAACAGTCCTCAAATCAATTAAAACAGCCATCTGCGCAATTAACAGACTCTGGCAAAGGACAATCGCGTTTTTCACTGGTGTGGGCATTGCCGCCAGCGCAAGCCGATGAATTGACAAACGTCGATAAAAGCGAATTTTTAGCCGCATTACAACATGCCTTTGGCCACCGCGTCGGCCAGTTTGTCGATGTTGGCCAGCGTGTCAGTTATCCGCTTACCTTGTCATACATGCCAAGGCCGATATATCACCGCTGTGTGTTTGTCGGTAATGCAGCGCAAACGTTACACCCCATTGCAGGGCAAGGCTTTAACCTTGGCCTGCGTGATGTGGTGGGCTTGTTAGATGTTATTGAAACCGCACTAACGCAAGCCAATAGTGAAACTGAAGTAAAAGTCGATCTTGGCAGTAGCGACATCGTGCATCAATATTTGGCCGCACGCCAACAAGACCGCGACAGCACTTTACGTAACATCGAATTTTTAGTCCGTGGCTTTTCCAATCAATATTGGCCATTAGTCGCAGGGCGCAGTATTGGCTTGCGCTTATTGTCTTGGCTGCCGCCGTTAAAACGCCCCGTAGCACAAACTGCCATGGGCTGGCGTTAACTCATTTTAAGGTAAGGATTGACCATGTTTTCAACCAAAACATATGATGTAGCCATCGTCGGCGGTGGTATGGTCGGGCTCGCAACTGCCATTGGGTTAGCCAATGCCGACCTGAATGTGGTGGTAATAGACGCAGGCACAACTCAGGCCGTCAGTGGTGAACCTAAATTACGTGTTAGCGCCATCAATAAAGCCAGCCAACAACTGCTGGAAAATCTCGGCGCATGGCAATACCTCGACGACAGTCGCATTAGCCCGTATCAAAAAATGTCAGTGTGGGACAAAGACGGCCTAGGCAAAATTGAGTTTGATGCTCACAGCATTAGCGAAACCTATTTAGGCTCGATTATCGAAAACGATGCCATTAGTCATGCCCTTGCCAAACGTGCCAGTGAAATCAGTAATCTTACCCACCTTGAAGACCAACGCCTTGAGCGTGTGGCCTTTGGCGAGCGCGAAGCCTGGCTTACGCTCGCCAATGGCGACAATATCAGCGCTGCGGTGGTGGTTGCTGCAGACGGTGCCAACTCGTGGGTGCGTCAGCAATGCAGTATTCCATTAACATTTTGGGACTACGGCCACCACGCCATTGTCGCCACAGTGCGCACCGAACTTGCTCATGATGCTACCGCCAGACAAGCCTTTTTACCCGGCGGCCCGTTAGCCATGTTGCCACTGTACCAAGATAACTTATGTTCCATCGTGTGGTCAGTGTCGCCCGAGCAAGCTGAACACCTACAAGCTTTAGACGATGTCGAATTTGGCAAAGCCTTAACCGCTGCCTTAGATGGTCGATTAGGTGTGTGTAGCGTTGAGAGCGAACGGCAATCATTCCCGCTGCGTATGCGTTATGCGCGCCACTTTGCTCGCCACCGTTTGGTGTTAGCCGGTGACGCTGCTCATACTATTCATCCGCTAGCTGGCCAGGGGGTAAACCTTGGCTTTTTAGACGCCGCCAGCATTGTCGACACCTTTACCGAACTGCACCAGCAAGGCAAAGATTTAGGTGAATATAGCCATTTACGCGCCCTAGAACGTTGGCGAAAAGCCGACGCCATGGAAATGATTGCCATCATGGAAGGCTTCAAAAGACTGTTTGCCGGCAGTAACCCGCTTAAAAAAGCCATTCGTGATATCGGTTTAACCCTGGTCGATAATGTCGCTGGGCTGAAAACAGTGTTCATCAAACAGGCTATGGGTAACAAAATGACATTACCTAAACTTTGCCGCGAATCAATTTCATCTTAGCTAATGTAGAAAGTTGTTTAATATCAGGCAATACAGCCAAATCAGTCATTTTATTGTAAAAAGTTATGTAAAAAAATTACAGCAATGGATTAGCTAAACTAATGCGACAAACCTCGGATTAGAAAAATTTTTTGTATACAAAACAGGTCTGCGGAGTATAATTTTGACCGCATTTTATCAAAGACCTACATAAGAAAGGCCTCAAAAAAAGGGATAATAATGGCTAGCAAAACTGTACTTTTTAACAAGCATTTAGAATCGAAAGCCAAAATGGTTGATTTTCATGGTTGGGAAATGCCGATTAACTACGGCTCTCAAATCGAAGAACACCATGCAGTGCGTCAAGATGCGGGCATGTTCGACGTATCGCACATGACAGTGGTTGACGTAACCGGCAACGAAGCTTGTGCCTTTTTACGTAAGTTACTTGCTAACGATGTCGCCAAACTCACCGTTGCGGGTAAAGCCCTTTACGGCGGCATGCTAGACGAAAGCGCTGGCATCATCGACGACCTTATTACCTACTACCTCACCGACACTCATTACCGTGTAGTGGTCAACTCAGCCACTCGCGACAAAGACTTAGCGTGGATCAACAAGCAAGCGGCCGCGTTTGATGTTGTGGTTACCGAGCGTCCTGAACTGGCAATGATTGCCGTACAAGGCCCTAACGCTAAAGCCAAAGCCGCACAGGTATTCAACGCCGAGCAAAATGCAGCCGTAGACGGCATGAAGCCATTTTTTGGCGTGCAGTCAGGCAGCTTATTTATTGCCACAACTGGTTACACCGGCGAAGCAGGCTACGAAATCATTGTTCCAGAAGTCGAAGCAGAAGCCTTATGGCAAGCATTATTAGACACAGGCGTTAAGCCATGTGGCCTAGGTGCACGCGACACTCTACGTTTAGAAGCGGGCATGAACCTATACGGTCAGGACATGGACGAGTCAATTAATCCATTAGCCGCCAACATGGGCTGGACTGTCGCGTGGGAACCAAGCGATCGTGACTTTATTGGCCGCGACGCACTGACCGCCATTAAAGCCGCGGGCACCGAAAAATTAGTCGGTTTAGTCATGGAAGAAAAGGGCGTTTTACGCCATGATATGGCTGTGTTCTTTACCGACGCAGACGGTGTAGAGCATCAAGGTGTGATCACCAGCGGTTCGTTTTCGCCAACGTTAGGTTACTCTATCGCTATGGCCCGCGTGCCTAACGGTATTGGCGCTACCGCCGAAGTTGAAATGCGTAAAAAGCGCGTCACGGTCAACGTGATTGCACCCAGCTTTGTGCGCAACGGTAAACAAGCCTTTTAAGTGTGAGTAAACCACTGCTGCGCTAGAGTATTACGGTGTGTTGAACATCTTCAACAGTACCGCATTTACTCAAGTCGGGTGATGGTTACCCCAAAAAATTATTGATTAAGCACTAAAACATTTGATAAAGGAACAACAGCAATGAGCACTATTCCAGCAGAATTGAAATATGCATCTTCACACGAATGGATCCGTAAAGAAGCAGACGGTAGCTACACAGTAGGTATCACTGAGCATGCTCAAGAGCTTCTTGGCGACATGGTATTCGTAGAATTACCAGAAGTAGGCGACACCGTTACTGCTGGTGAAGACTGCGCAGTAGCTGAGTCAGTTAAAGCTGCATCAGACATTTACGCGCCGATTTCTGGTGACGTGATTGCCGTAAACGAAGCATTAGAAGACTCGCCAGAGTTAGTGAACAGCGACGCATTCGGCGACGGTTGGTTCTTCCGTATTATGCCATCAGATGAGTCAGAAATTGATTCATTACTTGATGCAGACGGTTATCAAGAAGTGATTGACGAAGAATAATCGCCAACCACAGGAAGCTCCCTAGGGAGCTTCTTTGCTATGTATCTTTAGCATTGCGCTAAATGCATCGCCAAATGAAGCGCTATTGTTCGGACCTATGGCAACGATAAGCCAAGGGCGAGGGCGCAACATTTAAACCCTTAACGGGTTAGTCACGTATTACACGTTTTCACCCTTTTCCAGTTCTGTGCCCTACCGCCTTAACTGGTCGATTTGGAACAAGGTTTATCATGACCAAGCAAACCCTGACACAACTAGAACAGCACGAACTTTTCCTTACTCGTCATATCGGCCCAAATGCAGAACAACAACAAGAAATGTTGAACTTCATTGGCGCAGAATCATTAGACGATTTAACCGCACAAACGGTTCCGGGTAAAATTCGCCTTCCACAAGATCTCACCATCGGTGACTCATGTGGCGAAGCCGAAGGTATCGCTTATATCCGCGACATAGCAGACAAAAACACAGTCTTTAAAAGCTATATCGGTATGGGTTACTACGGCGTACAAGTACCAAATGTCATTTTGCGTAACGTATTTGAAAACCCAGGTTGGTACACAGCGTACACGCCATACCAGCCTGAAATCGCTCAAGGTCGTCTCGAAGCGATTTTAAACTTCCAACAAGTGTCGATGGACCTAACCGGTCTTGACCTTGCATCAGCATCATTACTCGACGAAGCCACCGCAGCAGCAGAAGCCATGGCGCTGGCTAAGCGTGTGTCTAAAGCTAAAAAAGCCAACATCTTCTTTGTGGCTGACGATGTGTTCCCGCAAACCCTAGACGTAGTGAAAACCCGCGCAGAATGCTTTGGCTTTGAAGTCGTCGTTGGCCCAGCCAATGAAGCGGTAAACTACGAATTATTTGGTGCCTTATTTCAATACACCAACCGTTACGGCCAAATTACAGACTACACCGAACTGTTTGCCACACTGCGTGACAACAAAGTCATTGTGACCGTTGCCGCTGATATTATGTCGTTAATGCTACTTAAATCACCAGGCGCCATGGGCGCAGACGTGGTATTTGGTAGCGCGCAACGTTTTGGCGTACCAATGGGATACGGCGGACCACACGCAGCATTCTTCGTTGCCCGTGACGAACACAAGCGTTCAATGCCAGGTCGTATTATTGGTGTGTCAAAAGACACCCGCGGCAACAGCGCATTACGTATGGCCATGCAAACGCGCGAGCAACATATTCGCCGCGAAAAAGCCAACTCAAACATTTGTACCGCGCAGATTTTGCTTGCCAACATGGCCTCGTTTTATGCTGTGTTCCATGGCCCACAAGGCTTAAAAACCATTGCATCACGCATTAATCGTTTAGCTGACATCCTGGCCGCAGGCTTACAAGCTAAAGGCCAAACGTTAGTTAACAACACCTGGTTCGACACCATCAGCGTAAAAGACGCCGACGTAGCCGCCATCAATGCGCGCGCTATTGCCGCACAAGTTAACTTACGTATCGACGCCGACGGAATATTGGGTATCAGCCTAGATGAAACCACTCTGCGTCAAGATATCGCAGTATTGTTCGACGTGATTTTAGGCACAGGCCACGGCCTAGATGTTGCTGCACTCGATGCCGACATCGTAGCCAATGGTAGCCAGTCAATTCCTGAAGCACTTGTGCGTCAAGATGCGGTGTTAACTCACCCAACGTTTAATCGCTACCAGAGCGAAACCGAGATGATGCGTTACATCAAGCGTCTCGAGAATAAAGATTTAGCCTTAAACCACTCTATGATTTCGTTAGGCTCGTGCACCATGAAGCTTAACGCCGCTGTAGAAATGCTGCCAGTCAGCTGGCCAGAATTTGCTAACATGCACCCATTCTGCCCATTAGATCAGGCCCAGGGTTACACGCAGTTAATCAATGAGCTATCTGAGTATTTAGTTAAAATCACCGGTTACGATGAAGTGTGTATCCAGCCAAACTCAGGCGCACAAGGTGAATACGCGGGTTTACTCGCCATTAGAAAATACCACGAGTCTCGCGGCGACGCGCACCGTGACATTTGCTTAATTCCGCAGTCTGCTCACGGCACCAACCCAGCATCGGCGCAACTTGCCGGTATGAAAGTGGTTGTCACCGCATGTGACAAGCAAGGTAACGTTGATTTAGAAGACTTACGCGCTAAAGCATCTGAGTTAGCCGACAGCTTATCGTGCATTATGATCACATACCCATCGACTCACGGTGTGTACGAAGAATCTATCCGCGAAGTCTGCGAAATCGTCCATCAATATGGCGGTCAAGTGTACCTAGACGGCGCCAACATGAACGCACAGGTTGGGGTAACATCACCAGGCTTTATCGGCGCAGACGTATCGCACTTAAACTTGCACAAAACCTTTGCTATCCCGCACGGCGGCGGTGGTCCAGGTATGGGCCCAATCGGTGTTAAAAAGCACCTTGCGCCATTTGTGGCAGGCCATGTAGTGGTTAAGCCAGGCCGCGAAAGCGACCATAACGGCGCGGTATCTGCAGCACCTTACGGTAGCGCCAGCATCCTGCCAATCAGCTGGATGTACATCAAGCTGTTAGGCACCAAAGGCATTAAGCAATCAACCCAAACGGCATTGTTAAACGCTAACTACATCATGAAAAAGCTATCAACACATTACCCAGTGTTGTTCACCGGCCGTAATGACCGCGTAGCGCATGAATGTATTATCGATTTACGTCCATTAAAAGAAACCTCAGGCGTGACCGAAATGGACATCGCTAAGCGTCTTAACGATTACGGATTCCATTCGCCAACCATGAGTTTCCCTGTAGCGGGTACCTTAATGATTGAGCCAACGGAATCAGAGTCTAAAGTTGAGTTAGATCGCTTCATCGAAGCCATGATTTCTATTCGCGGCGAAATCGCCAAAGTAGAAGCAGGCGAGTGGCCAGTAGACAACAATCCACTGCACAATGCACCGCATACGCTAGCAGACATTATGGACACAGAGTTTGATTCACGTCCGTACAGCCGCGAAGTAGCCGTGTTCCCAACAGCAGCGGTTAAGGCGAATAAGTTTTGGCCAACGGTGAATCGTATTGATGATGTGTATGGGGATCGCAACCTTATGTGTAGTTGCGTCCCACTCAGTGACTACGAATAAATGATAATGACTACTTGGCCTCGATAATACGGCGTCAGCCGACACTTTTCTCTTCTCATTGACACAAGTCAACTCCGAGGAGAAAAGCATCGGCTTCCTTGTCTTCTCATCGGCAGTAACGCCATTATCGTGGTAGTGGACTTCAGTTGAAGTTTTAGTATTTAAAAGCGACCGAAAGGTCGCTTTTTTGTGTTCGATACATCAGGTATGTTTATATTTACGTCTTTCCGGCAATGCTTTTTAGCCGGAATCCAGGTGTTTGCTTGTTGCTTTTATGGCCTGCGGCCACTAACGTCGTGGCGCTTCACCCACACCAGACCAAGAGGAAACCAACAGCTATTCCCTCTTGGATCTCCCAGCTGCCACATCAAAATTATCTGAAAAGCGATAATTTCGCGACGTGGTTGAATCCAGCTTTTGACCGCTCTTGTAACCGTCTTCGGCCTTATTCGAAAATGCTAACGCTTCCGATGGTACATCCTGTACCGCGAAAGCTAGCCTGACGTCCTGTCAGGCTCACGCATTCACTTGCAAAGAGTCTTCAACGGCCTCAAGTAAAATGGAGCCTGCAGATATAATATCTAAAGCATTAAAAAGCGGACCGGTTGGTTCGCTTTTTAATTTCCGTCATTCCGGCAATGCTTTTGAGCCGGAATCCAGGTGTTTGCTTGTACTTTTAGTGTCATACAGTTTATTTAACTATAGTTAATAACTACTACACGTGAGTGAAACACTAAAACCTATAAATGGCACAGCATTAAAACCTATAAATGGTATGACACTAAAATCTAAAAGTGGCATGAAGATATGATTAATTTTAACCTGAAAGAGCAGATGAGTTTTAGGTTTCTCTTTTTTGTTTAGCTGATGTATTTCTTCATAAAGTGTCAATGAGTGTCCTTGAGCCGCCAAAGATGCTCGAATGAGAAAATGCTGCTTACGGTCATCAAGATCTGACCAATCGATATGAATAATGGGTTGCTTCATTTTTCCGACTAGCAAGGAGGCCATACGGATATAAATGAACTCAATATCACGATGAAGATGAGGATTACGACAAAGCCTATCAACCCGCTTAATCTTATATTTTTCCTTGGCTTTGCTTTCAATATCACCGCCAAGCCCTGTGATTGATAATGCTCTACCATTCATTGAGCTTTCAATGGCAGGGAACAGACTTTGTCGGCGAGTTTTGTGCCTCTTTTGCGCATCTTTTGTGCGTCTTTAGCGATAAAAGGGCGGGTGACAAGTGAGAGGCATTTTGATAAAAGGTGTTTTGCATTCATGGCATTGACTGGTGGTAATTTTTGTTTGGCGATAAATTTGATCACCAAAGGTCATGAATGTTCCTTAGTTTTTAACCTATCTCATTATTTTTATTTATTCTTTTTTGGGGTGTCAGGCTCTGCCCACGCTTATGAACTTATGCACTTATGTGATGTCCATGATAAGTACAACAAAGTGACAGCTTTAAATTAAAAGAGTGTATGTTTTAAATTTTTTCTGAAGAAATTTTAAATAGATTTCAAATTAGTTTATTTTTAACAAGGTAATTAAGGATTATGAAGCGTATATTTGTATTTTTAATGATTTTTTTGGCTGTTTCTGGGTGCAGTAGTATACCGCTAACAACAATGTATAAAATGATGAGTGTCAATCCATTAGAACTTGAACCTGGTGAGATTGTTGTCGCTGTTCAAGCCCCAAATGGAATAGTTGTTAATAATAACGATGTAGTGATTACATTTAACTTTAAAACTAATGACCCTAACTATAGTTTTGAGCATGAATTTTTTGTAGAAGTGAATGATCAATATGTATTACCTGATGAGTTGAGACAAAAAAGCGATATTGACAGTAAATTTTTTATTTTAAAATTGACAAAAGATGATGCGTTAAAAATGCTACATGGGCAGGAAATTGTAAAGAAATATAGAATTAACAATAGCGATGGTGCTGGTAGTTTTAATCTTAGCGTCGAGTCGGCATGTTAAAACAGTCAGTTCTCCATTAATAATAATGAATTAAATGTGTATTTAAAACTTAATGACAATGATGATTTTTTTACATTTATGGAAGACCTAAACGTGTTAGAACTTGGTGAAGATAAGCCTGGTTATTTTAAACCTATTACGTTTTGTACGTAGGCACAAATAACATCACAAATAACATAGATACCCATGATTATTGCATTACTTTCAATATCACCGCCAAGCCCTGTGATTGATAATGCTCCACCATTCATTGAGCTTTCAATTGTAGAGAACAGACTTTTTCGGCGAGTTTTGTGCCTCTTTTGCGCATATTTTGTGCATCTTTTGCGATAAAAGGGCGGGTGACAAGTGAGAGGCATTTTGATAAAAGGTGTTTTGCATTCATGGCATTGACTCGTGGTAATTTTTGTTTGGCGATAAATTTGATTACCCAATGCCATGAATGTTCGTCAGTTTTTAACCTATCTCATTATTTTTATTCATTCTTTTGTGGGAATTCGTCAGACTACATTTATTATTTATTATCAATCATTAGTGAAGGCCAAAAAGCTGGGTTGATTAAATAATCTAGGTCTCCCTTGTTTTTAATTATCCCCGCCATTAACTTCATGCTGTAATTGAAATTATAGATGTATTTAGGCTCATCTTTAATTATTGGACCAATGAATCCATACCATAACAATAGCTGAAATATTTTATCAAATATTTCATTTTCGACACCATAATTACTTAAACTTGTAAATATATCCGTTTTACTTACAATAGATTTGCTACCAATGAAAGCATAGAGTATATCATCGCCATTATTTTCAACATCATTTATCTCATAACCAATATCAGTTAAGAGATCTGTTGAATAAGCCGCAAGTCCTTTTTCAATATCTTCTTCCAGAATTCTTTCATGATTAAGATTTATAGCGAAACTTTTACATTGATTTATTAGATTTAATAAAAATCTTGGTCTCATAAGCGAACGGTCAATTAGATATTGTGAGCTATCTTCTCCTGAGTAATGGCTTACACAAACCGTAGGCCATAATTTTTCGAATTTTTCATCTCCTTCTATATTGTTAGATATAATTCTTAAGCGGACTAGTTCTCTTAATAAATCAGGATCTGTCCAGTCTAGAAGTACACTAGCCTCTTTCCCCCTATCAGATGTACCTTTTACTAATAACTCGTATACATCATTACGTAAAAAAACGATTGTATTAACATGAACGTTAGATTTACTAAATTGACGTTCTATTTTTTTTGTTGCATCAATAAGTCCTCTAATTATAAGAAGGTCTTCATGTTCAAGTCCTGAAGTAGGCCAGCCTTTATCGATGTTATCGAACAGCAGCCAACATACTTCTTTTTTACCCATATAATCTACTACTTGTTTAGACAAATCTCTCATATCATGACAGTAGAGCATTTCTGTTATTTTGGATGCTGATAACCTAACATTAGATCTATTACTGTATTGAGATCTATATTCAGTAGATATTTTCTCCATTAAAGAACTCATTCTTTCTGAAAAATCACCATCGGTTTCATAACCATCTGCATGATAAAGATCGGCCAAGGCACGATAAGGTTCATATAATGTATGGTCGTGTTTGTGCTGTTCTTTATCTTTTTCAAGGATTTTATAACATATTTCAAGGAGTAAAACATATTCCCAAAAGGCCATTATTGTATGTTGAAAAGTACCTTCTTCGAGGAATGATAAAATTAGTTCCTTAAATTTTATTAATTTATAGCCGTCAGGTTTTAAATCTAAAACTATGTTGCCTTTCTTATTCCTTTCTCTGTCTCTTACTTGCAAAAATATAGCTGATTTGCCAGAACCTTTTCTTCCCACAATTATGTTTGCTTCGCCTCTGAGTGATTTTAAAAATTGGTCAGTTTTTAAATAATAACTCTCCAATGTTCGCATCTCGTTTTCTGCCGAAGTCGCTCCCAAATCGAGTGATTGGAGAAATGTATCTGTACTTGTTGGTTTTGCTTTTGTGTCTTGTTGGAAAGCTTCTGCAACTTTTCCTGCAAAATCAGCTATATGTTCATTTATGTCATCTGGATGGTATGTTGTACAAACAAAGTCACGATAATCTAAAGGAACTGGTTCATCTCCGTTTTGGAGTATACAAAGGGCTTTGGACATGCCATCAGCTAAACCAGCTATAAATGCACCTCTCATATTATGAATGTCTGAATTAACAACGGTATTAGATAGTAATGGAACTACAACTCCATGAGACTGGGATACTTGATCTATAGCATCATTAGCAGATAATCTAGGTTGCTCGTTTGGGTCGAAAGATCGAAATAAGAATCTTGCTTTTTTTATACGAGAAACAATCCTAGACGCTAAATCTGTTTTGTGTAGCCCTTCTAATAGATAAACAGGTGATTTAATATTAATTTTGCTTGAGATATTAAGAGGGCTCAAATGATTTGTTGATTCAATGAATTCAATTAGTTCATGAGAGTTTTGATATTCCTTGTACCCAAGTGTATCAAATATTCCTATTTCTCTAATAGTGGGGCTTGCTTCCTTAATACTTCTATTTTTAGTAAGTAATATACGCTTCCCTTTTCCTATCGCGTACCCAACCTCATAAGTGACATTAAAGTTTAATACAGAAATGTCCGCTATTAAAAAATCGCAGGAATTAATACTTTCTAAAACTTTTTCAGAAATAAAGTGGCCAGGTATATCAAGAGCCTTCCATGTTTCAACTTCAACTTTTGAACTAGTATGCAAAGCTTTAACTGCTTGCTCAATAGTCTGACCAATATCAAGGGGGGAAGACGCGTATGCATAAAAACCTAGCTCTTTATTTTTCACAATTAAATTCCTTATTAATTAAACTATTTTTACTTTTCACTTCTCCGCCTCACTCTTCCCTAAACACCACTGTGCCACTCGATAAACAATGGCATCAACTTGTTGTTGGTTGAGTATTGGAGTCCTGACAGATGGCAAGGTTTTAACCAACTGCATATTCTTCAGCTCTCTACTACAAACAAGTGAAAACGGTGAATTTACTTGGTTAGTGGGTTCTTTGTTGGTGAATGTTCGCCAGATAGCTAACAAATGATTGAATGGCAGTGCAGCGAGTATTGTTTGTCGCGTTATTTGTTCAGTTGGACTAAAACTGCTCCACGACAGAAAGCATAAGCGGCTGACTTTAAAATACAGTGGCTGTAAGCCAAATGCGGGAATACGTTGAAGTTGGTCTCGGTCGACAGGTAGTTTTACCGTGCTGTCGCGATGTTTCAGCAATACAAACATCACCCCAAGGGTGACGAACATGCTCGAAAGAACAATGGCTACTGATAATAAACTGGAGGATAAACTTGTCATTGTCGTCCTTGCACGTAATGTGACCTAAGTAGTTGGTCGCAATTCTAAATCCATGAATCTGCTAGATTAATATACTCCGAGTTTGGCAATAATGTAAGTGGAAATTTTCATCAATCGTTAAGCGTGCAGTTGAGCTAAATGGGCTGTTGCAGTCGTCAAAAATATCATTGCAGAATAATGGCTTGTATCAGTGTGTTTCTTAATGGGTAGCTGTAAAGAAGGCGTAGAATCAGCTGTAATGACACTGCTACTACTTTACCTGTACGTGACACATAAAAAAGGCCTGCTTATTTTAAGCAGGCCTTTTGGGTTTAGTTTTAGCTGTTAGTCATGTTCACTTCAAAAACATCGCTTAAGCTAGTCACTATTTGGGTAATTTACTTTCTACAAAAGCTATTTACAAGATCAGTCTACACAAGCAGTTATAAAAGCTGTTTTAGAACTGGTTCATTGTGTTGTCTTTACCAGACGCTTTAAGCGCTTGGTCACCAGAGAAGTACTCTTTATGTGCATCACCCATATCTGAACCAGCCATGTTTTGATGTTTAACACAGGCGATACCTTGACGGATTTCCTTACGTTGAACATTGGCAACATAACCCAACATACCTTGGTCACCGAAGTACTCTTTAGCCAAGTTGTCGGTAGACAGTGCAGCTGTATGGTAAGTCGGTAGTGTAATAAGGTGATGGAAAATACCTGCTTCACGTGCCGAGTCAGCTTGGAATGTACGAATTTTTTCATCAGCTTGGATAGCAAGCTCAGTGCCATCGTAATCAACACTCATTAATTGAGGGCGGTCGTAAGCTGATACGTCTTGTCCTGCTTTTTGCATCGCATCAAATACTTGCTGACGGAAGTTAAGCGTCCAGTTAAACGATGGCGAGTTGTTATACACAAGCTTAGCGTTAGGGATAACTTTACGGATTTCGTTAACCATGCCACCGATCTGCGATACATGCGGCTTTTCAGTTTCAATCCACAATAAATCAGCGCCATTTTGCAATGAAGTAATACAGTCAAGTACACAACGCTCTTCACCGGTACCAGCACGGAACTTAAATAAGCCATTTGGTAGACGAGCCGGTTTAACCAGTTTGCCACCTTGCTTGAATACCACATCACCGTTTTCAAGTTTTGCTGCATCAACGGCTTCAACTTCAAGGAAGCTATTGTATAAATCGCCTAGATCGCCAGCTTCTTTAGTGACAGCAATTTTTTGAGTTAAGCCAGCACCTAATGAATCGGTACGCGCAACAATCACGCCGTCATCGATACCAAGTTCTAAAAATGCATAACGAACCGCGTTAATTTTTGCTAAAAACTCAACATGTGGCACGGTGACTTTACCGTCCTGGTGGCCACACTGTTTTACGTCTGACACTTGGTTTTCTAATTGAATACAACAAGCACCGGCTTCAATCATCTGTTTTGCCATTAAGTAAGTGGCTTCTTCGTTACCAAAACCGGCATCAATGTCGGCAATAATCGGTACAACGTGGGTTTCGAAGTTTTCAATTTTGTGTTGAATCGCTGCTTTATCTGACTCTTTGGCCTTATCTAATTCGCGGAAAAGACCACCTAGTTCACGGGCATCAGCTTGACGTAGGAAGGTGTATAGCTCTTTAATCAACGCAGCAACAGAGGTTTTTTCATGCATAGATTGGTCTGGTAATGGACCAAACTCACTGCGCAGTGCGGCTACCATCCAACCTGAAAGGTATAAGTAACGACGCTTAGTGGTTAAAAGGTGTTTTTTAATCGAAATCATTTTTTGTTGGGCAATAAATCCATGCCAGCAACCTAAAGACTGAGTGTACTGCGATGAGTCTTTGTCGTAGTTGTCCATGTCTTCACGCATGATCTTGGCAGTGTACTTTGCGATGTCTAACCCAGTTTTAAAGCGATTTTGTAGACGCATACGAGCGACTGACTCTGGGTTGATGGCATTCCATGCACTACCTTCTGAATTAATCAAGGTGGCAGCTTCATCGATATTATTTTTGTAGTGAGTCATGTGTTTATTCCTTAACAAATAGATTAGCGGCAATTGATTACGTTGAAAATAATAGCTAGATTTGGTTAAATAAGCCTAATTTATACTTACTATTTTCGGTATTCACCATATGAATGTATCTCGTATCGACTTGAACCTCCTTGTTTATTTAGATGTTTTACTGCGTGAAAGAAATGTTACTAAAGCGGCAGACCAGCTTGGGATCACCCAGCCTGCAATGAGTAACGGCCTAAAACGCTTACGAAACTTGTTTGATGATCCCTTACTTATTCGCACGAGTCAGGGTATGACGCCGACCGAACGCGCAAATGAATTACAACCCATTATTAGTGAGTTGATTATTGGGCTGGAAAAGGCCGTACAACCGCGTGCCAATTTTGATCCACTCGACAGTGATAAAGTCTTCCGTGTTATGGCAAGTGATTATGCTGAAGCGACGTTAATTCCACCACTTATTGCCAAGCTTCGTACTCAAGCGCCCAACGTTATTTTAGATATCATGACCCCAAGTGATGTCAGTTTCCCTGATGTAGAACAAGGAAGAGTCGATATGGTGATCAATCGTTTCGACAGTATTCCGCAATCATTTCATCAAAAAGTATTGTGGAGTGATGATTTTAGCTGCTTGATTAGTAAGAATAATCCTGTTTTAAAGAAGTTTTCTTTAGACAGTTATTTAAAAGCTAAGCATGTGTGGGTGAGTAAAACAGGAATGGGCGTTGGGGTAGGGATGAACCCAGATGATGTTCAGCGTTTAGGTTGGGTAGATGAAGCATTAACGCGAATAGGTGTTAAACGCCAGATCACCGTTTTTACTCGCCATTATCAAGCGGCGTGTTTGTTGGCTGAGCAACAAGATTTGATCGCAACCATACCAAGTAAGATGGCGCGTCATCATATCAATAATGATCGGGTGAGCATTGTGCCGCCGCCATTTATTATCCACCCCATTGCATTAACTATGGCCTGGAGCCCTTTGCTTCAGAATAATCCAGCGCATCAGTGGATGCGTCAACTTATCACTAAAACCGCAGAAGAGATAAATAGAGGCGACGTTTAATGTTATTGGCATTATGATATTTAGTTACCTATATGTTGTAAAGTAACCAAAAAATGCCATTTTGCCATATCTTTGGTGAATAGTGGTGATAACGGGTATAAATTGGATAAATAAGATAACTTTGATATAGAGTAAAGTATTACTGCGTATGAACAGTATGCTGTTAACAGTGGAATGAGTTTGCGCTAGTGATTTGGACTAATGACTTATTGCTAATGATTTGGGGCTAATGATTTAGGACCAATGATTTATGGCTAATGATTTTGGGCTAATGATTTAGGGCATATGATTTATGGCTTAGTTTACGGTCAACGCACAAAAATTAAGGTAGGGATTAAACATGACAGCACGTATTCAAGTAGGTGGATTACAAATAGCGCAAGCATTGTGGCAGTTGGTCGACAGTGACATTTGCCCGGATACTGGTATTGATTCAGCGACCTTTTGGGCAAAATTTGAGGATATTATTAACGAATTTTCTCCGGTTAATGTGAAGCTGTTAGAAAAAAGACAACAACTACAACAGCAAATAGATCAATGGCATATTGACCATCCCACCAAAGATTTTGACCCTGCAACATATAAAGCTTTTCTGTCTGAAATAGGTTACCTGGTGCCTGAAGGTGAGGCTTTTCAAATTAGCACTGAAAACGTAGACCATGAAATTGCCGCACAAGCGGGGCCACAACTTGTAGTGCCAGTTAAAAATGCGCGCTTTGCGCTTAACGCTGCCAATGCGCGTTGGGGCAGCCTGTATGATGCGCTATATGGCACAGATGCGATATCTGAAGAAGGTGGCGCAGAGCAAACTAAACAGTACAACCCAGTACGCGGCAGTAAAGTTATCGCTTTTGCCAAACAACACTTAGATACCGCTTCGCCTTTAGCACAAGGCAGCCATGCCGATGTGACCCGTTATTACATCGACGCAGGTGTGTTACGGATGCAATTAACTGACGGCTCGACTACCACTTTAGCCCAAACCGATAAATGTGTGGGTTACCAGGGTAGTGCCGATGCACCCAGTGCTATTTTGTTAGTGAATAATGGTCTGCATATCGAAATTCAAATAGACCCAAGCAGTGTTATTGGTGGCAGCGATCGCGCTGGCGTTAAAGACTTACTGGTTGAAGCCGCGGTTACCACCATTATGGACTGTGAGGACTCTGTCGCTGCAGTAGATGCTGAAGACAAGGTTGAAGTTTATCGCAATTGGTTAGGTTTGATGCAAGGTAACTTATCTGCCTCGTTGACTAAAAATGGTAAAGAGATCGTTAGAGAACTTAACGACGATCGCGTTTATACCGCTACTAATGCCCAGAGTGCCAAAACAGTTACTTTACCCGGCAGAAGTTTGCTATTTGTGCGTAATGTAGGTCACTTGATGACCATTGATGCCGTGCTGGATAAAAATGGCAACGAAATACCTGAAGGAATACTTGATGGCATGATCACTGTGCTTGCTGCGATGCACGACCTTAAAGGTAACAATAATGGTCGTAGTAATAGCCGCAAAGGTTCGGTGAATATTGTAAAACCTAAAATGCATGGCCCTGAAGAAGTGCAATTTACCTGTGACCTGTTTACTAAGATAGAAGATGCGCTCAAGCTGCCGCGTAATACGATTAAGGTCGGCATTATGGATGAGGAGCGCAGAACGACACTGAATTTAAAAGAGTGTATTAGGGCTGCGAAAGAGCGCGTGGTGTTTATTAATACTGGCTTTCTTGACCGCACCGGTGATGAGCTGCATACCTCAATGCTAGCAGGCCCGTTTGTGCCTAAATCGGTGATGAAGCAGCAAAAATGGATTAGTGCTTACGAAGATTGGAATGTTGATATTGGGCTTGAATGTGGCTTACAAGGTCGTGCTCAAATCGGTAAAGGCATGTGGCCAATGCCAGATGAAATGGCAGCAATGCTTGAACAAAAATCGGCTCATCCTAAAGCGGGTGCAAACACCGCATGGGTGCCGTCGCCAAATGGTGCCGTGCTGCATTCTACGCATTATCATCAAATTAATGTGGCAGAGGTTCAGCAAAAAATTAAGCAACGCCCACGTGCTAGCATTGACAGTTTGTTGACCATTCCTTTACTTGCTGAAGGGGTCACACTTACCAATGAGCAAATTGCTTTTGAACTGGAAAATAATGCCCAGGGTATTTTGGGGTATGTTGTGCGCTGGATTGATCAAGGCGTAGGCTGTTCAAAAGTGCCTGATATTAATAATGTCGGCTTGATGGAAGACAGAGCAACCTTGCGGATTTCATCGCAATATTTAGCTAATTGGCTTGAACATGATTTATGCAGTGAAGTGCAAGTGATGGCGGCGTTGAAAAAAATGGCCGCGGTGGTCGATACGCAAAATGCCGGTGATCCGCTGTACACTAATATGGCGCCTCACTTTGACGGCATCGCCTTTAAAGCAGCATGCGATCTGATTTTTAAAGGTAAATCTCAACCTTCTGGTTACACAGAACCTTTGCTACATGCTTATCGAATTCAAGCTAAAGCAGGTTAATCTTACTGTTAATACTGGCTTTAAGCTTATGTCGTTACGCAATTAATAAGCCCTGATCTTGCAAAGATTAGGGCTTTTTTTGTGGTCGTTTTTTAGTTGGTGTAAGAGTGATGTCAGAGTAAATTTTTAAAGTACTAGCTAGCCTACAGGGTTTTGACCAGATTGTTTGACCGATTTATTTCAGACATCGCTAGATGCAAAGCTTTTAAGTGTGGGTCTCATTTATGATTGTTTTCAAAGCCAGATTAAGCGAGGCTATATAAAACTGACTAGAGATGAGCCTGATGAAATATTCGTTATTTGCTTTGGGGTTACTGTTAAGTAGCCAGACTCTGTTTGCTATGGATGTTGAATATACTGCAACGCCTATCGATATTGATGGGGTTGCTGATCCTGCCTGGCAGAAAGCGAAGTGGCATACGATGCCGTATTTAATGGATGGGGTATTGCCCGATTCTGCGAGTGATTTTAGCGGGCAATATAAGTTGATGTGGGATGAGCATTATTTGTATCTGCAAGCTGAAATTACCGACGATGTATTGCTTGATACCCATGCCGACCCAACGGTAAATTATTGGGATGATGACACCTTAGAAGTGTTTATTGATAGCGATGCTTCGGGTGGCGATCATCAATTTAATCACAGTGCATTTGCTTACCATATTGGCTTAGATAACCAGGCGGCTGATTATGGCCCAGACAAACAAGCTCACCTGTATACGTCGCATTTAAAGAGTCGTTGGCTGCGCAGTAGTGAGGCGCCTTACAATGTGATTTGGGAGGTGGCGATTAAGCTGTATCCTAATGATTTTAAACAAGGCCAAGAAGATAAGCCATTACTGTTAACACCGAATAAAATCATCGGTTTTATGCTCGCCTATTGCGATAATGATGGCAGCCCAGTAAGAGAGCATTTTATGGGCTCTCATGAGATTACTCCGGTTAATGGCGATAAAAACAGAGGGTTTATTGATGCCAGTGTGTTTGGCAAAATAACCCTGAAACGCTAGGGCCTGTTAATCTTTCAAGGTTGTTTGTGCGTTTAATCGATTTTAATTACCAATAGGCGAAACGAATGCCCGATCCAAATAACACTATTTCAGCTCAACAATGGCGGCATGCCGATCCTTTTATACTGAGTTGGACGGTTAGCCCAGATCAAATTGATCATTATCAACATGCCAATAATGTCGCGTATGTGAGTCAACTAGAGCAAACCTCCTGGGCACATTCTAATGCGCTAGGGTTAACGATTGAGCAATATAAATCGTTAGATAGAGGCATGGCGATTAGCCGCCATGAGATTAATTATTTGGCTGCGGCTTATCTTAATGATGTTATCGATTGTGCCACCTGGATTGTTGAGTGCGATGGCAGGTTAAAGCTGGCGCGCCATTTTGAGTTTATTCGCCGCAGCGACGGGGTATCTTTACTCACGGCCCGCACCGAGTTTGTGTGTATTGCCTTGTCTAGCGGCCGCCCAAAACGCATGCCTGAAATATTTGCTGATATTTATGGCCGAGCTAACATTCAGATTAACGAGTAGCATTCAGATTAGCGAGTAGGATCACAGTGTAGCGTTGTGCTTATTAGTTAAGGTTGTTAGCGTAACGTTTTACTTTTGACTAGTATTTAACCTATGTGAGTTAAGGAGATAGACCATGAATGTGCGCGATATTATGACCCCTAATCCGGTGTGTATTAGTCATGAGGCGAGCCTTAAAGATGCGCATCTGTTAATGCAAAGTCGAAATGTGCGCCATTTGCCGGTGATCAGTGAATCTACAGGTGAGTTTATTGGCATGCTGACACATAAAAAGATGATTGCGATGGTATTAACCATGCTTAATAAATATGGCCAAGGGGCACTTGATCGAAAAGAGCGTTACACCCCAATTGCCGAGGTGATGGATACTCAAGTGCAAAAGCTTGGATTAGATGAACCGTTAACCATTGTGGTGCAGTATTTTATCGATAACAAATTAGGCTGCTTACCAGTGGTCGATGAGCAAAATCAAGTCCTGGGGATTGTCACCTCGTCTGATTTTGTCAAACTGTGCCAGCGTTTATTGTTAACGCAATAAACGCCAGCTGGCTTTGATGATTATTTGAGGCGTTGTGAGTGTAAGGGCTTGAGTTGTCACGTTAGCGTAATACCATTAATAGCAGATACCTTTTACTCTAATGACGCGACAATCTCACGGAAAAACGCGATGGTTTCATGTTTTGATATTAGGCTATCTTGAAAGCCTAAATCGGCACTGTTTTTTACAATAACCACATTATGTTGTTGGTTCACATAGATATATTGCCCATAAACCCCAACACAAAAGAATTCCCCTTGCTGTGCTTGTGGTGGTAACCAAATTTGGTAGCCGTAGCCGAGTTTGTCTTTTTGCGGTTTAAGGTATTCAGCTTGTGGTGTGGTGGCGGCTTTTATCCACTCTGCCGAGACGATTTGCTTGCCGTTAAACGCACCATTGTTTAGTAATAAACGGCCAAAGCGGGCGTAATCACGGGTAGTGACATTTAAGCCGCCTAATGCAAATTCAGCCCCTTGAGAGTCGGTGAGCCAAAACGCATCGCTTTCCATGCCGATGGTGTTCCACAGGTTTTGTTGGATCAGTTCGACTAATGATTTTCCGCTCACCCGCCTGAGGATCATGCTAATTACGTGGGTGTCCATGCTGACATAGTGGAAAGCTTTACCTGGCTCAGATTCATTCACCAGTTCACTGGTCATGTCGTCTAACGAGCCACCAATGGCCAGCACTCGGCCCATTTTGTTAATGTCAGAATTAAAGTCTAGATAGTCTTCGTTCCACTTAACACCAGACGACATTTGCAGTACGTGTTCAACTTTAACGTTGCCATACCCAGAGCTAGCAAGTTCAGGTAGATAAAAGCCAACGGTTTTGTTGATATCAATGTTGCCGGCATCGACTTGCATACCAAACAAGATAGACACAAACGATTTGGCCATCGACCATGAAATCCGTTTGTCGTCACTTTGGGTGCCTAAATAATATTGCTCAAAGGTTATTTTATCGTCTTTGATAACCAATAATGCCGTGGTGGCTCGGCGCGCTAAAAACGCTTCGCTATTAGTGACTTTGTCTCGATAGGTGAAAGAGTCTGGCAAGGCTTTTGGTTCGACGCCAAATGCATAAGGTTGACCTTGGTGAACAATTTTTTTGTTGAAAAAGACGTCATTCATGTGGGAAAAGTTATTCACGATGAGTGCTTCATCAAACAGGCTGATGACGCTGTATAAGCGGTTTGCGCTTTGCCAATTAAATGCCAGTAAAATAACGGCAATGGTGATAAGGGCTATAAAAGAGCCTTTGATAAACTTGAGCAAAGTCGACATGAGTGTTTCCAAATAGCGTAGGCGTTAACAATAACCTAATGCTATCGAGACTATAAATCAAATAGTTAACGAATTGTTATGGTTAAATTTGGGAATGGTATGCCCTGTGTTGAATGGCTAACAAGACTCTTGGCATTAGGTTGTTGTTAATCAAAAACAGCCATTAGATTTACCATTACTTTTGTTAATTTCCGTGAGTCTTAAAACCGCTATTTTGTTTATTCTTGATGTTATTTACCTTGCTGCCATTGGCTTATCCATTAGAACAACTGTTTGAATTAACATTTATGCAACTAAATGGTTACAGGTTTATCTATTGCTAAAGTATGTGATGATGATGTTGCTTACGTTACATGTAATGTATTTCATTGATAAATATCATTAATTCTTTGTTTTAGGTTTATTTTAGCATTGTATTATTTTAGAGTATGCGCCGCTAGGAAAGCACGTTGGCCAACATTACGGTTAGGCCACGGTTGAGTTAAAGGATTAACCCATTTGGTTAACCCACTCTATTTATCTGCTTGAATCACCTAGTGTAAAATAATCAAATAAAGGAATGATTGATGAAAAACGTTACTGCATTAGCATTAGTATTAGGTTTTACTGCTTTACCTGTTATAGCAGCACAAGATGCGCCATTTCACCACGAAGCGGGTCTAGGATATTCTGCTAATACTGAAGAGTTCGGTGATGGTCAATGGGATCTAAACTACCGTTTTTATCTTGACTCAGTATCACAAGAAAAAGGCCCATATGCATTAAATGGCTTTTTAGCACAATCTACCAATGTTGGCGCTAGCTATTCAATGATTGATGATGCTGACCTTGATATTTTCAATGTCGATGGCACCTATGTTTTCGATTCTAAGTGGTTTGTTGGCGCGGCAATCCAACGTTATGACGCTGGTGCTTTTGATACTGATACTTACAAACTAGATGTAGGTTATTACTTCAACGACAGCTCAAAAGTTGCTGCATTCTATGTTGATGGTAGCGATATTGATTCAATCTATGGCCTTGAAGCGCGTAGCTTTATTGATCTTAAGAGCACCACAGGTATCGATTTAGGTGCGATGTGGACTCATACTGATGATGACGATATGTTTAACGTAAACGCTGACTGGTATGTGACTAAAGCATGGTCTGTGGGTTTAGGTTATGACGATAACGGTTTAGACGATAACTTTACTGCCAAAACAGCTTACTGGTTACGTATGTCAGATTCTTTTTCAGCGACTTTTGAGCTAGCAAAAGTACTTGATTCTGACGTAGACGGTTTGTTTGTTGGTGTAGGTGTTGTTGGCCGTTTCTAAGCTAAAACATCTCTAATAAAATGTTATCAATAAACGCTTATTGATACAGATCATCTCCCTTAAAGAAAGGAGCCTTAACCAGGCTCCTTTTTATTTTTTATTATCTTTAATCATTCGCTGTCGCTTAAATCCGCTTAAAATCTTTGTCTATCATGTTACTCAGCAGTATTTGTCCTGCTTGGTTAACTCTAAACTCGCCATATCTGGCTTCTTCAAACTCTTCAGCTCGACCTTCTTGAAAGAAAAAAGCGTTGCTGGCCAGTTTGACACTGCCGTCACGAACACGGTATTGGATTAGTCGCTGTGCTGGTGTTAGCGCTACACCGTGGTAGATGCCATCGAACTGAGCAATGCGGTTATTGTCGAGTGTGACAATAAAAAAGCCATCATGGTTATTTGGCGTGTTTGAGAGTTCATCAACTGACTGGCTAACGATTCGGGCAATGTCGTAATTTAATGCCATGTAATCGCCTTGCATTAACGACCTCGGATCGACAGGTGCGAGTTCAAACAGGATTATTTCGCCATTAGCCAACAGCTGTTCTTGCTGAAAAATCTTGTAGTTAATACCGGCGAGTATCAACAATGCTGCGATAATAGCCCAAAGTGATCGCTGACTTAGCTGGCGTGAATTGAGCGGCGCCACAGTATTTAACACCATCATAGTTGCTCCTTATTTTGCGCCGTTGTAACTGTATTTATTATGGTTTCAGCTGTCTTGTTAGTATTCATGCTCATGGCAAATCTGAGCAGGAGTAATACTATGCCGCTGGCCATTAACCACAATGACTTATCAAACAAGTCGATGTGGAGTGAGTAATAATACATGCTGATAAAGGCGAGTAGGGCACATACCGAAATGATGACTAATTTACGTTCGTTATAAAAATAGCCTAGCAGTAGCATGAGTAGTGCTGCGCTTAATCCGTTCATGACGATGGACAGTAGACCGATTAATATCGCCGTTAGGATAACCATTAACATGTTACGAGGACGCATAGTAACCATATGATCGCGATTGCTATATTTAGTGTTACCGGTATTAGCAGTGTTATCGGTATTGCTATTGGCATTAGCATTGGCATTAAAGTGGAGCTGGTTATAAATTTGATTCATCAACCATAGCGCTGATAACAAGCTGATGACGATAGCTAAGTAGTCACTGACACTAGAGCTTAGTGCCATGAGTTCGTTGGGCAATTCCATTGTGTCGCTAATTTCAGACAACATGATATTGACGAGCAGTAAACTGATAGCAACAGCGTAGCCTAGCATTCTAATGCGCTGGTAATGTTGTGGCCATCGATAAAGTTGAGTCCAGATAACCACTAAACTCAATACCAATAATGGCAATATAAGTAGTGATAAATGGTTAATCACTAAGATGGCTAATAAGCTGGGCACCATAGCGAATGCCGCGACAAATTGGTTAGCTTTGTGGGGGATGACGAGCCAGTGTATGGCAAAAGTGACCCCATAAATGACTGCGATGAGGGTTTCGTTACTCGATTCTAAGCTTTCGAAGGTTCCCCCAAGCAGCATTATTTGCCCGCATAGGCTAAACGCAAATACCATTTGTAGAATAAACTCTTGGCGATTTTGCCCTAGCCGGTAATACGCTAAGCATCCGAGAGTGAGCGTGGCGCCAAAGCCAATAAACGATTCAGTTATATCACTAACAGATGACACGCCCAGCATGACAAAGGCCAATAAGAATAGCGAGGCAACCCAACCGCCAAGCATTTGTGCTGCAATGATATACCAAGGGCTAGCTAACAAGGATTCTGGTGCGGTATCTGCGTTAACCAGGTCTTTGTTTCGCAGTGACAACCATAATGCGTTGGATGATTTTATGTTACTCATTGGCAGTCTCCTCACTGTTTAACATTGCCGTTTGAGCAAACTCTTTTTGTAATTGTTTTAGCCAATATAAACTGCCGCTGGTTAGGCCTATAACCACCATCGCTATCAGAAAAAAGCCTTCAATGGTGTCGTTACTATCAAATAGCGCTCTTGAAAGTAGCGAGACAATCGCGGTACTTATGCTGGTTAACACTAACGTAATGGGATATAAGGCTGGATCGCGGTAACGATACCAAACAAATACGCAGGCCAGAGTGACGAGATAAAGCAGTGCATAATAGGCAACATGTTCGCTGGTATCGTAATTATAGCTAAAGTCAAAAATGAGCCACACTATAAGCCAGGTAAATGCACTTAGACTAGCCAGTAAACTGCTTGCTTCTACCATGGGGCAGTTAAAGCGCCATTTTCCGCGCCATTGACAGCTTTTCGCAACAATAAATAATAGGTGAATAGCTAAGTTAGCTAAACCAAACAGGGCGATTTGCTGGATGTCTTCGAGTAAAAAACTAAATACCGATGCAAAGGATTGCAGATATAGCCCTAAACTGACGTTGAGTAACACCACGATGAGTAACCACAACAGATCAAAACCTGCAATGTAAGCAAAGGGTAAAACTAATACTGCCCAAATAGCGAATAGTTGCCATGGGTCAGCGCCTGTTTGATAGGTTTGCCCGACTAATGCCAGTAAAGCCCCAAGCATAATGCTAGCACCTAATAACATGGCGTTAGGCAGGTTCCAACCATACATATTTGAGCTAGGCTGGCTTTGCTGAAAATGCGGTGGATGCTGCTTATGTGGCAAACTGGATGGTGAAAGGTGCTTTTTTTGTGCGTGATTAGCGAGATAAAATCCGCCAATAAACAGCGCAAATAGGGTTTCGACTATGGCAAATTTATTCAGGTGCGATAGCGCATCCCAGTTAAACGCCATGAAAAATATCACACCCGCGCCCACTAATAGCACCCCGAGATACAATAATATATTGGCAATTAATTGCTGCCACTTGTTTGCATTGGGGTGAGGGTAGGCCTCTAACATTGCGGCCTTAAAGTTAGCGCGGTCTATCTTACCTTCTAAAAACCAATGCCATATAGCGGATCGTTTTTGCGTCATCATTCCCTGTCCATTATCCCTTTATTGAAGTGTCCGGCTAATTCAACCACAACAACTGTAGTCTAGCGCTTCATTCTTCCCTACTTTAATTCAAGTTAACGGTATCGATATACAATTTAAAGGTATTAATGCATAAAACGATTAATCATTAAAACACTGCTTAGGCGAAAAATTAACTGATAACAGGCGTTTTCGTGATAGTTGATCGCAGCAGTTTTATTATCGACACCGGTATATTTTGATTGGGCCTCACATTTATGATCGCCGCTATTGAGCATCTTGCTGCTATTGCCTACAATAACGCACGTTTTATTAATTACAGAATATGATCATGAACGACACTACTGCTAAACCTGCTTTACCCGATCGCCTTAGCGTTAATCCACGTAGCCCACACCATGTGGCTGCCATTTTCGAACATGAGATTGGCATTTTGTTTAATGGTAAAGAGCGAAATGATGTAGAAGAATACTGCATCAGTGAAGGCTGGGTAAAAGTTGCGTCGCACAAAGCATTAGATCGTCGCGGACAACCGCTTACGATGACAGTTAAAGGTAAAGTTGAAGCGTTCTATAAGTAAGTCACTTCAACAGACCCACGCGTAAAATAAGAGGCTAACCAATAAGGTTAGCCTTTTTTATCTGATTGATTTTCAATTAGTTCTAATCTGTTCTTTTGTAAACAATCCCTGCCAAAATTTTATGTGATAAAACCGCCCTAGCAAGCAACATGACTTTCATTCATGTTCAATCACTGTAGAATCCGCGCCGTGTTTTACCATTCTTAGAATTTGTGTATTTATGATGATTGATCTGGCGTTACTTCCTGTTTACCTGACCACTGTGGTGGCATTACTGTTAATTCCTGGCCCTGATATGTTGTTGATTGCCAGTTCTAGTTTGAGCTATGGCCGCAAAGTGGGCGTGTATGCCAGTTTTGGCAATGCGACTTCGGGGCTTATTTTAACCTTACTTGCGGCCATGGGCGTGTCGGCGCTGGTGGCGATGAATCCAATGGCATTAGAGTTATTACGGATTTTAGGCGGCGCATATTTGCTAAAAATGGGCTGGGATTGCATGCGTAGCAGTGCCAGTGAGGCGCCCGAGATTGCTCAGCAGACTAACTTAGCCAAATTACTTTATCGCCGTGCAGTAATGAGCAATTTATTAAATCCTAAAGCATTACTGTTTTTTGTGTTGTTTTTGCCCCAGTTTGTGTCGACTCAACTCAGTGCTAGTTCTGGTGAGCAAATGTTGGCGTTAGGGCTATTACTGAATGTGATGGGACTGGCGTTTAATTTATTGCTGGTGGTTTTAGTGGGGAGTTTGGGTAAGTCATTACTCAATAATGCTAAGTTTCGTACTTATCAAAACAAGTTTATGGGCGTGATATTTTTTGCGCTAGCACTTTGGTTACTGGCATCCCAAGTACAAAGTGTAAGTTAACACGATTGAGTGTTACATATATAAAAACCACGGTTAATACCGTGGTTTTTTGTTATGCGCTGTTTAACTCATTTTAACTGTGATGAGTGCGATTAATGTTTTGACTGTTTGATCGCTGCGATCTCTTGCTCTACCGCAGCAACCACCTCTTGTGGATTTTTGAGGTATTTAGAGTGGTCGATGAAGATGGCATTATCATTAACGGTCATAATTAATGCCGGAAAGCTCGTGGTGCCGATGGATTGCTGTATCTCTTCAATGGCTTCTAAAATGTATTCAGCGTCGGTACTCAGCTCGTCTTTAAACACTTTATTGGTCGGCGATAACTTAAACTTTTCGACGATGTCGTTAAAGTCGTGTTTATTGTTAAATGGATTG
Source organism: Shewanella sp. MF05956 (assembly GCF_059758055.1). Lineage (NCBI taxonomy): Bacteria > Pseudomonadati > Pseudomonadota > Gammaproteobacteria > Alteromonadales > Shewanellaceae > Shewanella > Shewanella sp. MF05956. The sequence goes on along the minus strand of NZ_JCAYNV010000003.1, from coordinate 53,291 downwards.
CCTTCAATAAAATGCGCAGCTTGAATGGCATTAAGCACTGGTAATTGTTTACTGGCTTGCTTGTCTTGCATCCAAGCCATAAAGTTTGCTGTTTTTATTGAGTTTTTTGGGCTGTTTACATAACGAATATGCTCACGTCCAAATTTAAGGCCACTGGCTTTGGCTGCCGCTTGCATTTGCTCTTCGCCGGCACTGTCTTTACCAATGTAATGCGCACTGTGCAGTAAATGTACTGTCATGTCTGGATAGGCTTGTTGCAGTGCATTCACCAACGGAGTCGTGGCGTAGCTCCAGGGGCAGTGTGAGTCGAAGATAAAATAAAGCTCAGTGGTCATGATATTGATTCATATTGGCGATCAGATGAGCCGATCCTAAATAGTTTATCGCCAATATACAATCATTGGATTTATGTTGTTTAAACAAGGCTTGGAGCAATGCATAACCCATTGGTTCTATTACGCAACAAAACGGCTACCTTATAATCGCTATTGTCGATAGGATAAAAGCTCACGGTACGTGCCAGTCTAAAACGATTGTATTTTTCAGCGAGTGAGACTTAACACATAATGGTATTGTTAAAAAAAGGGTCAGTTAACGTGACTCTTAGGGATGATAATTTAGTGGCTATAATTTAGGGATAATAAATAGTTATGATTAAATTGTTCGCTTTGATTGTCGTAGTGCTTGTTTCATTATCAAGTCAAGCAGACACGATAACTGCAGCTAATACGGTAGGCGATACCTTTACTTGGCCTGGCGGAAGCAAGTTAGCGGTTAGCCTGTCTTATGATGATGCGCTTAATAGCCAATTGGATAATGTTGTTCCTGCGCTGGATAAATATCACTTCAAAGGGTCTTTTTATGTGGTGGTAAACTCCCCTGTGATGAATTCACGATTAGATGAGTGGCGCGCGGTAGCGAGTAGTGGCCATGAGCTTGGTAATCATAGTGTTTACCATCCCTGTCGAGGGTCACTACCGAACCGAGATTGGGTCGCGGCGCATCATGATCTTGATCATTACAGCGTGACGCAGATGATTGAAGAGTTAAACGTAGCTAATACTTTTTTAAAAGCCATTGATGGTCAATCTGAGCGTACTTATACGGTGCCTTGCGGTGATACAGTTATAGGTGCAGATTCGCAGAGTAGTGAACAATACCTGAGTCAGCTTCATGACTTATTTACTGCGGTGAAAGGTCAAGGGGATGATGCTCGATTTTCACTAATACTGTATCCCGAAGGTCAAAATGGCAAAACGCTGATCGATTATATTCGTAATATTCCTGCGGACACGTTATTGGTAAACATTATATTTCATGGCGTTGGAGGAGATTATTTATCTGTTTCATCGGAAGCTCACGCTGAGTTATTAACGTTTTTAGCCGATAATCGCGATACCTATTACGTTGATTCGTACATCAATTTGATGAAATATGTTGAATCCGTAAAATAACGGTTTTAGGTTGTGTAACATAAAACCGCGAGCGTTTATTTTTTAACAGGTTCTTGTATTTGATAAAGTATTTTATGGTCTTCGCAGGTAACTTCACAATCGCAGCTCTTTTCTATCCCTACATTGGCGAGTCCGGCGCAGCTGCCTTGAATGGGCTTTCGGCCTAACAATATCCCTAATGCCATCACGGCAAAAAAGAGTATAAACACCATAAACGTCATCAAAAATTCCATTGTGGTAGCCCTCTATCGTTAGTCTCTTTTCATTGTAATGGCTTAGGTGTATGGCGGCTTATTTTCGTCATGATGCGCAGGCCATTACTCATTATGTGTGGATAGCCATTCCAGCTAGAAGAACAAGTATCATCCGTTTATCACGAGCTTAGTTTTATATAGTGTCGATTATTTCAATCGTTACCATGGCACGACATTGCATTATCATTATTACCTTAGACATCACGTTTATGAGGCCCATTCACGTTCGCAATTCGATATTGATGTGATATTCTAAATCAATAAATGGCATATGCCAATAACGGTTTATTTATATTTTTTAGGAATGTTATGAGTCTCCAGCATCAGTCTGAAAAAGCATTGTTACTTGCCCAGTTAACGTTACATTTTGCGGCTATTTGTACCGTTGAGTTATTTGAAGTGGTGAGACCATCGAGTCATCAGCATTGTATGTTATGTGGTACGCAGCCTTTATTAGGATTGCATTTGCAATTTTATAGCACTGCAGATCAGCAAGTATGGGCTCGCGCCAAAGGGTCGATTCATCAACAGGGGTATCAAGGGATTTTGCACGGTGGATTTTTATCAGCACTACTTGATAGCGGCATGTGTCAGGCCCTTTTTCAGCAAAATATAGAAGCTGTTACGGCTGATATGAATATTCGTTATTTGCATGAAGTCCCTGTAAACAGTGAGATTTTAATTAAAGGTAAAATTATCTCATCCCGCTATCCATTATATAAAGTTGAGGGCGAACTTTATGTTGCAGGCAAACTCGTGGTGAAAAGTAGCGCGCGCTTTATGGCAAAAGGTTTTGGTAAAAAGCGCAATGCTTGTTAGTACTGCTTGACGCTAGATTGATCTTTTATGCTCTAAGCAGAATAGCTTGAAGAGATAACTGCAGAGTTTGTTCACAAACACGAGGTGACTAATGTGATTAGCCACCAACATGAGTTACGGTTTTTTACCTTAGTGTTTATACTATTAAGGCTTCTGGATCGGGTGCACGCATTCTGTCCCACCATTCTTTGTTAGCAACAATTTGGCCTTGATCATCAATGGCTGGATAGGGAATTTGTTTGCGCCGACAGGCTTTGGCGTAAATGGGATGACCTTGTTCAAATAACATGGTTTGGCAATAAGCTGCATCAAGTTTACGGGTGCCGTACATATTGGCGACTTCACGTTGACGCTGGGCTTCATACATCACTAATGCCGATGCAACAGAGACGTTGAGAGATTGCACCATGCCGCGCATTGGAATAATAATATGCTGATCTGCTGCTGCAATAGCTTCGTCGCTCACACCATCACGTTCATTGCCCATGACAATCACTGTGGGCTGCGTGTAATCAATCTCGCGAAAATCAACGGCAGAGTCAGAAAACGTAGTGGTTAATACCTGCATGTTTTGCTTTTTAAACGCTTGGAGAGCTTCATCAAAGGTGTAATGTTTAACCGTACTCACCCATTGCTGGCTACCAGAGGCTGTGTTCCCTGACACCCGCATATCAATATCGGGCCACACCGCATGAATTTGGTGGATACCCACACAGTCGGCTGAGCGAATAACCGCGGCAATATTATTGGTCATATGCACTTTATCAAGGCAGATTGTGAGGTCTACCTGGCGGTTATCTAGCATTTGATTTATTCGGGCAAAACGTTCTGGGCTCATGAGGTAACTCTATTGATTCATCTATTTATTCAACGATTAATTTCACTGATGCATATCATGCTGGTCATGTGTTTGATGTTGAAGAGGTTCTATAAGGTCGAGATTATTTGAGCAGCATTATAACGCATAAATAATCTTAAATCGGTAATGATATGTTTTATGTGAAGTACTGCTTGTGGCAAGCTTGCCTATTATACCAATTCTATTAATTATGTGACCAATCAGAGTCACTCAGATTGTTCAGTTTGAGGCGCATTGTTGAAATAATGGTTATTCCCTTCTAAGACAATGCAACAAAGAAATGAACGGTCTGAGTGTCTCCTGCAAGGCGGGTTTCTGTGCCTTCTATGCTGCTTAATAGCATTTTGACGTAGAATAACTATGCCTACAATTCTATTACTTGCCTAGAAGACACAGAACTCCCGCTGAATGACCAGATAATTAATGGAATTGGTATTAATGTTTTTTGTTAAATACATTATGATTTTACTGATTTTAGATTATTTCGACATTAGAGGCGGATGTATTGGCTGGCATAAATGATGACATCACGATTCGATTACCTTCGTTAATTCATCGTATAGGTAGTGAAAAAACCAAGCAAGCGAAGCCGATAGCATTGCAATATCAATGTGAGCTTAAACGTGTCCGTCGCTCTCGCAATTGGGCATTGATTGGTGAGGCGCTCAACATTCAAGCTTTTACCATCGATTTACGTGCTCTAGATGATGATGGTTGGCGTTATCTTATTCAAAAAATTACCACGGCGCTTCTTGAACATGCTGACAAATTAGAACCGCTTGACACTAAATTAACGCGATTAATCACTGAAACCCCTGGCATTACATTAGGGGAGTTAATGCAACTGACTCAATGCAGTATTGCTGAAGCTCGCATAGCCCGTTTTAATGCTGAAGTGTAGAGCTTGTCGTCAAGACTTTCGTACAGCCGCTGCTGGAACATATGGTTAGATTGTAGTGAAATATATGGTTAGATTTCAGTGAAATAGTTGTGTAGATTGCTTTGTCGATTATCGTGTTGGGTATTGTTTAAATCGCTGGGTAGGGTGTTGACCGTTTCAGCGCGATTCTAAGACCTACAGAATTGTGTGAGATATATTATTATCATGGAAGTTAAAAGAAATGCTTTACAATATTTAAAACTCATGTAGTATCTACCTCGCTCTGACATTCAGAGTTATTAATGAACACCAAGTAAAAAGAAAGCCTTAGAATCTCTTCGTTATCGTTGTTATCCTCTGTGTTTCCCTTAGCTTCATAGTGCCATTCAATAATTCAAGCTTGAGCGCATCGCATTTTCGCGACAGATTGATTAATTTAAATATATAAGGGACATAACATGTCTAAAACTACTGGTTTAGTAAAATGGTTCAACGAAGATAAAGGTTTTGGTTTTATCACTCCTGATAACGGCGGCGCTGACGTGTTCGTTCACTTCCGTTCAATCACTTCAGAAGGTTTCAAAACTTTAGCTGAAGGCCAAAAAGTATCTTTCGAAGTTGAGCAAGGCCAGAAAGGCCCTCAAGCTGCTAACGTAGTAGCTGAGTAACTCTTACTTTGTAAGATAGCGCAAATAGTCTAGCGACTGTTTGCGCTTTTTTTTGCCTGTTTTTTGTCTGCGTTTAACATAATCAAAAACCTTATGAGTTTACTCCTTGTCGAGTTGGCTCACCCCGTGACTATTCCATTTTCTTTTCCTCGCACTTCTATATTGATCTACATCAACGCCAATTTGTCTAAAACACGCCATTATATTAGTCGTACTTAATGCTAATTTTATAGGGGCCAGCAATGACGGATGAAAAGTTAATGGTATGCCTAAAAGTCTGCATTTTTACTGGTATTAGTCTAATTTCATTAGGCATATATCTGCATAATTTTAGTGATGCGATTGAAGCGATGGCTGTTAACGGCATTATCATCAGTGCAATGTGTGTCGCTTTTGGCATGATGTTGTCTCTACCGACCAAAATGTATCTGACATTTTTGTTAGTAATGCGTGAAGCTGAAATCTGCCATAAATAGCAAACGTGCGGCCTTTAATACTTCAAAAATGGTGTTGTACACCTTATTCAATTAACGATTCTGCTTTTACGCACATCCTCATTTTCTATTGTCTTTTTTGTTATTAATGATTGTGCATTAATTTGTGCTATTTGCTGTGCTACATGTATTTCTGATGCCAATTTGGAATGAATTGTATTGCTAATCCTTCATTTTTTTTCATTAGCTGCTTTTAGGTTCGCTAATCTATTTTTAGATAAATAGCAGTAATAAAGTGATAATACAGCACTGATTATTACTTAATCGATACAACAGGTTTTTAATGCAAATTAGTTGTTAATATATTGATTTAAATAGCTTTTAAAAAATATCACTTGCAGTCATTGTGTAGTTTTAATCACTTTTTGTAACATTATTGTGTGATTTATACAGCCTTTTCATATTGAATCGGGTGACATTCAGTATGGGATCCGTTATTACTGTTAATGACACGATAAATAAATGACATTTAAGGGAAAAAAATGAGTCCATGGTTTACTAATGTTCAGCTTGGTTTTGACATGGCGACCAGCCTGACGATTGTTGGCGCTGCGATTACTTGGGTTATACGAGAAAAGAAGCAAGCGGAAGCTGAAAAAGCCCGTGGTATTAATCAACAAGTGAGATCGACCAGTCTTAAAAAAGTCCAAGATGTACTGTTTGAGATGGAAGATAAGTTTTCCGTATTGATTAATGAAACGCAATCCTTTGAAAATATGATTGATAACCGGGTGCGTAAAGTTAATGACCAATTAGACTTTACTCGTTTAAATGCGGCACTTAAACGAGACGAGAACTTTTTAGTGAAAGCCATCGACCGCCTACAAGCCATTCGTTTAGAGCTAGGTCAATTTTATGAGCTCATCCAGGTGAGACGTTATAGCTTAATACCGTTGCTTGATGCGATTGAAGAGGGCGATAAGTACATTGGTGTGTTCCAGCGTAATATTGATGAAGTGGGTGATGCATACAATCAAATGACATCGGGTAATGTGTCACTGCTTAAAGAGTTACAAGCGGTTGTCACCTTACTTAATAATGAATACGGTGAAGAGCTGGTTGACGTGACTGATGAGCTTAAAAAAGAACTGTTTCAGAAAATTTCAGCAGATGAAAAATTCATGAAACCGATTCAGTCTATTATTTATGATGAAGACTATTTTTACTGGGTTCAGCGATTTGTTCCTGCTGGCAAAGAAGAAGACTACTTAGAAAAAGTCGTTAGACCGAGTAAAATTGAAGACAAAGATTTGTGTTCTGAAGTGATGGTTCACTTTATCTTAGCCTTGATAGGCAAGAACCATGAATTGATCTCTCAAGTGCTCAGAACCGCTTCTGGCTCGGTGATGAAAGCGCGGATTGAATGTAAGGATATCTTGATTTCACTGAGTGCGATTTCACATAAGTTGGTGATGGATAATAACAGTGAATCACTCGAAAAAGTGATTGAGAAGTATGAAGCTGAAGAATATTTTGGCAGAAATGTCACGATTCGCTAACTGTGTTGATTCTTAAACCATAACTGCAAATATTGTCATACTCATAAATCGTCTAGAGAGAGCTACCTTTCTAGGCTTTTTTGCATTTAGGCTGCTCAGTTAATATAGCTGGTTGTTCATCTTACGTTTCTGAAACCGTTTAATATATGCCGTGTAACATCTATATCTGATCAATTTTGATTTGTCTCATTCGACACTTTTTGGGGCTTAATAAGTTAAATTGTATTCTTTTAGGTAATTAACCCAAGACTAATGGGGCAAAAACACCGATAATTCACGGTAATTAGACAAGCTGGCCGTTTGGCTGCGCACGACTGTGGAAATATTCAATGGAAATCAAAGTAAACTTTCTCGATAACTTGAGACTCGAAGCCAAATTTGACGACTTTACCGTTACGGCAGACCAACCGATCCGCTATAAAGGTGATGGCTCAGCCCCTAGTCCTTTTGATTATTTCTTAGCATCGTCTGCACTTTGTGCTGCTTACTTTATCAAGGTGTACTGTAAGGCTCGTGATATTTCAACTGAGCACATCAGACTGTCGCAAAACAATATTGTAGATCCTGAAGATCGCTATAACCAAATATTCCAAATTCAGGTTGAATTACCTGATGATATTTCGGCTAAAGATCGTGAAGGTATTTTACGTTCTATTGATCGTTGTACCGTTAAAAAAGTGGTACAAACTGGCCCTGAGTTTAAAATCGAAACCGTTGAAAATCTCGCTTCAGACGCCAATGCGATGTTAATGGGCCAACCCGATGGTGATAGCAATACCTTTATTTTAGGTAAAGACTTACCGCTTGAACAAACCATTCAAAACATGACGGGCTTATTAGCTGACCTTGGGATGAAGATTGAAATCTCATCATGGCGAAATATTGTACCTAACGTATGGTCTTTGCACATTCGTGATGCCGCATCACCGATGTGCTTTACCAATGGCAAAGGTGCAACTAAAGAGAGCGCCTTATGTTCTGCTTTAGGCGAGTTTATTGAGCGTTTAAATAATAACTTTTTCTATAATGATCAATTCTTTGGTGACGAGATCGCCAATAGCGAATTTGTCCATTATCCAAATGAAAAATGGTTTGCGCTTGAAGATGATGATGCGCTGCCTACGGGATTATTAGATGAATATTGCCTAGACATCTATAACCCAGATGAAGAGTTATGTGGCTCGCACTTAATTGATACTAACTCGGGCAATAAAGCTCGCGGTATTTGTGCTATTCCTTACACGCGCCAATCTGACGGTGAAACGGTGTACTTCCCGTCTAACTTGATTGAAAACTTGTTCTTAAGTAATGGTATGAGTGCAGGTAATAACTTGCAAGAAGCCCATGTTCAGTGTTTGTCTGAAATTTTTGAACGTGCAGTAAAACGTCAAATTATTGAGCAAGAAATTGTACTGCCAGACGTGCCAATGGCGGTATTAGAGAAGTACCCAAGTATTTTAGCGGGTATCAAAGGCCTAGAAGAGCAGGGCTTCCCTGTTGTGGTGAAAGACGCGTCATTAGGCGGTCAATTCCCGGTAATGTGTGTCACCTTAATGAACCCACGTACTGGCGGTGTATTTGCCTCGTTTGGTGCACACCCAAGTTTTGAAGTGGCTTTAGAACGTAGCTTAACTGAGTTATTACAGGGCCGTAGCTTTGAAGGCTTAAATGATGTGCCAAAGCCTACATTTAATAGCATGGCTGTGACCGAACCAGAAAACTTTGTTGAGCACTTTATTGATTCTACTGGGGTTATTTCCTGGCGTTTCTTTAGTAGCAAATTTGATTATGAATTTTGCGAATGGGACTTTAGCGGCACTAACGAGCAAGAAGCTAAGGCGCTGTTTGGCATTTTAGAAGACATGGGCCGCGAAGTGTACATTGCTGAGTTTACTGATTTAGGTGCATCAGCATGTCGTATTTTAGTGCCTGATTACTCTGAAGTGTATCCGGTTGATGATTTGATTTGGGATAACACCAACAAATCACTTAACTACCGCGAAGACATTTTAAATCTGCACTCATTAAGCACTAAAGCCTTATCTAAGCTTGTTAATCGTTTAGAAGAAAGCCAATTAGATAATCAAACCGATATCCCGACATTGATTGGCATCGTGTTTGATGAAAACACCGTTTGGGGCCAGTTAACCATTATCGAGTTAAAGATTTTGATTTATCTTGCTCTTGGTGAACATGAAGATGCGTTAGAGTTAGTTGAAGAGTTTTTGCAGTTTAACGACAACACAGTGCAGCGCCGTTTGTTTTATCAAGCAGTCAATGCCGTGCTTGAAGTGACTTTAGATGAAGACTTAGAGCTTGAGCACTTTATCGGTAACTTTACCCGTATGTTTGGTCAGGAAGTAATAGACAACGTGGTGGGCTCGGTTAATGGCACGGTGCGTTTTTATGGCCTAACGAAAACCAGCATTAAGCTTGAAGGTATTGACCCACATTTACGTTTAATTGAAAGTTATAAAAAGCTGCATCAAGCGCGTAAAATCAAAGCGGGTTTGTAACGTTTAGACAGATAAACGATTAACATAATAAAAAAAGCGAACCTAACTGGGTTCGCTTTTTGTTTTTTGTCAGCGGTGCTGCTGTCAGCTTGCTTACCGTAATTATTGCTTATTTAAATAAGTATCAACAGCAGTTGCTCTATCTTCAGCGTGCTGTAACAACGCATCAACAGCGCGATAAAAATCACTGCTGCTTTCTAGGAAGCTATAACCCGATACTTCAGTAGTCGCATAGGGTTCAATAAGTGCTGAGTAAGCATTGTAGCTTGCTTGCATCTTATTGGTTTCAAATGCATCACTAATCACCTCAAGTAGATACTCGTTATAACGGTCACGATATACATCATCTGCGTATAGCTTAGAGATGAGTGGCCAGCTGCTTGAGTTGAGGTCCGAGAAGTCTAATGCTAATGCACCACCTTGCTTACCGTCTTGCAATGCTTCGTTATTATCCCAAGGGATCCAGGTGAGCTTTGATGTGTCAGGATCGTTATATAAATAATAGTTGTGTGGCATTAAGCCGTAAGTATCCCAGTTTTGAATGATGCCATTAACGGCTAAGTATTTTAAAAATACATCAACATCAAATACCGCTTCTAGATTCGCTCGCCATGTTTCTGGATCTGTGGTGCGAGTATCGTCATGCAAGGTGGCAAATAGAGCTTCAATGTCTGACCAATCTTCGTCGTCTTCATTGGTTTTTTTCTCAAAGTCTGTTTGGTTAAACGAACCCTCAACAAACATTGCACCATCATCTTCGGGTTTGTATAAGTTACCTTTGTCGCTAGAAAATTGTGTATCGATTACCGTGTCATCAATTTCTTCTACAAGCGTATATAAACCAAAATATTCAGGGCCGCCTCCATGGTCAACGTATAAAGTATAAAATCCGGTGTGTGATACCGCCAATCCGGCGTCTTTAAACACATCAGCAGCGACTTTTTCACGCAATAAAGATTCGTCGTCATAGTTATTTTTTAGGCTAAATTTTTTGAAACCGTAAAAACGTTGGTTTTTAATTTGCGGGTAATCATCTTCATACTCATCAAAGTCGAGTTTGAAAGCCAGTTTTAAAATGCCTTGCTGCCAACTGGTTTGTAGTGACGAGTTTCCTTTAAAGCGGATGCCAACGCGATACCATTCAATCCCATTATAAAAGACCTCAGCGGGGACAAATATTTGGTCTTCTTCAGTATCGGTTAATCCATTTGAAGTGGTTCTTCCAAACTCACCATAGGTAGCCGTCATATCATCTAACATGCTCTGCCAACGCTCTTCGGTGACAACGATATCGAGTCGTTTGACTTCAGTATCATTAAATACTTCATCAAAGTTAGGGTCGACATTTTTACTGTGAGTTTCGTCAGTCCAATCGGTCGCTTCAAAATCAGCGTCGGTGACTTCAGTTGTCGTGGTATCGGTTTCGGTGGTGTCGGTACTTGTTACTGTTTCTACGGCATCAGTTGTACTGTCGCTTTCACCACAACCTGTCAGTAATAATAAGCTACTGAGTGTGAGTGCAAATAACAACGTAATCGGCCGGTTAAACAACCTATTGATTGGGTATAAATGATTACTGGTCACCATCAGATTCTCCTAACATTTGCTTATGCTGAGTGATACGATTAATTGAAATAATCTCGTTAACAGTATGTTAGAGAACAAAAGTGTAAAAATTGTGCAGATAGCGTGGATATCTACAGCAAGTCAATAAAAGTGAGGTGTGGGTCATTACTCATGTATTGGGTGCACTTTATTAATTGAGTCAGTACCCATTGGGGCAGTGTTTACTTATCGCAATAGAGTGACCATAAGCGTTAATCGTTTACGCTGTTTTAGCGCCTAGCAAGCTATGGGTTTACTGTGATTGCATTTTACATTAGTGTAGTGAATACAATTAAGTGTTAATAATATGTAAAAACAAAATCTTAGACACTCAAGGACGATAAATGAAATCTTCACTTTTTTTGCTCAGCTGTGCAATGTTAAGCCCTGTTATTAACGCCAATGAGCTACCGCCAATTTTAGATTTTTACCCACTTTGTACACCGAAAACTATCGATACTGCCAATGATAAAATGGTCTACGATATTGACCCAAACTTGCTGGAATCGTCTAATGATGGTGTGCTATCCCATCGTGATGTTTATGTTCAACAAGCCTTGGTGGAAATACAGCGCAAAGCCGCAGCAGCAGGAGTTGATGCGGTTATTGTTGATAGATTAACGGTAGGCGGAATTGATCGAAGTATTGACTTGCAAGATGACAGTAGCCGAGTTAAGTCGAACACCCAACAAATCCATGTGATTACCACTGTGCAATACGTTAACTTGTGTGACGATACACAGCTTAGCAGCGACCCCACACCTTATAACAGTAAGGGTAAAGCTGTTTCGTATACCCAAACCACCGTTAAGTTGACAATGCCAAACGAGGGCAATGTATTAAAGCAAGCGCAAAAACATCAAGCACCTGATGCGCTTATTACAACCGACAGTGCTTATGGCATACACATTGGTGATTCGGTTGATGATTTATTACCTGCATTAGGCCCTCACAGTATTCAATTGCAACTCGACAATGGTGCAGCCGTTTTTGGTTACGGGCGCAGTTTATGGTTTGTGATTAAAGACAGTCGTGTCGCAATGATTACCCAGAATTTAGGTCTGTTAAATGGTCATGGTCAAAACCAAATTGCCTTAAGCGAAAACTATGATAGCGATAATTGGGTGATTGCGAACCAGGTACATCAAGGTGATGAGCTTTCCAGTGTGAAATCGCATTTAGCGCTTAAAAAGCAAGGTGATGTTTACAGTGTGGCAGGTAAAAATAGCCGCTTGTTATTAACCTTTGAAGACTATAATGAAAGTCTAGATAATGCGGCTATTTCTCGGCTTAACAGTTTTGCCATTATGCCATTAACAGTAACCGATGAGCATCACGTTAAATTGGGTAATTTTGACGATATTGATATCGCAACATTGCTGACATTAACATCTAAGCAAGCTTATACCCTACAATCACAACAGCTTATCAATCAAATCCAATTGACAGACAGCGGCCCCAAAGTGCTGGTGAATAGTAATGTATTATTGGGATTTGACCGCCAAGGTGTCGTTAACTCAATCAAAATTACTGAGTCCATGTTGGGCAAGCAAACGATGAGTGAATTTAATGCAGTGCTTGCTAGTTACAACTTGCCCACTATTAAGTCCGAATTGTTAGCGCGATACCCAAATGCAGAGGATAATTTTGATAACATCATGCTGACAAAAGGGGGGGTAATGTTGTCGATTAATTTTGATTCATACGATGATGATGCGCAGTTAATTGATCTCACGTTACACTTTTAACTTAGATAATCACGAAAGAGAAAAGTGATGTTAAGAGTGAAACCTCCGCGGATAAAGAGAAGATTATTGTGGTTTAATGCGCTAAAGTAACGTCCAAGTTCTGATATAAAGTTGTTAGGAAGTGAAATGAATATTGAAAATGCTGTGATTGATAATTTGGCTGATTTAGAGCGCTTTTTAGTGTTAGTTGAAAAGGGTGGTTTAGGTTTAGAAGGCGTTGCTGGTGTAGGTATGGCAACCAGTAAAGCTGATGGTCGTCATTTTGTTGCGGTATTTGGTGATAACCATAAGCTTTTACTTGGCCGCTGGGTGACACCTGAAATTTTTGAAACGGGTCAAGATATGGTTAAGAATGGGGTTAAGTCTAAGCACTGATCACCCTAGGTCAAATCAAGATTAATACCGTTTAAACAAAAAGGCAGAATATCTATTCTGCCTTTTTAATGGTTATGATGCAGTTATTTCATCATTTAGCGTACGGTAAGTGTATTACTTGTCTGAGTTGGTTGAGCCAATTTTATGGATGGCTAAGTCGGCGCCAATAAACTCATCTTCCTGGCTTAAGCGTAAGCTGGATACTTTATTGACGATACCGTAAACAATAAGACCGCCAACTAAGGCAACAATCACACCGACCACACTGCCAATAAGCTGCGACATAATGCTCACCCCACCGAGGCCGCCCAATGCTTGCTGGCCAAAAATACCGGCTGCAATACCGCCCCACACACCACATAAACCGTGAAGTGGCCATACACCTAGTACGTCATCTATTGTGCTGCTGCGTTGTAATTTAGTGTACACCCACACAAATAAACCGCCCGCGACACCGCCGACAACAAATGCGCCAACAGGGTGCATTAAATCAGAACCCGCACATACGGCAACTAAGCCTGCTAAGGGGCCGTTATGAATAAATCCTGGGTCATTTTTACCCACAATCAACGCGATAACCGTGCCGCCGACCATGGCCATTAAACTATTCACCGCGACTAAACCGCTAATGCCATCGAGTGTTTGTGCTGACATCACGTTAAAGCCAAACCAACCGACAATGAGTATCCATGAGCCAAGTGCTAAAAAGGGAATGTTAGACGGGGCGAATGCAATACCGGGTTTACGGCCACGGCGAGCGCCGAGTAAATAAATCGCCACTAATGCAAGCCAGCCGCCCATAGCGTGTACGACCACTGAACCGGCAAAATCATGAAATTGCGCGCCAAATTGATTTTCTAACCAGGCTTGAAAGCCGTAGTTACCATTCCAAATAATGCCTTCAAATAGCGGGTATACAAAAGCCACTATCATAGCCGAGGCAAATAAGAACGGCCTAAAGCTACCGCGCTCGGCAATACCGCCAGAAACAATGGCTGGGATCGCGGCAGCAAAAGTGAGTAAGAAGAAGAATTTGACTAACTGATAGCCGTTATCAGCTCCAAGTGTTTCAGCACTGACAAAAAAGTGGCTGCCGTAAGCGATTTGATAACCAATGACAAAGTAGGCAATGGCTGAAAAAGCAAAGTCCGTTAGAATTTTAACTAGGGCATTAACCTGATTTTTGTGTCTGACGGTACCGACTTCTAAAAATGCAAAGCCAGCGTGCATGGCTAATACCATGATTGCACCAAGTAAGATAAACACCGTGTCTGCACTTTGTGCAATAACCCCAATTGCATTACTAATATTGTTCATTTCAATTGCCATATACCGATTCTCTTTGGAAATTCATGCGTTTATAAAGCAAAAGCCATTCCGTTTTTATAGTTCAATTACAATATGGCGGTCTCTTATGGTGCAAATTGCTGAAAATGTTGCTGAAATGTTTTAGGTTATGCTCAGTGTTTGTGCAATCAATAAACTTGATTATGCTAAAAAAGCGCCTTGAAACAGTGAAAAGTATTGATGATGTATCATGCTGGTGCGCTCCCGCTTTACTTTGGTGCATCGCAGTGTCGATTTAATTAACCTTACATTAACCGCTATTATTGGGATAACCTTGTGTATATCTAAGCGATATTTAAATCGTTGGCCGATGCAATTAAATGGTGTAATAGGAACTTTATGACAACAGTAAGAGTCGCTGGGGTGGGCATGATCCCATTTTGTAAACCGGGCCAACAACCGCCGTATCGGGTGATGGCTGCTGAGGCCATTAAGTTAGCATTAGCCGATGCGGGTTTACATGCTAAGACAATTGGCCAGGCGTATGGCGCTTATATCTATGGTGACAGCACTTGCGCGCAACATGCCTTTTACGATGTGATACAAAGCGGTATTCCAATTATTAATGTGAATAACAATTGTTCGAGTGGTTCTACTGCACTGTTTTTGGCTCGTCAGGCGGTGCTATCGGGTCAGGTAGAGTGTGCATTAGCGTTTGGGTTTGAAGAAATGCAGCCCGGCGCATTAGGCTCACACTGGGAAGACAGAGAAAGTCCATTCGAACGACTCGATCCCGTATTGCAACAGTTCAATGCACCACAAGGCCCTATTGCGTTACGTGCTTTTGGTGCGGCAGGGCGTCATTACATGGATAAATACCATGTAGGCGCAGATATCTTTGCTAAGGTGGCCGAGAAGTCACGTAGGCATGCCATTAATAATCCGTACTCGATGTTTTCTTCGCCATTAACTTATCAGCAAGTGCTCGACGATAAAATCATATACGACAAGTACCTCACACGTTTAATGGCGTGTCCGCCGACTTGTGGCGCCGCTGCGACGATTGTGTGCAGTGAAAAATTTGCCCGCCAACATGGCATCGTATCTAAAGTAAAAATTATTGCGCAAGCGATGGCCACTGACACCGAACTTTCGTGGCAAGATCCTATTAACGCTGTAGGTAAAGCCATGAGCCAACAAGCGGCAGAACAAGTGTATTGCGATGCCGGAATTGGCCCAAGAGATATTGATGTGATTGAACTGCATGATTGCTTTACCCCAAATGAAGTGATCACTTATGAAGCCCTAGGGCTTTGCCCTGAAGGTGGTGCGGGAGCGTTTATTGCCGATGGAGACAATACTTATGGCGGACGATATGTGATTGGGCCATCGGGTGGTTTGATGTCAAAAGGGCATCCCATCGGGGCAACGGGGCTTGCGCAATGTACCGAACTAACCTGGCATTTGCGCGGGCAAGCAGGTAAGCGACAAGTTGATAACGCGAGGCTAGCACTGCAACATAATGTTGGTTTAGGCGGTGCAGTCGTGGTGACCTTATACGGGGTCTAGCTATGTTAATGCGCCGTAAACCGCCAATACCGTGCGAAATATTTCACACTGTATTGGCGGTTTACGTTATATCTAATATCCAGCTAAGTGGTTTTTTTCGTTTTGCGACCAAATGTGCGGCGACAAAATGTGACGAGACTGAACGATAATATGCCCGTGCCAATCAATGACACCAATGTAATCAATGCCACATAACTGGCTGGCATATTCAATCCATCGTGGAGTGGGCGAACAAAGCTGGTTATTCTGCCCGATATCGGTCTGTCGCTGTGGGTTAATGCAGATTCGATAACGCCTGTAGTATGGTTAATGCTGATCCGATCTGCTTCTCGTAACCATACGCCCGGATGCTCATCGAATTGAATCGAAAATATCTGTGCTACTGGTTTATGGCTATCAGACTGCGGTTTCTTACCCGGTTTTGAGCGCGGTTTGCTTACCGAAACTAACTCCGCATTTGGCCACACTTGTTGAGCACTGGTGAGTTGGCTTAACCAATTATTGCCCTGGCTTATCGGAAACGACTGGGCAACAGGTTTTTGATTTAGCGCCCCAGTCCATAAGCTATTGTAGGTAATTAAAAAACCACTCACACACAATATAAATAACGGTATTGAGATAAACAGCCCTAACTGAATATGGCTTTTAAGCAAACTGCTTGAACGGGTGTTTTTAGGTAACGTTTGTTTTAAACGAAAACCATTACGTACTCGCCACCATAAATACATTCCGATTAAAGTCACAATACCGCCAGCCAAAGAAGCCCAGGCATTGATGTACTTGCCGCCGTTTTCGATTAAAAAATTACGATGTAACCAGAAGGCGGTTTCATAAAAAGGTAAATCGAATGAAGAGCGGCTTGCCAGTTCGTTTAGTTCGTTATCTAAGGCAATGGCCTTACCGCGTGCACTTGCTTGAACATAAGGCGTGTGTTCAGTGGGGAACCGCACCGAGCTCATTTCTGGATAGCGTTCAAAAACGGCAGTGACCGTATTGGCTTTTTGCTCCAGTGTCATTGGTGCAAATGTTTGGCCTAAATTATCTGTGCGTTTTAATAAATCAACGCTGCCTAAATAAACCCCTGTCGTGAGTACAATTAGCATCGTAATACTAACCGTAAAACCTACCCAGTTATGAAACCATTTTAATGCTGAAACTATGTTCATATTATGTGCTCAAATTACATTACAAAAAGCTGATTTTATTGTGCTTTTAGATTGTGATAATGATGAAGAGAAATTGATGGTAATGATAATTAATCTCAATAAATTGTTCAATTAAATAAGTGTAAAGATCGCTGGCTAAATAGCCGTAAAAAATATTTTTTAACTGAAATCTTGAACTGAAACTGAGTATCAATGACAGCATGGCCGTTGACGTTTTATATGGGTAGGCTGTTTGTTGAGGCATACGGACAATAAGCAAAACTAAAAAACACATCGATTAAATTTTTAATCTATTGATTATTAAGGGTAAAAAACTCCTAGTGGGCATGCTGATTAAATTATTTGAGTAATCGCTCAAAATAAACTTGAGCGATTGTTCAGTATGGTCTATAGTTATCTCAATTCGAAAACTTAATTCGAAAACTTAATTCGAAAAACTTAATTCGAAAACTTAGTTTGAAAAAGAATGCCCAAATTTATTAATCTATCCGAGGTAATATTATGACTTCATTTACTATCCATACCGTTGAAAGCGCACCACAAGAAAGTAAAGCCATTTTAGAGGGTGCTAAAAAGCAAATGGGTATGATTGCCAATTTATATGGTGTGTTAGCCGAGTCGCCAAGCACACTCAAAGCATACCAACAGTTACATCAATTATTTTCAGACACATCATTTGATGCTGAAGAGTTAACCGTAGTATGGCAAACCATTAATGTTGAAAACGAATGTACTTATTGTGTGCCAGCGCATACTGCAATTGCCCATTCAATGAAAGTTGATCCAGCCATTACTGAAGCACTTCGTAATAAAACCGCTATGCCAACGGCTAAATTACAAGCGTTACACGATGCAACATTAAGCATTGTTCGTAACCGCGGTAATATTTCGACAGCTGAACTTGAAGCTTTTTATGCAGCAGGTTACGGCCAGCAGCAAGTGCTAGAAATTATTTTAGGCTTGTCACAAAAAGTGATCAGTAACTACACCAACCATGTTGCAAAAACGCCGGTTGATGACGTATTCAAAAAGTTTGCTTGGTAATATCTGATACCGACAATCTGTTACCGACAAATCAGCCTTGATTGCTAATAGATTAAGGCATGACTCTTTAGTACCAATTTAGTACCAATGCCAGCGATATCGCAAATGGCATTGGTATTTTTTTGTGTGAATTAATTGATAAAGCCCAGCACTAACTGCGCTGGGCTTTATCATTGGTGTTGTGAAGCCAAAATATGCGGCTTAGGTAATACATTGATAATGCGATTGTCAGCAGCGGTATTGCAAAATCGGCTCAGCAGTTATTCAATCTGCATTACCGACCACTGCAAGGTATTGAGTCGGGTAATACCGTGTTTATTACCGGTAAATACAGTGTCTCAGCAGCGATGCGCGAATTTGTAAGCCTGATTGAAATAGGATGATTTTTGCGTGTGTTTTACGGGTTAAACGCCATGCTAGCAAACTCCAATAAGCGTGGATGTTGTTAACATCGCATCATTCAACTTGGCGAGTGGTATCTTAACGGCAGCAAAGATCACAGTGGTTAATGATAACGCTGCTTTTTTTTGGGGGCTTGCTGTCCTAAAATTGGTGTCTTAAATGATTGCAACATAACTTGGGTTTATGTTTGCTGCATGCCTGTGAATGTTGATATAATAACGGGTTACAAAATTACCTATTTACAGACTTTTTTATCTCGCAATCAATGCCACATCGCCTGCAGGAATACCTATGATTAACCACTTTAGCGTACTGGGCGTCAGAGCCAATGCCAAAGAAGATGACATAAAAAAAGCCTATAAACGTTTATCGAACAAGTATCACCCAGACAAATTACTTGGGGCGTCTGACGATGAGAAACAACAAGCATCAGTTCAGCTCCAACGAGTCAAAAAAGCTTACGAAGTGTTGTCAGATAAAAAGCAGAGAAATGCTTTTATCAATGATTTTAACAACGTAATTGTTACCGATCCTGCAGCCGCTATGCGCGGATTGTGGGACGAATATTATTCCTGAGTATCTCATGGCTAAACATCTTAATATCTCACGCATTAATGAGCTAAAAAATAATGCCAATGACAATATAGAATCTTACAACGACCCTGATACGCCCAATGCACTGGCAAAGTTTACCAGCCAAATCAGAGAGATATTGTTGGCCGACCCAGGGATGCTAGATTCAGTCCCTGAATATTTACCTGTCGCGCTGTATGAAAGAGTTAAGTTCTCACCTGAGTCAAAGCGCCAATGGGCGCATTGGATTAGCTTGAATATTCACCCTGGCTGGGATGAATTTAAAACGACGATTGCGTTTAATAACGCCGATCTTCCTCTGGCGCTTGCGGTACGTAAATATAACGAAGATTTGCTTATCGAAAGTTGTGCCGTGGTGTATTTGTTAGAGACTCAGGGAGATACAGCACCCAAGCCTGACGAAGATGATTCTTATGGTCTTCATGAACGTGATGAAAACGATGAAGATGACACGGACTATGATAGCGATGAAGAAGGTTATTATGACCAATATGATGAGGATATCGAATGAACAGTCTCATTGAAATAACAGCCGCTGAAATACAAGAGCTGGCAAATGTTGAGCCTAAACAGGCCAGCAAGCGATTTGAATTGATTGCGACATCAATGTCAGATGATCAGTTAGTTGAAGTTATCGAGAAAATGGATATCGTCACGCTGACACAAATTAATAGCCAACATGATATTTCGTGTCCATCGATTATGTCTGAGTTAATGTCGCCAGAACAGATCCGCGACATTGTTTGCCAGCAGCCGCTTTATTGGGAAGAGAAAATCAAAAGTAATGCCGAAGAGTTAATGCATCATACTTTTGATTTTATGACTTATCTTATTCGAATCCAAGACAGTGAAGAGAAGCAAACTGCAATTTTAGAGTGTTTGGCTGAAGATCCTGCGGCGCTGTTTTATCTATCGATTCCGTTTATCGAGCTTATTTTAGGCGGTACCAGCAGTGATGACGATGAGATAAACGACACTTTTGATGATGAAGCAGATGAAGAAACCGTGGGTTACTCAGATTGGCAAGCCGATGAAGAGGCTCACAGTCTTAGCATTGATGACCCTCGTAGTTTATTAGCATTGATCCGCGATCGCGCGCCTAATGTTGAAAAGGCGATTAAGAACATGCTGCGTAACACCGGCTCTGACTGGCAGTTAATTATCAGCCAGTTTGCCAGCGAGTTAGTGATACAGGCGAAAGAAAAGAACCAGGTCACCGACGAGTATGCTGAAGTTGATGACATGTTTAGCTTTCTTGATTAAGGGTTCTGCAAATGCAATTGGTATTACGTGACGAAAATCAGGGTCCCTATCTGAGTCGGGTGCTGGCTTATGGCCGAACCGAAGAATTGCTCAGTAATGATCAATTGGGACAGATCAAAGCGAAAGCCATTTTGATGAGCCTTAAGTTCGCTGATAAGTTTTATAACAAGTATAAAATGCATTTGCTTGAAGAAGCCGCACAAGATGTTATTGGCATTGTTAGCATTGGCTTAATGGCATTATCGGACCAAAGTCAGGCTAATGCTATTCGGTTGCTATTGACTGATGACGGCGTAGTTAAGTCGTTCCAGAAGGGCTGGGGAATGTTAACTCAAGTGAGTCAACACAGGCTTCATGGTAAATCGGTTTACGGTGATGTGGATAAAGTGTTGCTTGATCAAGTATCGAGTCCACCAGATTGTGACGAATGGCAAGGCTGGGCGTACTACCAAGAAGCATTAGCTGAGCATAATCGCCAGCAATCTATTAATGCCTTATTGGCTCAGTTCTACATTACCGGCACTTTTGATCCAATGGATTATATTAATCTAGAAAGTACTCTGGCAGAAGCTGTGTTGTATCGGATATTTTTTGACGGTAAAAAAGTCCGTCAAGATCTTAAACGACGTATGGTTAGCGTAGAACTTAAAGATGAATGGTTTGATCTCGAATTTATCGAGCAACAAACTAAGGCTGCCTTAGCTGAATTACCTAACGAGCTTGCTGATGCCATTCGTTTAGATTTAGGTAAGCATTTTAATGCTGCATTGTTACGCACGCTGCATTTCTCTCGTAGTTATCAAGAGTTGGCCATTCAAAATGCCTCTCCTGAACGATTGGAGCGCCTGGAATACAAAGAAGGCTTAATTGGTCTACTTGGTTGGCCAATTTATATCGACTTATAGTTGGGTTTTAGGAAGCTTGTGAGTGAGCAAGCTTCCTACATCCACTGGTTATTACTACGATTATTCACTTCCAAATTACCCATCACGATAAAACCTCTCATTACCGTTATGTTGTACATCATTTACCGCCACTGTGTTAAATAGCTTACTTCGAGGTTTTTGTTGCAACTCTTATCTTTCAAATTACACTCGTTGTAAACACGCCTGTTTCCCTATTCAACACTGACTTAATGGTTAACTTATTCATATATAAAACATATGTGGGTTGTATCTTCTGCTATCAGGTCGATACAGAAGTGTGGATAGTGTGGTGTAAATGGTTTTAATGTTTACTGAAGCATTGTCTCGCTTATTGAATACCAACTCATTTTTGATAATGTTTAGCTTTTGTGGTGGTTCATTGGCAGTCATGATCCCAGTAATATAAGGTATTGCTGATAAAGATAGTTAAAATCGGCTATATTCTAAAAAAGTGTTGTATGAGAATTCGCTTTGATCATTTGTATAAGGAAGAGACTTTTGGGTGTAGATATACTGCATAAAAAGTCGATAACGCAGCCGAAGGGTTCGGCTAAAAAACGTTTTATTCTTTGTTGAGCTATTACTTTGTTAAGCAACTAGTGCTTAGATTGCTTGGCTGCAATGCACTCACCGCCATGAGTACGTTTTTATTGAGAACGAATTTTAACCAATAAAAAACTATATTGAGGTCCAAGCATTTCAAAATAACTAATTTGGTTTGTAGTTGTGTATGGTATTGGTTTTGTGTCATATTTTACCATTAAGTTAAGTCGTTTTTACGTCATTGAAAGAGTGATGGTCGACAGCAATTGTTGGTAATGATATTGGCTAGCTAATTGATGGGGTTCAATTTACATCTGTTTTCCGTTAGTTGTTAACACGTTAATCGTTCTTTGGGCCGAGTCTACTGCCTATTCCACCCTTTTTATTTTATTGCTCCTAGGATCCAATATGCTGAGTAGCTTACGTGCTTATCGTTCGTCCATTATTTTACTGAGTGCCTTACTGCTGGGCGGATTGTTTGGCGGGTTATTTCCTGAGTGGGCTATTAAGCTTAAACCTATTGGGCAAATTTTCCTCAATCTATTATTTATGATCATCGTGCCATTGGTCGCGGTGAGCGTGATGTCATCTATTGCTCACATGACCGATTTAAAGAAATTAGGTGCGATATTAGTGTCTATTATGGCGGTGTCGATTGTCATGGCGATTATTCCGTCTGTGGGCGTGGTGTTGTTGGCGTTAGCATATGATCCCGCGCAAGGGGTGACATTAGACTTAGCCAATACCGTAGATGCAGCTTCTGGCAGTATGGATTTTGTCAGCTTATTAACCACCAATGATTTTGTTGGGTTGCTGTCTAAGTCGAATATTTTAGCCTTGATTATTATGTCGGTGATTGCTGGAGTTGCCATTGGCCAGTCTGGTGAAGACGGCCAAAAAGTCAGCCGCATGTTAGACAGTTTAAATACCGTTATTATGAAAGTGATTTCAATATTAATGTATGTTGCACCTATTGGTTTAGGAGCTTATTTTGCCGCAACCATGGCCAGCCAAGATACTGAGTTAATGGGCACCTTTGCCCGTGCGGTTGGATTGTTTTTTGTTGCTATGGCGCTGTATTTAACAGTGGGTTCAACCATCTATGCCTGGATTGGTGGTGGGGTAAAAGGGGTTAAGCAATTTTGGCAACATATGCTTGAGCCAGCCGTCACCGCTTTAGGCACCAGTTCATCTTTAGCCACATTACCGGTGACCATTCGCAGCGCTGCTAAAATGGGTCTAAATGAGCAAATTGCAGAGATTAGCTTGCCGTTGTTGGTTAATTTAAACAAAGGCGGTGCCGCTGCCATTACCGCGTTAAAGATTGTGTTTATCTATTCTTTATTGGGACTCGATTTCACTACTGATGTATTTATGCTGACCATTTTGATTTCGGTGTTGTCTGCATTTGTGATTGGTGGCGTACCGGGTGGGGCGTTTTTAGGTGAGATTTTTATTGTCACCACCTTAGGCTTACCAATGGAGGTTATCCCGATTTTAGTGGTGATAGGGGCGATTACCGATGCTGCATCAACAGTGATAAATGTGGTGCATGACTTAACCGCAACACAGATTATTGAGCGGATTAACGGCAAGCATTATCAAACAAATACCACTGAATAATTGATAACATATCTTGGAATACTCATCATTCCTCATGCTTGCAATAGAGCATCCAATAGCGCTTGAGCAACAATCCATTTTTGGGGGCTTGGCTAAAAATATCAATAGTCTGGTCCATTGGGTTCAATGGACGTTCTGCTATTCTCAAAAAGCGGAATAAGTGTTTAAGATTGTGTTTTTTGTCACCATGATTAGGTTGCCTGTGCAGGCCACAATGATCCAATATTGTCATTCGGTCAGCTGATTGAAAGCCCCTGATTATTGAATCGCAGTGCCTAGCAACGTATGATGCGTTTTTTGATTTAACCTCCAAGTCCTAATCCAAATACTATGCGTCATTTAACCACTAGCTATCATCCTGAAACGCCTGTCGATTTCATCAACAATAATCAATCGACCATGCTAACGCGTTTAGCTGCGCGAGCGATTGTGTTGCGTGATAAAGATATTTTGATGCTGTATACCCAGCGCTATCATGACTACTCATTACCAGGTGGTGGTGTTGATGACGGTGAGCATATTAAGCAGGGTTTAATTCGCGAGTTACTTGAAGAAACCGGCGCTCAGGTGATTGGTGATGTTATTCCGTTTGGCTTGTATCAAGAATATCGTCCGTGGCGCAGAGATGGCTTTGAGTCAGTGAACATGCTGTCTTACTGTTACGTGTGCAATATTGCTGACGAGCTGGGAGAAACCCAGTTTGAGGCTCATGAAATCAATAATGGCATGGTGCCCGTGTGGATGGATATTGATGTTGCGATTCAACATAACCTCGACACCATGGCAAACAGCAACAAAAAAGGCCTCTCGATAGAACGAGAGACCTTTTTATTAAAACTGATTAAACAAGAACTGCTATAGCGTTATGAATCTTTCATCAGTTTGTATTAATCAACTTGTATTAATCAGCTTATAACAATCAGCTCGTGTTAACTCACTGACGTTAAATAAGATTACGCGCGCACTTGGCCAACACCACTCACTAGATACTTTTCTGTCGTGAGTGACTCAAGCCCCATAGGACCGTATGCATGTAGTTTGCTGGTGGCAATACCAATTTCGGCGCCAAGTCCCAGCTCACTGCCATCAGAGAAGCGCGATGATGCATTCACCATCACTACAGAGGCATCAACGGTGCGTTGGAACCGCGCTGCAGTTACGTCATTTTGAGTACAAATCACTTCAGTATGGTGGCTACCAAAACGACGGATATGGTTAATGGCGCCGTCAAAATCATCCACTTGCTTAATGGCAATTTCGAGGTCTAAATATTCCTGACCGAAATCGTCATCACCCATCACATTGCAAGCCGTAAAGTATGATTTTGCTTGCTGACATGCATTAATCGTTACTTTATGTTCAGCCAGTGCGATGGCGACTTTTGGTAAAAATTCGGCTGCAATATCTTTATGGACAATCAGTCCCTCTAGGGCATTACACACACCGGTACGTTGGGTTTTACCGTTAAGTAGTAATGATAATGCGATATCAAGATCAGCCTCTTTATCAATGTACAGATGACATACGCCTTTAAAGTGCTGAATAACGGGCACTTTGCTGTTGTCGGTGACAAAGTTAATAAGGCCTTCACCACCACGTGGGATAATGACGTCGATATATTCACGTTGCTGCATTAGTTCGAGCATCAGTGCACGATCAGGATCTGGGATCACTGTGATTAACGCTGGCGGTAGCTGATACACTTCGAGCACTTTTTGTAAAATAGAGGCTATCATTTTGCTTGAATGTAACGCTTCTTTGCCGCCACGCAGGATGACGGCATTGCCTGACTTGAAGCACAGTGCGCCAGCATCGGCGGTCACATTTGGACGAGCTTCATAAATCATGCATACCACACCTAAAGGAACACGCATTTTACGAATGCTTAAGCCATTAGGTCTGTCGCCTAAGTCGCGTTGAATACCCACAGGATCAGGTAGCGATGCCACTGTTTCAATCCCAGCAGCCATAGACTCAATGCGTTCATTATTTAATGTTAAACGATCTAACATTGCCGCGCCCATATCGGCACTTTCAGCGTTGGCTAAATCTAATAGATTAGCTTTAATGATTTCATCACTGTGTGCCCGAAGTGCACGTGCCATGTCTAATAAAATAGTATTTTTAACTTGCTCATCTAATACTGCAAGTGTTTGTGCTGCAATAGCGGCATTTTGAGATAAGGTCTTAATCAAGCTCATATTTGCTCCAAAATGGCGATGTTTTTGTCTGAAATCAATGGTCCGGTTTTCTGTTGCGCATTATTGGCAAACTCGCGGTCATCTTTATCAGAAATAAAGTGAAGTAAGCAACTACTGTAATTTGATTTGGCTTTTGCCAATTTAGTGCCATCGCCTTTGCGCACTAGTACAGTATCACCGACGGAAAAGTTGCCTCTAACGGCGACTACATCGTCACTGGTGAGTTGCGTATCATGTTCTTCAAGGTTGGCACTAAAGTCATTTTCGACAATGAGCTCACCTTGTACTTGAGAGGTATGTGTCATCCAATGCAGATGCTCTTGCATTGGTACATCATACGGGGTGAATAACGTACCCGGGTTTTGACCTTTTAAAAGCTGGTTAAAGGTGTCCGCGTCAAAACCATCCACAATCATGGTTTCAATTCCGTGTGAAATCGCTTTTTCAGCGGCTTCAATCTTGGTTAACATGCCACCAGTACCTACGCTGCTCGTAGCGCCGCCAGCCATAGCATAAATCTCAGCATTAATTTCACTGACTTGCTTAATTAGCGTGGCATCTTCATGTAAATTAGGGTTTTTGGTATAAAGCCCTTTCACGTCAGAGCAGATAATTAACGCGTCTGCATCCGCTGCTGCGGCAACCATAGCTGATAAATTGTCATTATCACCCACACGCAACTTGGCAGCGGTAACAGCATCGTTCTCGTTGATAATGGGAAGTAAGCCATTGTCTAACAGGGTAAAAATAGTATTTTTAATGCTGATATAACGCTCACGATCACGTAAATCACCATGGGTAAGTAATAACTGCGCCGAAGGGAAATCAAATAACTTATCCCAAGTGGCCATCATATCGGCCTGACCTGCTGCAGCCATGGCTTTTTTAAGCGAAATACTTGGTTCTGCCGTCTCAGGGAATCGATGTCTACCAGCGGCAACTGAACCTGAAGATACCAATACAACTTGGCATCCTTGAGCGCGACATGTAGCTATAAATTGTGCAATACCCAATAGATAATGACTGCTACAACCTTGTTGATGAGGCGCAATAAGTGCACTGCCTACTTTAACGACAATGCGTTTCCAATGTGAAGTTGACATTATATTCTCTCGGTTATTTCTGCTCAGCTAATACGCGACCGGCTTCATGGAAGGTATCAATTGTTTTTTCGCAAGGATCGGTATCGATAGCACTAGTCACCCAAATGACAACACTGCTGACAATAAAGCCAGGGATCATTTCGTACATCACGCTCGATAACACTTTGCCGTCGGCAAGCACGGGTGCATATATCCAAAATAGCACTGTAGCAGCACCTGAAATAATGCCGGCAACGGCCGCTTTGTGGGTTAAGTTATGCTTGTATAGGCTAAATAAGATTAATGGACCAAAGGCCGCACCAAATCCTGCCCAAGCATTACTGACTAGAGATAAAATACTGTTTGAACGGTCAAGTGCTAACAAGCTTGCTACTACAGCTACGCCTGCTACACCGTAACGGCCCATTTTCACCATTTCTTGTTCTGTCGATTCTTTCTTAGACACCACACGATAAATATCTTCAGTCAGTGAGCTTGATGACACCAATAGCTGTGATGAAATGGTACTCATAATTGCCGCTAAAATAGCTGCCAATAAGAATCCACTGATCATCGGATGGAAAAGCAATTCAGAAAACACAATAAAGATGGTTTCAGGGTCGCTTAACTTCATGTCGAACTTATTTGCATAAGCGATACCCACAAGGCCGGTAGCCAGTGCACCAATAATGGTGACGGTCATCCAACTCATGCCAATTCGACGTGCAATTTTGATGTCTGATACTGAACGAATCGCCATAAAGCGAACAATAATGTGCGGTTGACCAAAGTAACCTAGGCCCCAAGATAAGCTAGAAATTAAGCCTAATAGGGTGACGTTTTGCATACCGTCAGAAAAGTGTGGAATAGACTCATAAGCAAAGTTCATCATTTTGTCTGCGCTGGAAAACTCTTGATAAGCCACTACAGGTACCAAGACTAATGCCACAAACATGATACAACCTTGAACAAAATCCGTTAGGCTCACCGCTAAAAAACCACCTAATAAGGTGTATGACACAACGACACCTAAAGTAACTACAAGTCCTAACTCGTAACTTAAATCAAAGGCTGAAACAAACAATTTACCGCCAGCAACTAAACCCGCTGAGGTATAAAGGGTAAAGAAAATAACGATAATAACAGCCGCGATGATACGCACATTGCTGTTAGGTGCGTGGAAACGCTTAGCAAAAAACTCAGGGATAGTGAGTGCGTTATTTGCAACCTCGGTATATACCCTCAGCTTAGGTGCTACGACAAGGTAGTTAACCAAAGCACCAATTAATAAGCCCAGTGCAATATAGATGGTTTCGAAACCCACCAAAAACATTGCCCCAGGTAAACCCATTAGCATCCAACCACTCATGTCCGATGCGCCAGCAGATAATGCAGTAACCTGCGGGCTAACCTTGCGGCCGCCAAGAATGTATCCAGATACGTCACTGGTAGACTGCTTATAGGCAAACAAACCAATGCCAAGCATGACCAGAAAATAGATAGCTAACGAAACGTAGGTTAAGTAATGCATGAACTACTGGCCCCCTAACGCTTTGTTATTTTGAATCCCATTAGGTTTCAACATGACAAAGAGATAGGTACTTAAAATAGCAAATAAGCACAGTAATTGTGTGGCGTCTTTCAGCTTGAGTACTGATTTATTCCAAACTTGTGTGATGAGATTTTCTTCCGTCTGAATGTCTGCTGACATTGTGCCCTCCTGAGCGTGTAAATCGTGTCGATCAATCATGTGATACTAACTAATAGGGATGAAAAGCAATAAAAAAACCACTCAATTAGTTAGTGGTCTAATTATATTAACACGATTCAGTGCTAAATTTCCAATCTAATACTCGGTGTTTAACTCTATACGAGGCTATTTAAACTTATTTTCCGAGGTATTGAGTCGAAGATAATCACAAAAAAAATAAACCTATAGGGTTATATTGGCCATTCGCAGAGTGCAGTGATAAGGCTATTATATATGATGTAAAATTGTATGAAGTTAGGTTGACACTGAGTTGTGGCGGTATGACTTAATCGTAAAGTGGATCGGTTTATGATTTTCTCTATTGCCATAAATGAGGTTTATTGGTGATTTAATTGGTGTTTTGATATCAAGAAAATACTCTAAATATGAGTGCTAAATTAAATATTCATTGACCAAATTGTTACAGTTCAAATAATTTTAATAATAACTAAATAAAATTGTCATCTTACTTTAGCGTCACAGGCTCTACGTGGGCTACAACAATATAAATAGATAAAACCGTGGGTAAATATTGTGTTCACTCACATTTTTGATATTGGTGATTGCATTTAACTAGACGGTCAGTCTAATATAGCAGTATGAATACAAATCCACTAAAACCTCGTAGAGGCAGACCGCCAAAAGTCTCTAGAGAAAATCCAGATACTCGCGCTGCATTAATCCGCAGTGGCCTCGAACAATTAACTGAGCATGGATTTGCTGCGTCGGGGATTGAACCTATTCTCAAAAAAGTAGGGGTGCCGAAGGGCTCTTTTTACCACTACTTTGCCAGTAAAGAGGTGTTTGGTCAGGTTGTGTTGCAACATTATGCAGACTATTTTTTGGTGAAACTAAAAACGCATTTGTTGGATGAGTCGAATGATCCTTTGGCTCGGATCCGCCATTTTGTTGCAGATGCCAAAGCCGGTATGACCCGTTATCAATTTAAACGTGGTTGCCTAGTGGGTAATTTAGGCCAGGAGATTGGCATGTTACCTGAAAGCTTTAGACCACAATTAATTGCTACATTTGCCAGTTGGCAAAATTGTTTAGCAAAATGCCTTGAAGATGCTGTAGCGCAGGGGCAAATCGCTGCTGATGCTGACTGCCAATTATTAGCAGAGAACTTTTGGGTCGGTTGGGAAGGCGCTGTGAGTCGCGCTAAGTTAGTTGAAGATGGTGCGCCACTGGATAATTTCAGCGACCTCTTTATGGCGGCGTTGCCAAAGTAGTTCGTTTGTTACTGAAGTAAACCTGCGTTTAGCTTGTGGGAAACTCGTGCTGGTATATGCCGCTGAAGTGAAATAAAAATTTTTTAACCATTAATATACGATCAGTCTAAATTAGGAGCGAAACATGTTTACTGCAATGTTAATTGAAAAAGATGATCAAGGTTACCGCACCACTGTTAAAAATGTTGATGAGTCTGTTTTACCTGAAGGTGATGTGACCGTTAAGGTGCTCTATAGCACGCTTAATTACAAAGACGCCCTAGCGATTACGGGTAAAGCACCGGTGGTGCGAAGCTTTCCTATGGTGCCAGGTATTGATTTAGTCGGCGTTGTTGAACAGAGTGACAGTGATAAGTTTAACGTCGGCGACACGGTATTATTAAACGGTTTTGGCGTAGGTGAAGTTCATTGTGGAGGGTTAGCGACAAAAGCGCGTTTAAAAAGCGATTGGCTTATTGCATTACCAAATGGATTTACACCGCGCCAGGCTATGGCGATTGGTACCGCTGGATATACCGCGATGCTATGCGTTATTGCGCTTGAGAAAAATGGTGTCACACCAGATAAAGGCGAGATTTTAGTGACTGGTGCTAATGGCGGCGTAGGCAGTTTTGCTATCGCTATTTTAGCCAAATTAGGCTATACCGTCGTCGCATCTACTGGCCGAGTAGATGAAAGTGAATATCTTAAAAAACTCGGCGCCAGTGACATTATCGACAGAGCGACACTGTCTGAACCCGGTCGGCCATTAGCTAAAGAGCGTTGGGCTGGCGCCGTTGATTCTGTTGGCAGTCACACGTTAGCTAACGTATGTGCCAGTACTAAATATGGCGGTGCCGTTGCCGCGTGTGGGCTCGCCCAAGGTATGGATTTACCTGCGAGTGTGGCTCCGTTTATTTTACGTGGCATTACCCTTGCTGGTGTAGATAGTGTTATGCGACCGATTGCCGATAGAGTAGAAGCCTGGCAGCGTTTGGCTGATATTATTGATCCTGCGGTATTTGACGACATCGTACAAGAAGTCAGTTTGACCGAAGCATTAAATGTGGCGAGCGAGTTAATGGACGGTAAAGTACGCGGCCGTGTAGTGGTTGATGTTAATCGTTAATCCTATGCAGTATTAGCTTTACTATTAGCAATTAAAGGTGAAATGTAACGGGTTGTAAACTTTTCGCTCGGCATAGGCTTGGCGAATAAAAAACCTTGCAGATAATCGCATGACAGCTGTTGGAGTAATAGATGTTGTCCTGTGGTTTCAACGCCTTCAGCTACTACTTTCACCTTTAAGTGACGGGCCATGGTAATAATGGCTCTTACTAACGCAATGCTACTTTCATTGGTTTCCATGTGTTGTATAAAGGATCGATCGATTTTTAAAATATCGATATCTAAGCGTTGTAAGTAGGCTAAAGATGAGTAACCTACACCAAAGTCATCAATGGCAATGTCGATACCATGATCACTTAATCGACGCAGTTGTTGTTGGATGGGAGACTCAGGGTCCATCAAGGTGTTTTCGGTGACTTCAATAATAATAGTGTCTCTTGGTAAACCACTTTTATTGCAAGCTACAATCCAATCGTCTACCCATAGTCCTGCGCGATCAAATTGTAGTGGTGAGCAGTTAACGCTCACTTGCATGATTTTTCCGGTTAATCTAAACCAGTGAGCAGCATCTTTAATGGCTTGGTCTCTTACCCAGTTTCCAATCTGTTCAATTAAGCCATTTTGCTCTGCAATAGGAATAAACTCATTGGGGCCAAGCAAGCCTTTTTGTGGGTGTTGCCAACGAATAAGTGCTTCTGCTTTTGTGACATTAATGCCATCAAGATCAAAAATCGGTTGGTAATACAATGTAAATTGATCTTCTTTAAGCGCGATGCGGATCTCTTCCAAAATCCGGCGTTTCTCTATCGCTTGCTCTTCTATGACATAGGAGAAAAACTCGTAACGATTACGTCCTTTACTTTTTGATAAGTACATCGCCTGGTCAGCATGTTTGACTAAGTCTTCAACACAGCGGCCATCGGCGGGGTAAAAAGTTAACCCGATGCTGCCGGTAATATGTGCTTGTGAGCCATTGATGTTAATGCATTGCATTAGGCTGTTTTTGACTTTTTGCGCGATTTCAGTGGCTCGTTCAACATCGTTGATGCCTTCAATGATCAAAGTAAACTCATCGCCGCCAAGCCTTGCCACAGTATCATTAGCGCGTACGCAATTTTGTAAGCGTTTGGCAACTTGATGCAGCAGTAGGTCGCCATAATCATGGCCTAATGTGTCATTAACCTCTTTAAATCCATCTAAATCGATAAAGATTAATGCAAATTGCATGTTATTAACTTCAATTAACGACTGCAGCTTTTTATAGAAGTAACGACGGTTAGGTAGGTTGGTTAATCCGTCCTTGTAAGCAAATTCATGTAATTGACCATTGGCATTCTCAAGCTCTTTGGTGCGCAGTTTTACCTGGCTTTCGAGTAACGCCTCACGTTGTTCTATGGTGTCTAACATGCTATTAAAACATGTCGTAAGCTGGCCTATTTCATCTTTAGATTGTTCTTTTGCGCGTAAGGTATAATCATTTGATGTAGTTATTTTTTCCGAAATTTCAGAAAGATAAAGAATGGGGCTTAAAAATATTCGTCGTAAAGCTAATGATAAAAATAAACTCACAGCAAAGGATGAAAGCAATAACAACAGTAAAAATTTGCCATAAAATTGTATTCTGTCGTTGATATAGCTGTCATCGGCAATAATAAATAATTCACCGTAGCTTTGGCTATCCAATGTGAGAGCTGTGGTCACCTTAGTGAGGTTATCGGTTTCCTTCAAGCTTGTGAGATCAACATTTTTTGCAGTCGATTCCGCTAAGACTTGCCCGTCGATATTGGTAACCGTAACAGAAAGAATGTCAGAGCGTGATAATACCGGTTTGATGAGCTCATTTATGGTGTCTTGGTCGTCAAATAATAAGGCCGCGGTGATGTTGGGCGACAACATATTCGATACACTTTGTAAGCTTTCAATTTGCTCACGCTTTGCTGAGTTGAGTTCATAAGCACTAAATACCAGGGCAACCGAAACCGTTGCTACAATTGCAACACTCATTAAAATGAACAGTAATTTTTTGCTAATCGTGTTGAGACTCAAAATCGACTTCATCAGGTTATAGCTCCACAACTCGGCCTAGGCGCAGCACTTTTGAACTCATGGTGATGTTAGCGGATGTGAGCCTTTTGGGGGAGACTTCAAAGCGAACTTTACCGCCGGATAAAAAGAAACGGATCTGCCCCCCTTGAGCGATAAAATCCTCTGTTTCTCCGACGATCATGACGTTATTTATTTGACCTAAAGGGGTGTTAAGCCATTGGGTTATGGTGTCTGAGGTAATAAATAATATTTGGCACTGACTGATATCGGCATCTGTCATTGATATTGTTCGTGTCACAATAGGTAAGTGATTGACTTTTCTGTTGGTTAATACGGTACTCGCAATCTCAATAAAGCTGCTATCTGGGCTACAAAGTACAAAGTCATTGAGTATTGGCGTGGTATCTGTCCATTCACTGTAACGTGCAAAATTAAATAGAAATCCTGCTTTGAGGGCATATTCGGTTTCAATCGCACTCACGCTTTGGCTGGTAGTCAGCAAAAGCGGTAGCATTAAACCGAATAAAACTCGTTTCATCATGGACATTTCGTGAGTTAAAACTTCGCGGTTAATTTAAATGTAACACTTTCATCAATGTAGTTTGGCAATGTGTAAGTTTCCCCAGTATTACTGTACTCAATGTGTGAACCTGCAAATAAATTTTTGCCCATAATGGCAGCCGACCAGTTTTGATGAAATGCCCATTGCCATGTTAAGTCCAATGCGGTGTAGTTTTCAGTGTTGTAGGCATCGCTATTTTCGACCCGCAATGAGGCAAAAAGGCGTTGATTATCAAATAGTTTTACATCGGTTTTGGCAAATAATTGTCGGCTTGTTGAGTTATAGCCAATGGCAGCAAAAGTGTTTTCTGCAAGGTCATAATTAAACGTGTTATAGCTATAGCCCAGTTCAGCATTAAAAATGTCAGTGGGTTGCCAGGTCAAAATAATATCGCCGCCATTGGTGGTCGTTTGAGCATTGGATACAATATTATAATTAATTGAAGTTGCGGTTAAGCTTTGCAATGCTAACTCAACTTGACCTGCTTGTAGTAGCCCAAATATGGGTAGAAATTGCTCGGTATTACCATCGACTGTAAGGGCGATGACATCTTTGGATATGGTCCGATAAGCCGATAAATCTAACGTCCAAGAACCTTGTGATAGTCGATAACCTGCCTCATAAGATACTGATTGTTCTGATTTTACATTGCTATTACCGTTAAGGTAGGTCCTGATGTAGTATTTATCGATAGCGTCAATCCCGGTGGTGATGGGAGACACTTCTTCAACTCGTTGACCATCAATAGCATAGTCGTCATTAAACTCGATTAATGACGGTACGCGGACACTTTTTGATATTGATGTCCATAACACATGATTTTTTTGCGGTTTCCAAACGAGTCTGGCTAAGGGTTGGTTTTCCCAACCTGTTAAATCATTGTGCTCAACCTTTGTCCCTACAATGATGTCTAGCTCGTCAGCGATTAAGCTGTACTGGCCTTGAATTAATGCGCCATATTGTTGCAAGGTATTGTAGCCGCCATCACTGTGTATAAAAGTACTTTCAGCAAAAGAGATATCGTTATAGCGATAGTTAAGACCCCAATCTAACTTTAAATCGTGATATAAAAAGTTCATTTGGTAATCAATATCAAAAGATTCAAAATGTTCTTGAAGGTATGTTTGACTGCCTGTTTGTTTTAACCAGGAGGTTTGTAACATTTGATTGGCATCAGGCGAAATGCGGTTTTCCACTCGAGCCATAATGCGAGAGTCGGTGCGGTCTAAACTGTCGGTAAAAGAGATATTGCGATTGGTTTCATCAATGACACCACGGAAATTTTGCCCTAATGTTGACTGGGTAATATCGCCTTGTATTAACCCCGACCACTCATCATTGGGGGTAAAATCAAATCGAGCACCCGCAGATTGTTGTTCAGTATAGTCAGCCGGCTCTATGTCTATTCCTTTGTCCGATTCATCGCCGTCTTTAATATGCCCGTAAACGCGGAAGCTACCTTTGTTACCCATATCGCCACCATAACGTAAATTAGCGTCATGATTGATTTGACTGCCACTGCTT
The DNA here is from genome assembly GCF_059758055.1 of Shewanella sp. MF05956. Classification (NCBI taxonomy): domain Bacteria; kingdom Pseudomonadati; phylum Pseudomonadota; class Gammaproteobacteria; order Alteromonadales; family Shewanellaceae; genus Shewanella; species Shewanella sp. MF05956. The sequence goes on along the minus strand of NZ_JCAYNV010000003.1, from coordinate 18,199 downwards.
ACATCGACATGTAAACCACGCGTATCAATACTGTTTTTGGTGATAATGTTAATCACACCATTATTGGCATTGCTTCCCCACAACAGACCACCTTGACCACGTATCACTTCTATTCGCTCAATGTCGTATAAGGGAACATTCAGAGTTTCCCAATACACGGCGGCAAATTTTGGGGTATAAAAACTCTGACCATCAATCATCACCAATAATTTGGCTGAAAAGCGTGAGGCCACGCCGCGTGATGTAATCGCCCATTGATTATTATCAAGCTGCCTAACGGCAAGACCTGGAACCATCTTGAGCGCTTCGGGGATAGACGTTGCACCTGAGTGAGTAATTTGCTCTTTGGTTAACACATAAATAGAAGATGCTGTATCGAATGCAGATTGAGCTCTTTTCATTGCCGACGTAACTTGTACATCCATCGCCATGAGCGAGTCTAGATCTAAGTCAAGATCACTAAATGGTTCTTCTGCGATGACGTAAGGAGAAACCAGTAAAGTGCCAAGCAATAATCTTTTTACAATCTTCAATGTCATACCCTTTATATGCAAAAGCCTGATTGAATAGCACTTACAGGAGGTGTAAATGTTAATCAATACTGTACAGCATTTTGACTCAGCCGAGTTTTCTGGTTACAGAAATAAACGACCCATTTTATTGTTATATTCAGTTAATCATGCGGTGTTTCTGTACACATTGTATCAGCTAACGTTATAAAACTAGAGGGTAAGCTTGATTATAATCTTACCTTTAATCTACTTTTCAATGACTTTTTATCTACATTGTGAATTTACGCTCTATTAATGGCGATGTATTGCCATTTTGATGGACTAGAAGTTAGCGCTAACCACATTAATGAAATTGTATGTAAATGTTTTAACAAGTAGACATGTGTATGAATGATTGCTTAAATATCTTATACCCAAATAACCTGAAGATGCTCGATTTCAGCAAGAATTTACACGCGTTTAGGCAAGGCATTGATTGCGGGTAATGGTGTTCCCTTTCCAAAATCAATAACGCAGCATAAACGCGTGTACAACTTGCCCCTTGGGAGTTTCACCGTGTTTCCCTGATTATTAAATCAAGAGCGTTGTTGCGCTAATTTTTAAGGTACTTACATTACCGCATTAACGCGCCTAGTATTGAAAACACGGTGAAGCTCTGAAACACGTCTCTTCAAGTTGTTTGGGTATATATGTCTTTGTTGTATTTATGTTGATATTTGAGTTGCGGTAACTGGGGTTATTCGCACAAATGTTGATATAAATTGAGGCATAAAGGATGAATACCTCGCCCATATTAAGGGTAACAACAAGGGTAACAACAAGGATAATAATAATGGATTTCAACAAACTCCTGCTCGCTATGGGTGTTGCATCGACGGTTTTTATTGTCGGTTGTGGCGATGACACCGATTTCAGTAAAACCACTCAACCCACACCTGAACCCGAAGTGACACCGCTTTTACAAGCTTTTGCACCTAATGGCGCGCTTAAAGCACAGATCCGCCGCACCCAATATGGTGTGCCACACATTACCGCCGACAATTTAGAAAGTTTAGGTTTTGGTAGCGGTTACGCTCAAGCGCAAGATAACTTATGTGTGATAGCCGATGGCTTTATTAAAGCCAACTCTGAGCGTTCAATGTATTTTGGCCCACATGCGTCAATCGACTTTGCGACTGGCTTACCTACCAGTGAAGATAATGGCAACTTAATTTCTGATTTTGCCTACAAAGCATTAAAAATTAGGCAGCTTGCCGAAAATCAATATAGCCAATTTAGTTATAATTCGCGCGCGTTAATGGAAGGGTTTAGCGCCGGTTACAACCAATTTTTAGCTGACGTTGAAGCTGGCGAGCAAACCGCAGAACCTTTTTGTGCTGGTCAACCTTGGGTAAAACCCATCACTGGGATTGATGTCGCCAATTATCTGTTTTCGGTCGCGTTGCTTCCTGGCGCGGCTAACTTTTTAGATTTAATTTTTTATGCCAATCCTGGAGATGGTGAAGAATACTTACCGCGTATTGTTGGTCCTGCTGGCTCATCAGTACAAATCGCCTTTGTTAGCGACATGAACCGCAAACTCATTGCTCGAGCAGCCAATATCACCACGCCAGATACTAACCCTCGTGAGCTAGGTTCAAATGGTTGGGGCTTAGGTAAAGATAAAACCGAGAATGGAAAAGGTATGGTGTTGGGCAATCCGCATTTTCCGCATACCGGTAACTTACGGTTTTGGCAGTCTCATTTAACCATACCTGGGCAAATTGATGTGATGGGAGGCTCGCTGGTGGGCATGCCAGGTTTGGTGAATATTGGTTTTAATAACGATGTTGCCTGGACACATACTTTTTCAACGGCAGAGCACTTTGTTATGTATAATCTCGAGTTGATGGCAGGCGACAGACTGCAATATATGTTCGATGGTGAAGCCATGCCAATCACTAAAGAAACCGTTTCGATATTAGTCAATGCCGGTGCTGCGGGGATGTTAGTGGCCGAGAAAGACATTTATACCACAGCCAAAGGCCCAATGGTTGAAGCTCCACCAGCGTTAGCACCCTTTGGTTGGGATGACGGCCAGGCCTTTATGATCCAGGATGCCAACATGGCAAACATAGACCCACTTGATCATTGGTTAGCCATGAACCGCGCCAGCAATCTTGATGAGTTTCAACAAGCCTTTAAAAATTATGATGGGGTGATTTTTAATAACACCATGTATGCCGACAAAGAAGGTAATGCTTTTTATATCGATGATTCAACGGTCCCGGGTTTTTCTGATTTCGTTATCGGTATCCTTAAAACCACGCCAGCCATTATCGCCGCCAAAGCACAAGCCGGATTTACCATATTGCCCGGTAATACCTCAACGTTTAGTTTTAGCGAGCCGATGCCATACGAGCGCGCGCCAAAGCTTGAGCGAACTGACTTTGTGCAAAACTCCAATAACTCATTTTGGTCAACTAACTTAGCCGAACCATTAGAAAATTACTCGCCAATGTATGGCCCTGAGCGTGGCCAGTTATCACTACGTACTCGTATGGGGCTTACCCTAATGGACGATGCCGCGGGTGAAGACGGCAAGTTTTCAGTCGCCGAGTTAGAAAGTGCTTTATTGTCTAATCGTGCTTATTTAGCCGAGTTAGTGCTAGCCGATTTACTCACTCAATGTGCAGAACAAGGTGATACTCCAGTTGTTGTTAGTCCAACCTTATCAAAAGATGTTAGTGCTTCTTGCGCCGCGCTAACAGCGTGGAATGGTAAACAAGACAATGACAGTGTTGGTGGGGCGTTAATTCGCGAGTTTGCGCATCAGTTTGATCAAAGCAGTATGTTGACTCAAGAGTTTGACTATACCAACGCAGCAACTACCCCAAACACGCTTGCCAGCGATGGTAGCGCGCTAGTGGCATTGGCTCACGCAGCACTAAACTTAGAAGCTGCAGGATTTGGCGTTGATGCCAGTTTAGGTGATGTGCAGTTTGTCGAAAAATCATTACCAGATGGCACTGCCTCCGGAGTTAAATTACCTTGGCCTGGTAGTCATAATGCTGAAGGTGGCTTTAATGTGTTTTCGACCAGTTTATCTGGCGACGATTCATTAATTCCACAGCACAGTTATGCTGCCGTTATGGATGTGTTATCGGGTAAGGCTGCTGCGTCGGGTTTAACCGAGCAAGGTTATCAAATTCGCTATGGTTCAAGTTGGATGATGGCGGTGAGTTTTACTGATGATGGTCCGGTGGCAAAAGGGTTATTATCGTACTCACAATCAAGTAATGCCCTCAGCCCAAGCTTTAACGACCAAAGTGCGCTTTACTCGACTCAAAAGCAATTACGCCCGCTGCTATTTACCGAGGCCGATATACAGGCATCGCTTGAATCGACCACAGAACTGAGTTTTCAGCGAAATAACTAGTGGTAAGACCTAATAAAAAAGACTCATACTAAATGGGTCTTTTTTTTAATTTTAACTTTCTAAGTCTGTGATTAAGATACATAAAAACATCATAATAGTTAGGTTTTATCGGGCTTCCACCTTGGCAACCCCTACTTTGGTATAAGATACTGTTGCTTGACCTGTACACACAACTGAAACAAAATCGGCATTGACTATATTCTTATAATTAATGGGATGATAAAACCATGTTGATTTTCCTCATTTGTATTGCGTTGCTGTTGCTCGCATACAAGCTTTATAGCCCGTTTGTTGAAAAACAAGCCGGTATTGATCCTACGGTACAAACCCCGCAAACACGCTTTAATGATGGTGTGGATTACGTGCCTGTTCATCCTGCAAAAGCGTTTTTAATTCAGTTTTTAAACGTGGCGGGTGTGGGTCCTATTTTCGGCCCTATCTTGGGTGCCTTATATGGCCCAATTGCATTAGTTTGGATTGTTCTGGGGAACATTTTAGGTGGTGCGGTACACGATTACTTTTCTGGGGTAATGAGTATCAAGGAAGACGGTAAGAGCTTACCTGAAATTGCTGGACATTATTTTAACATTTACTTTAAAGCGGCGATGTTGATATTTACCGCGATGTTACTGTTCTTTGTTGGTGTGGTGTTCATTATGAGCCCTGCCGGTTTGTTAAGTAACTTAGACTATTTTAAAGATACTATTTTCGCTAATAACACCTTTTGGGTGTTAGTTATTTTAGCTTACTACTTCTTCGCAACATTATTACCGATAGACAAGATTATCACTAAGTTATACCCATTCTTTGGCGCATTAATGATTGTGATGACAACATCGATTGCCGTGGCATTATTAATTAATGCACCGCAGTTACCTGAGTTTGGCGATATCTTTGCTTACTTTGACCACAGCCATTACAACAATGACTTACTTGAGCCTAATCCAGACGGTTTGCCAGTATGGCCATTACTCTTTGTTACCATTACCTGTGGTGCAATCAGTGGTTTCCACTCTACACAAGCTCCGATTATGGCGCGCTGTTTAACCAATGAAAAGTATGTTCGTCCAGTATATTACGGTGCAATGGTTGCTGAAGGTATTGTGGCTTGTGTATGGGCAACTGCCGGTATTGCTGCGTTCCCGGGTGGCTATGTTGAGCTTAAGGAAATTCTTGCGCTAGGTGGCCCCGGTATGGTGGTTAATCAAGTGGCAACGACATACTTAGGTGTCGCTGGCGGTATTATGGCAATTATTGCGGTAGCGGTATTCCCAATTACATCAGGTGATACAGCATTTAGATCGCTTCGTCTTACCATTATTGATGCGTTTAAGATCCCACAAAGCATGACTAACCGTCTATTGGTTGCCGTGCCTGTATTGATTATTGCGTACTTCATGACAAAAATTGACTTCACGCTTATCTGGCGTTATTTCGCGTTCTCAAACATGTTGTTGTCTACCAGCGTATTATGGTTAGCGACTAAATACCTGTTTGACCGTGGTGCCTTCCATTGGATTGTGAGTCTTCCAGCGATTATTGGTACATGTGTTACGGTATCGTATATTTTAACGGCCGGTATTGGTTTAGGTTTACCACAAGAATTTAGCCAACCTTCGGGTATTGCGGTTGGTGTGATAGCGCTTATTGCACTGATCATTGCACACAACAAACGTAAAGTGACATCTGCTGCATAATGCGTTAACGGTGCGATTGAATGAGAGGGCTGCAATGTGCAGCCCTCTTTTTTTGCTTTTAAATGAGGTTGTTCAGCAAGCGGTTTTGATACTAATGCCCGATACGGTCGAGCTTTTGAATCAGTTCTATTTTGATGTTGTCAGGCGTTCGGCTATGCCAGTAACCACTCACATAGGCAAACAGTGGCAACATAAACATAATGGTTAACAGCACGATTAATAATCCTCTGGCCGAAAGCGTTATGCCATTTCGAGTACTAAAGTGTAGCGCTTCTTTTTTAGGGCAAGCTGACACACAACGCATACAAGCCTGACATTCATCGGAGCGAATATTCTTTTGAGTATGAACCGATATATTGGCAGGACATGCACGAGTACACTTATCGCAGCTCATGCCTTTTGATTCAATTAAGCAATGTTGGCTGTCGCGTCTAATTTTAAACGGACTTAAAAAACTCACAATACCCAGTAATGCACCATAAGGGCAGATATAGCGGCAGAACCCTTGGCGGCGCCAGGCGGCTAACGCAAAAATAGTTCCAAATCCGATTAACGCCATCATCGACGGCATCATGAAAAACGCTGCCATTTTAAGATCGGCAACTTTGTGATAATTACCAGAAAGATAATGTGGAATACTGGCCGATGGCATTGAGATAACGAGGTAAAGCAGTGCGGCTAATAACAGATATTTAAGCATTCTTAATGGCCAATCTAACCATGCCGGTGGTAATAGCTCTGCCTTAATAACGCGTTTTCTGAGTTTATAAAGATACTCTCCTGCTAATCCTAATGGGCATGCCCAACCGCAAAATGCGCGCTTACACAGCACACCAGTTAGCAATACTACACATAACATCACTACCGCAGCAGGATGGTTTTGGTCCCACAATCCTAAGGTTAAAATGGCTTTAAGCTCAATGCCGCCCGCAATCGGTAAAAAAGCGTCGCCGACATCAGGGCGCATTAACCAAGGTATTTCACCGGCATACATTAAGCCCGCATTAATGGCGTATTGCACCCCAACCAATAACATCGCAAGTGCAAAGAAATGTTGGCTAAACTCTCTAATGGTATTGGGTCGACCTTGGGCATTTGCAAATACTGGTAGGTATTGGCCTGCGGCTGTTACCACTAATACTGAGACTAATAAGATTAAGAGTAAAGGCCAAAAAAAGCTTGCTAGAGTCGCGCCAATTAATAGTCCACCGCTAACAAGTGCGCCCCATTTTTTGCCGCTCCAATAAAGTAGGCTGGTGCTGTAAACCAGCGCCAGCATTAAGGTGACCGATTCTATTGTGCTCATACTTAACTGCCTGTGGAGTATAAAAGTCTAGGTTTATGATAAATCCTGTAACTTGGCAGTGATGTGAGCTAGATCTACAAGCCTGTTTAGTTTTGTAATTATATGATCTATATTGATTTGTTTTATTTTTGTAAGCTTTGTAGCTCAGATGTTTAATAAGAGTAAATCAACTTGATTCAGCACTTAAATCTGTAGGTAAATTTTCGTGTGAAAGGAATGCCTCAGCAGCTTTTATTCTGCGTACCCGCTATTTGAAAGGGAACAACCATGACTACAATAGCGACGCTTTAATTAAAAAACGTTGGACGCATTCTAAGTAGTCATTTATTCATGCGGATTGGTATAGCGTGGGTTTAGCTTGGCCATTTATGAATATCGTCTTGCCAGGCATTGGCCGTAAAGTCGATAAAGGCGCGCACCACATTTTGTTGGTAACTGCGCGACAAATACACTGCCCATAAGGTTTTTCCCGGCGTCGTAGTGTGGGGTAATACATCAATTAACTCACCTTGTTCAAGGTAGGTGTTGGCTAAATCGGTTGGTAAACACACAATGCCATTTCCGCGCAATGCCGCTTTAATCAATACGCCCATTTCATTGGCTTGCAAGTGACCCTTTACCTCAAGTACGTGCGAGCGAGTCTCGTCAATCACTTCCCAGTGTTGTTGGCTCGAATGACGTAAACAATTGTGTTGTAACAAGTCATGAGGTGCCAAAATGGCGGCATGTTGTGCTAAGTAGTCGGGTGAGGCGCATATTACGTTGTCGATGTGCATTAAGCGTCTGGCGATTAAACTCTCATCGGGCTGATGGGTATAACGCAATGCAATATCGACTCTGTCGCTAACCAATTGCGAAATATTATCAGACAGTAATAACTGAATATTCACTTTTGGGTGTTGCAGGCAAAACGCTTCAACCACATCAAAGAGTTTATGTTGCCCAAGTCCGATTGGAGAGGCAATACGAATGCTGCCAACCAATTCATTATTGTGGCTGTTGGCGCGGCTTTCCATGGCGGCCACTTCACTTAAAATACGTTGGCAATAGTTGAGCGCTTCCTCGCCTTGTAGGGTTAAACTCACGCGGCGAGTGGTGCGGTGCAATAAGCGTAACCCCAACCATTGCTCAACATCTTTTATGTGCCGAGACACCTGCAAGCGGCTTAACCCAAGTTGCTCAGCAGCTTGGGTAAAACTGCCGCAACTGGCGACTTCAACGAAGCTGCGTATGGCTGATATCTTGTCCATGACTCTCCTGGCGGTTGGTTTACGTAAGCTTATAAGTTGTCGAGGTTTGCTAACAGCACTTCGGCTTTATGGATAATGGCTTGCTGAGTCGCAGAGTCCATCTTTTGCCAGTTTTTATACACCATCGTCATGCGTGGATTACGGCCAAATTGTTGTTGATGACGCTGAATAAAGTGCCAATATAAGCTATTGAAAGGGCACGCGTTAGCTTCTGTTTTGAGTTTGACATTGTAATGACAGCTTTTGCAATAGTCGCCCATTTTATTCAGGTAGTTACCACTTGCCGCATAGGGTTTGGTGGCAACAATACCGCCGTCGGCAAATTGAGTCATGCCGCGGGTGTTGGGCATTTCTACCCATTCAATGGCATCAATGTAAATACCTAAATACCATTGGTCGACCTCATCTGGATTGATGCCTGCTAATAAGCTAAAACAGCCCGTCACCATTAACCGTTGAATATGATGGGCATAGGCAAAGTCGAGTGACTGCTTAATCGCGTGGTGCATGCAGTTCATCTTAGTGTTAGCAGTCCAAAAATATTCAGGCAATGGCCTGTGTGCTTGCAAGGCATTTTTGGTTGCGTAGCCTGGCATATTGATCCAATAAATCCCGCGGACATATTCTCGCCAGCCTAAGATTTGCCGCACAAAGCCTTCTACTTGTGTCAGTGATATCTCGGTTTGATTGGCTTGCCAATGGCTAATGACTTTATTGATTACTTCGCCTGGCGAAAGGATTTTAGCGTTAATGGCAAACGATAAACGCGAATGGTATAGGCTCCAATCTGCCTGGCTATTTTCGGTCATGGCATCTTGAAAACGGCCAAAGCGGATCAATAAATGCTGGCAAAAATAATCAAGTAACTGCCGAGATTGGCGGCGATTAACTGGCCACAATAGTTGATTTTCAGCTTTGCCTATCGTGGCGACGTGATGCCGCTCGAGCCGGCTAATAATGTCGCTCACATCATTGGCAAATAACAAAGGCGACGGAATATCTTGAAGGTCGGCTTTTTTTAAATTTTCACGATTTTGTTGGTCAAAATTCCACTGGCCGCCTAAGGGTTCATCGTCTTGCATTAGCACGTTAAAGCGCTTGCGCATGCGGCGATAAAAGAACTCCATTTTAACATGCTTATTGGCGGTAAATTCACGTTTAATATCGTCAAAAGGCAACAAGAAATGTTCGCTGTCATGGCAGGTACTTTTAATGCCTGACAATGATAATTCGCTGAGTTGCGTGGCTAAACGGTATTCATCAGGCTGTTGATATTCAATGGTATTGAGCTGGTGCTGCGTGCAGAGATGCTCAAGCAGTGTTGGCAAATCTGTAAATGGTTGAGTTTCATCTAACGATAAGTGCATCACCTGATGGCCGCAGTGGGCTAAAGCGTCGGCAAACTGCGTCATGGCAGCAAAAAAAGCACACACTTTTTGCACATGATGCTTAACGTAGGCGGTTTCTTGCCTGAGCTCGGCAATCACATACATCACAGTCGGGTCGACGTGTTTAAACCAGCTGTGGGAGGCATTGAGTTGGTCGCCTAAAATGAGCCGCAATGTGTGAGTTTGTGGCGACAGTGAGGCCGAAATAGTGTTGTAAACGGTTGTCATTTTATTCCCTTGAATCAGCTTTGTGGCGGCGGCAACGTTCGGAACAATATTTAACATGTTCCCAGTCTTTAGCCCATTTTTTACGCCATGCAAACGGGCGCAGGCATACCAGACAGGTTTTATGCTCAAGATGTGGTTTTTTATGTGTCATGCTGCTCTCTTGTGCGTTTACGCTTTGGACGCACGTGGCGTGTTAGCACCGCAGCAATGTGTTGTTGTACTTGTGGTTTGTCGCGATAAGACCATAAACGATCGCGAGCGGCTTGTGAGGCTAAGGTGATGTCTATCATCGGCTCTGGGTAATCTCGACCTAACATCACGTCATTAAAAATCGCTTCCATTGGCGGCTGTAACCAGGGCTGGTGGATATATTCATTGGGTAAGTTGCTGAGTTCTGGACACCACTGACGAATAAAATCGCCATTGGGATCCTGGTCTTGAGACTGCTTTATCGGGTTATACAACCTAATAGTATTAATGCCGGTAACCGAGGCTTGCATTTGCAGCTGTGGATAATGAATACCCGGCTCGAAATCGAGAAAGTAATTGGCTAATGGTAGGCTGGCTAGCTGCCAGTGAATGTTTAAATGGTGGGTCACAAAGCTAACGAGCATGGCGCGCATTCTAAAATTAATGTAACCGGTTTTACTTAAACAGCGCATGCACGCATCGATAATCGGAATGCCGGTTTGCCCTTCTGCCCAGCGCTTAATATCTCGCTCGACATCGTCATCATCACGATAAGGGAAATCCTCGTAACCTGGATTGACTGGGGTAAATTCCATGCTGCATTGGCTTTCAAACTTTTGCATAAAATGACAGTGCCAATGCAATCTAGACATCATTGCCAGTAAAGGTTTTTTCCAGGCTCTATTACTGGTTTGTACCTCTTGATAACGAGTCATTGTCGCCTGATAAACCTGCCTTAAACTAATGTTACCCCATGCTAAATAAGGTGATAAGCGCGAGCAGTGGGTTCGACTCAGGCTTGGGCTTGAAATACTGCGTTGATAATCTTTACCGCGATGAGTTAAAAAACTGCTCAGTATCGCTCTAGCTTGTTTAGGGCCGCCGGGTTGAAAGTTATCGTTTGGCTCGGTTATTTCGGCTTTGAGCTCAATTACCTGACTATTTGTAAAGGGCTGAAATTGGCACTGCTGCCAATTAGGCACTGCAATAGGGCTGGCCATCACTTGTTGCCAATGCTGATCCCACGCCAGGCGATGTCGACGCCCACGAATAACCGCGCCTGTCGGAGATTGTTGCCAGTGAATGGCGTGCTGCTGACACCAATTGGCCACGGCTTTGTCGCGCTCAAAAGTGTTGTTTAGGCCGATTTCCTGGTGGCTAAATAGCGTGTTAATAGTAAAGGATTCAGCCAGCTTTTCGAGTAAAGGCAACATCGGCATGGCGAATACATGCACCTGGCCATGATAGCGGCTAAGCTGTTGATTGATATCCTGCAGCGACTGCCACACAAAGCGCCAATGGCGATCATTATAATGGGAGTCTTCCAGCATTAATGGCTCAAAGTTGTATATCAGCAAACAAGGTAAATGATGATTAAAGGCATCAACTAACGGCTGGTGATCAGACAAGCGCAAGTCGCGTTTAAACCAGACAATATTAATTGATTGCTTGTTGCTGTTGAGCATGAACCTAAAGCCTCGTGATGGATAACTAACCCTTACTCAGATTAAATACGATACTGTTAGCGGTTTAGATTGCTTTATTTGTTATTTTTACACCCAGATTAGTATCTTAAAGTGAAACAATTAAGCGCATTAATGACTATTTATCTCAAATTGTGTCATCTATAAACTGGCTCCATTGTTAATGACCAGAGTGAGACAGAAAAATGAAACTAGCAGTATTAGGCGCAAGCGGTTGGATTGGCGGAACTATCATGCAACAGGCGATTAGCCGCGGTCATGATGTTATTGCCGTGGTGCGTGACGCCAGCAAAGTGGCTCAAGATGTGCCTGTTCGTACCCTTGATATTACCCAAATGTCAGAACAAGATGTTGCTACCGCGTTTGCAGATGTTGATGTGGTTATCGCCTCTATCGGTGGCCGCACCGCACAAAATCATGAAATTGTTGCGCAAACCGCACAGCAGTTATTGCAACATTTACCGCAAGCTGGCTCACCACGTTTGTTGTGGGTTGGTGGTGCAGGTAGCCTAGAAGTTGCCCCAGGGGTGACGTTGGTATCAACACCTGAATTTCCAGATGAATACAAAGCTGAAGCTATTGCGCAAGGTGAAGCACTCGCTGTATTTCGCAGTACAGACTCTGCTGTTAAGTGGACTTACGTTAGCCCCGCAGCGATCATTTTCCCGGGTGAGTCTGAAGCGCCATACCGTTTAGGCGGCGATGAGTTCTTTACCGATGCACAAGGTCAAAGCCGTGTATCAGTAGTCGATTATGCCAAAGCTATGGTTGATGAAGCCGAAAATGCTAAGCATATTAACCAACGTATTAGTGTTGCATACTAGGACTAGTGAGTGAGATTGACGTGGTATGACAGAGCAGGCTCAAGTAGCCTGTTTTGTTTTGTTTTGTAAAATCGCTTATATGACCTTCTCTATACGGCGCTTTAGCTATTGTATTTTCCTATACAGTGAGCGAGTGCTAATACCCGCTAGCGCTGCGGCTTTGTCTTTATCGCCATCAACACTGTCAATGAGTCGCTTTAGGTAGTTAAGCTCATTGTTTTTCAAATCTGTTGTTGTTCCTGAATCCCCGCGAATTTTACGATCGATCTCAAGACTGGTTTTAATCACATGACGATCAATTATTGGGGGGGATTCTATTGACTTACCGCATGGACAAGGTGCATAAAGTTAACCGCACTACCAACAAGACAATTAACTTGGTTTGCTTGGGTGCGTTTCCATATCTTATGTCATGACACTCATTTTCCGACTCATTCCGTCATTTATTAATTTCGCAGATAGTCATTATTTCGAGCTCAATAAACTTGCCTGTTTTGTATCTTAAAAAATCTTATCAATACCCTACATACAAGTATTTAGCGCAAACAGGCATAAATGATATGATACCTGCCATATTTTGACTAAGCTCAAATTCACCCAGAATTTCGTCCTATATTAGGGCGCACAATATTATCTTTTTCAGCATTACTGGAGAGCAAAATTCATGACCAATGCAAATGTGGAAGCCACACCATTATCTACAAAGCCATCACAAGATGGTTTTCACATGCCAGCCGAATGGACGGCTCAGCAAGCTGTGTGGATGCTTTGGCCGCATCGCCCAGATAATTGGCGCGCAGCAGGGGCTTATGCTCAAGCAACATTTGCAAACGTTGCCGATGCCATTGGTGCTGTAACGCCAGTATACATGGGCGTTCCTAAAGCATTTTTAGCTCAGGCTAAAACAGTTATGCCTGCTCATGTTACCTTGGTTGAAATCGATAGCGACGATTGCTGGGCCCGTGATACTGGCCCGACGGTGGTGGTAAATGCCAAGGGCGAATGTCGCGGTATTGATTGGGGCTTTAATGCCTGGGGTGGCCATAACGGCGGTTTGTACTCTCCGTGGGATAAAGACGAGCAAGTTGCAAAACAGATGAACGCTCAACATGGTTTTGAGGGTTATCGCGCGCCGCTCATTCTTGAAGGTGGTTCGATTCATGTCGACGGTGAAGGCACCTGCATGACCAGTGCTGAGTGTTTACTTAACAGCAACCGCAACCCAGATTTGACCCGTGAACAGATAGAAGCTTATTTGTCTGAGTATTTAAATGTACAGCAGTTTATCTGGTTGGAAGACGGCGTGTACATGGATGAGACCGACGGACATATTGATAATATGTGCTGTTTTGCTCGCCCAGGCGAAGTGATTTTACATTGGACAGATGATGAAGCCGATCCACAGTATCCTCGCTCAAAAGCGGCTTTAGATGTGTTACAAAATGCGGTAGACGCACAAGGCCGTAAGTTAAAAATTCATTTAATGCCACAACCGGGTCCGTTGTACTGCACCGAAGAAGAAGCCCAAGGCGTAGAAGAGGGCACGGGTGTACCACGCACGGCGGGTGAGCGCTTAGCGGGTTCTTACGTGAACTTTTTGATTACCAATCAGCGCATTGTGTTCCCACTGCTTGACCCTGCAACCGATAATATCGCTGCACAAAAATTGCAGGACATTTTCCCAGAGTATGAGATTGTGGGTGTACCTGCCCGTGAAATCTTATTAGGCGGCGGTAATATTCATTGTATTACCCAGCAAATTCCTTCTGGACAATAAATAAAACCTAGATCAAAAACCAAAGGAAGACGGTAAGTCACTGTCTTTCACGATATTTATCTTTAAGAGCAATTAACCTTTTACACAATTGCCTTTCAAGAAGAGGTTTTAACATGTTCGAAGTTACTGAGATTTCTATTTCTGAGTTGCGTGCAGCGCTCGGATCGGGCCGCACTACATCGGTTGAATTAGTGCAGTCATATTTAGCGCGAGTTGATGCTTACGACGGCCCAGCGACAGAGACTAAACTAAATGCCTTGGTGGTACGCAATCAAGATGCGCTAAAAGAAGCCGAGGCGTCAGATGCTCGAAGGGCTCGTGGCGAAACACTGAGCCCACTTGACGGCATTCCTTATACCGTAAAAGACAGCTATTTGGTTAAGGGGTTAACGGCCGCGTCAGGCAGCCCTGCATTTAAAGATTTAGTGGCTCAATATGATGCTTTTGCCGTTGAACGTCTGCGTGAAGCAGGGGCTATATGCCTAGGTAAAACCAACATGCCGCCTATGGCTAATGGTGGCATGCAACGTGGTCATTATGGCCGTGCAGAAAGCCCATACAACGCAAACTATCTTACCGCGCCTTTCGCGTCGGGTTCTTCTAATGGTGCAGGTACTGGTACCGCCGCAAGTTATTCTGCTTTTGGCTTAGCCGAAGAGACATGGTCGAGCGGCCGTGGCCCAGCATCAAATAACGGTTTGTGTGCCTACACGCCCTCGCGCGGGGTTATTTCTGTCCGTGGTAACTGGCCACTGACACCGACTATGGATGTCGTAGTGCCTTACACTCGCACCATGGCAGACATGCTAGAAGTGCTTGATGTTATCGTTGCCGACGACCCAATCACTCGCGGTGACTTATGGCGCCTGCAACCCTGGGTTGAAATCCCAAAAGCCTCAAGTGTGCGTCCACAATCTTATTTGGATCTTGCCGCTCAAGCTGGCACGCTTAAAGGTAAACGTTTCGGTCTGCCACGCATGTTTATCAATAAAGATGAATTGGCTGGCACCAGCGAAAACCCAGGTTTTGGTGGTCCAACCGGTCAGCGCATCAATACGCGTGCATCGGTAATCGACCTTTGTGAAGCGGCTCGTAAAGCACTGGTAGCCGCTGGCGCTGAAGTCATTGAAGTTGATTTTCCGCTGGTATCAAATTGTGAAGGTGACCGCCCAGGTGCGCCAACCGTTTACAACCGCGGTATAGTGACACCAGAGTTTTTGGAAGATGAGCTGTGGGAGCTTTCTGGCTGGGCTTTAGATGAATTCTTGCGCGCCAATAATGACCCTAAACTGAACAAACTGTCTGACGTAAACGGCCATTTGATTTTCCCGCATGACTTAGGCACCTTGCCAAATCGTGAAGGGGATTTAGCCGCAGGCATGGATGAATACGTCAACATGGCCAAAAGAGGGCTTAAGTCGTATAACCAAATCGACAGCGTCCCCGATGGTTTGCGCGGCCTAGAAAAAACCCGCAAGTTGGATTTAGAAGACTGGATGGACGAGCTCAAACTCGATGCCGTGTTGTTCCCAACGGTTGCAGATGTTGGCCCTGCTGATGCGCATGTTAACCCAGCGTCGGCAGATATTGCCTGGAGTAACGGAGTTTGGGTTGCTAACGGCAACCTGGCGATTCGTCACTTAGGTGTGCCGACAGTGACCGTACCAATGGGCGTGATGGCTGATATTGGCATGCCAGTTGGGTTAACGTTCGCAGGCCGAGCTTATGACGACAATAACCTCTTAAGTTTTGCGAGTGCATTTGAATCGACGGGCAACAAGCGCGTTATTCCTCCACGCACGCCAGCGCTGAGTCAATAAGCGCTTAAGCTAATTACTCTTCATAAGCACTGAATACGCATATGCGACAACGGGATTGGTTTGTAAAAGCCAATCCCGTTTTTATCGCTCAGGTTTTGCAAATGTTTTACTTAACATGCATTTAGTTGTTTAAACTTTAATCCACAAAAAGCGTATAAGCGTATACATCGTAGGTCTATTTAGCGGTGTAATCGTCGTCCCGGCAATGCTTTTAAGCCGGGATCCAGGTGTTAGCTTTGTACTTTTGTGCTCATGGCCTGCAGCGACTAACGTCGTGGCGCTTCGTCGACTCTAGATAAAGTAGTCAGTTATCAACTTACTCAGGTTGGTGTAATCGTCGTCCCGGCAATGCTTTTGAGCCGGGATCCAGGTGTTTGCTTTTGTTGTTTTGTACTTATGGCCTGCGGCCACTCACGTCGTGGCGCTTCGCCCACACCAGAATGTTCAAACTTCGTTTGAAATAAGATCGCATGGTTCCACCCTGCACGGGCCAAAAGGGGATCAACAGCAATCCCCTCTTGGATCACCCCTGCCGTTCCGGCAACAATTTCGCTTTTTAACCAAACAAGAGCAGCGAAAAAATTGCGACGGAAATGTAATCCATCTTCTGACCACGTTTGTAGTCTGCTTCGGCCACCTCTTTATGGTAAAGAATGAAAATGCTAACGCTTCAGATGGGGCGTCCCTTCCCCTCTAAAGCTAGCTGGCTCTGATAGGCAGGATGCCTGAATGCCTTGAAGCACATGGATGTGCGTGAAAGGCCATGGCCAGCTCACGTCATTTTCTTCAACGGCCTCAAGTTCTGAGTTGAATTTAGGCATTTCAAGCTGAGGCATCTAACTCATTTTTGGATGTGCGACCTGAGGTCGTATGAAGCGCTGTTCACCGCGATAAGAGTGAACCATCTGTATCACCAGATGCCCCTAAGACTCTGAATAAAGCAGCGAGTCTGACAATGTAACGATATTCGGTTTTATACCGAATGGGAACAGAATCGTGAGAGGACGTTCCTCCTGATAACCACAAATCGGGTAAGTGCTAGGGTGTCAGTATGATGAACGTAAGTGAATCCATGTAAGGTGCGTTATGTGAGAAACAGCGGAAGTGGTTAATACGCTGTGGCCAAAAGGCAACGAGAGTAGGAAAGAAATTGTCCAGTATTCTTTCGTGATCGATACGCTCTCCGCACTATAGTGGGCATCTAACCTGACGTTGCGTGACATACGGAACAGGGTAAGCCTGTATTGCTCCCTGTGGGAAAGTGGTCTGCGAAGACTGCCGATAGTAATGCAGGTAAAGGAGGCTAGAAAAAGCAAATGCCGCATTGTAATGATGTGGATACAGGTTGTTATCTGGCGCGAAAGCGAGCTGACTTCTAGCTGGTCTCCCGTTGCAAGATGATTTGAAGAACTTTATTCAAGGAGAAACGCAAATGATGGCTTCAAACGAAGCTAGTGCCTCTTCTGACAGCACTCAATGGCAATCCATTAACTGGAAGGCTGTTAAGCAACATGTATTAAAGCTTCAAATGCGCATTGCAAAAGCAACCCGAGAAGGTAAACACGGTAAGTCGAAAGCATTGCAGTGGATACTCACCCACTCTACATCAGCAAAATTGCTTGCTGTTAAAAGAGTTTCTCAAAATAAAGGCAGCAAAACACCAGGAATTGACGGCATCATTTGGAACACTGATGCTCGTTGTATGACTGCGGTGAATCAACTGAGTCGAAAAGGCTATCATGCCAAACCGCTCAGGCGTATCTACATCCCCAAGAAAAACGGCAAACTCAGACCTTTAGGCATTCCCTGCATGATAGACAGAGCGCAGCAAGCGCTTCATCTTCTCGCTTTGGAGCCTATTTCGGAAACGGTAGCCGACCTTAATAGCTATGGCTTTCGACCTAATCGAAGCGCAGCAGATGCAATTGCACAGTGCTTCAAATGTTTATGTATGAAGCGCTCTAGCCAATGGGTTCTTGAGGGTGACATCAAAGCCTGTTTCGATAAGATTGGTCATCAATGGCTTATCGACAACATTCAATTAGATAAACGAATGCTGAAACAATGGCTTGGATGTGGTTATATTGATAAAGGATTGTTCTATAAAACAGCTGAAGGAACACCACAAGGTGGGATCATATCGCCTACGCTTATGTTGCTCACGCTGGCTGGGTTAGAACAGTTGGTTAAGTCTATTGCCCGTAAAACAGGGAATAGGGTCAACTTTATCGGATACGCAGACGATTTTGTCATCACAGGTTCTTCGCAAGAAGTCCTAGTTAATGAAATCAAGCCGCAACTCATTG
>NZ_JCAYNV010000029.1:0-25246 GCF_059758055.1 Shewanella sp. MF05956 | reverse complement strand
ATGGACTTATCCCGTTCGATTACATCGAACACTGCTTAGAGCAATTATCCTACCCTGATTGTGACCTCAACAATCTCTTACCCTGGCAGGTTAGGCTAGACAAGGCGTAGTTCGCCGGACGCATACGGCTTTCCGTTGATATTGATCTGGTATTCCTGCCCATGATGGCAAGGCAACAAGCCTTACTGACAATTAAAGAGAACTTAGATACATTAATCCATTATAAACAGCATCGATAACACCCGCGTTATTCGTTCATACCAAGATAAAATTGATGCGCTACGTCTATTAGTCGAACGAAATGGTGTTCAAATTAAAATAGAGCTTTCTCCAGTTCTACGTGGGACAGTTTACGAGTCAAAACTCATTTCTGTGAATGAAGCTGTTGAAGATGAATTTGGTTTTGCTGAAATGGTAGTTGTGAGCTTTGCCGATCTGTATGCGGGTAAGATTTGTGCAGCGCTCGATCGCCAACATCCAAGAGATCTTTTCGATATAAAGCAATTACTTGATAACGAAGGGCTTACCGATGAACTGCGTAAAGCACTACTGGTATATATTATAAGTCACCCTCGTCCAATCGCCGAACTACTAAATCCTCATTTTAAAGACATCTCAGATGTGTATCGAGGTGAATTTATTAACATGGCTGAATACGATATCCCACAGACAGAGCTTGAGGCTGCACGGGAACAGTTAGTGAAAATAATAAACATCTCGCTAACACGAGAAGAGCGAGCATTCTTATTGTCATTCAAAAACCGATCACCCAACTGGTCACTGCTTGGACTTTCCGGTGTTGAACAATTACCCGCCATACTTTGGAAGCAACAAAACTTAACTAAGATGCCTCCAGATAAGCATGCATATGCTTATGACCGGCTTAAAAGAGTTCTTGCTACCAAGCCCGCTACTCCAGTTTAATTTAAGCATTCAATTTGTTAAAAATAGCAATTTATTCGCCTCACAACAGTACTAGTCACCTCAATAACACGTTAAATGGCCATTTCGGTATAATCATTTACCGACAGAACAACCCCGAAGCGATAGCAAGTTAATGACACTTAAGCTGACAAATTATTCCCTTTATTGCCCAGCACGATTGTTTTGCACACAAAGGAATGACGGCAGCATTCATATCAGCAACGCCACAAACTGGGCTAAATGTAGGATGACGATAGCCGCGGCTGGCTTTAACTATTTTTTGATATTGCCGACAACTTATTACGTCACTTAACGCGCAACCCACTAGACATAACATTCTTTTATGCGCATAAAAGTGTAACTTTCTCGCACTTTTACGCGCATTAAAGTGTAACTTATGCGTGTTTTTATGCTTATAATGGTCACTAACATTGATTACCGCCGGTTAGAGGCTTTATGAAACGAACTTTACTCAATTCATTAATGACGTGGAAAAACCAACCGGAGCGTAAGCCATTACTGATTGATGGTGCTCGCCAAACGGGTAAAACGTTTCTCCTGCAAATACTTTTTGGTAAAACATTCGCCAACACGCTTCGTATCGACTTTCTAGAAAACCCTGCTTTTAAAGAGGCATTTGAAAGCTCACTTGCACCTGATGAGTTATTAACTAACATTGAACTGATCACCGGCCAGAGCTTTAACCCAGAAACAGACTTACTTATTCTTGACGAAATCGGCGAGTGTGAGCGTGCTATCACATCACTCAAATATTTCGCCGAAAAAGCCCCGACTTACTTTGTCGCGGCAAGTGGATCAAACATTGGTTTATTAAATACTTTTCCTGTAGGCAAAGTTGAACAGTACTATTTACGTCCGTTAACGTTCAAAGAGTTTATTTATGCCTCTGAGGAGTCTGCGCTAATTAAGGCATTTGACACCCAAGCAAGTTCGACGACCGCACACAACATACTGATGGACAAACTCACTGATTATTTCTTTACCGGTGGTATGCCAGAGGCCGTGGCAGCTTGGTATCAATATAAAGATGCCAGCATATTAGAACGTGTTGCAAAGGTATCGAAAATACATGCTGACTTGGTAGAAGGTTACCGACGAGATTTTGGTAAATACGCAGGTAAAGTTGATGCGACTTTGATTGAATCCGTGTTTAGTAGCATCCCTGCACAACTCTCTATCGTGATGGATGAGTCTGTTAAGCGCTTTAAATTCAAAAACGTCCACCAACGTAAATCACGTTATAGCGATTTTGAAAACGCGATTCACTGGTTACTCCGTTGTCGCTTGGCGCTGGCTAACTATCCGATTGAAGGGGCGCCTAAATCACCACTTGCCGCTTACAAAAAAGACAATATGATTAAGTTATTCATGTTCGATCTAGGGCTACTCAGCCATATGCTTGGCAGTAGTTATAAAGAAATAAAACAGCAAAGTTATGAGTACAAAGGGTATATTGCCGAAAACTTTGTTCAGCAAGAACTGACTGCTATGGGTATTGACCCTAGCTACTCTTGGAATGATGCTCGAGCAGAAATAGAGTTTATTGTGACTAATGATGCAGGCGCTATTTTCCCTATCGAAGTCAAAAGTGGTAAACGTACGCGCGCTAAATCTCTTACGTCATATATCGAGAAATGCGATCCGAGCAAAACATTCAAGCTTACCGGAACACAAGGATCTTCAGTTCTAGAGAAAGAACATATCGTAATGCCGTTATATTACACTCAATATTTACCGACAAAATGGTAACGTTAGGTTACTACTCATAAATTGTGTAACCCGTAATTTACATGGCTGATTAATAAATAAGTTTACCTTTCAATAACCCAATGCGACTGTAATAAATGACATCCAAACTGACTGAAGTATCGACAACGCCACAAACCGCTAAGCATCAAGCCGCTATGCATAAACCTACATTGGCAAATGAACAGGCAAATAAAGTGCTTATTATCGGCCTGCCGCGTACGGGCACCACTAGTGTCAGTGTGGCATTACTTGAACAGGGATTAACGGTTGCTCACCAGGCGTTTACCAAGCAGGCGTTTATGCTGGCCGATGCGGTGTCTGACGCGCCGTGTTTTAGTGATTATCAGCAGCTTGACAGATTATTCCCCAACGCTAAGTTTGTTTATTTAGACAGGCCATTAGATAAGTGGTTGCCGTCGATGCAAATGTTGCTTGGCCGAATGATGGTGCATTTAGACAAAGACAATGGCCGCTTTCATCCGGTGATGAAACGCAGTTTTAATCATTGCTTTGATATATGGCAGGTTGAAGATGTAGCAGATGAAGCCCACTTAACGGCTTGTTATCTGCGCCACCAGCAGCAAGTATTGAGCTATTTTGCTGGCCGAAATGACTTTATATCCATTGATATAAGCGTTGCAGGTAGCCTTACTGCCCTATTGCAGTTTATTGGCTTACCTCTGGCAAATGAGGCTGAATGTTCACAACTGAACCTTTCGCAGTTAAATTGCCCACAACTAAGCTTTCCAAAGCAGAGCTTTCCACAATTAAACTTTCCACAGTTAAACATGGGCCGTAATGTGGCTAGTTGGGATGAGTATAAACATCCCAATAAAATCAGTGCCAATGCATCTGGCCCTGACAAGCGTAAGTTTTTTGATTACCGCCTCGATTAGAAGCGTTATTTATCGCTTTGTTGTTCTTTATTTTTAGCGCGCTTTTTCTTGGCCACGGTAAGCCAGTCTAGGCTGACACCCGAAATAGCATTAAAGCCACGGATGCGGAAAATAAGAGTGAGTAATTCAGGCCTTGGACGCGCTTTGGGTTCTACGGAGCGCGGAATAAACCACAATGCCACCAGCGATCGCATGATGGTCGAGATCATAAACACCAAAAATATTGGGTTGGTTAACCAAGTATTTAAACCTGTCCAGATTAGAAACGCTTCTGCATACGAGGCAATGACGCCTCCCAACATCGCACCAATAAATACAAAACCGGCACTTAATGCCGCCTGTAATGCTGCGTAAGTAGCAAAATCACTGCGAAAAGGTCGAATATCATAAAGATAATTCGCGGTACTTAAGGTAAAGCCGCTCCAGGCTAAACCGGAAAAAGCTTGAATGGCGAGAATGTATAAATAGTTATCAGAGAACAGCCACAATAACGGCAAACTCGGAATGAGGCAGCTGGTAATCATCATCACTAACCGATTACCGTACAGGTCGCTAAAGCGGCCCCAAAAGCGCAAGGTCATAAATTGGGTAAAGATGGAGGCGACGCTCGATAACACAAATTCAAAATAGGTAAAGTGCAGGTCTTCTAGCATGTATACCGCAAAAAACGGTGCCGATATGGCCACCATGCACTGCATACCCGCCACAAATAAACTGTAATGACGAAAGGTTTTGTCTTTCCACGCCTGGCGAAAGTTATATAGGGTTTGGCTAAACACCCCAGACGCTTTGGCCGCTCGCGGTTCTGGGTCGTGCATTTGCAACAACAACCAGGCTGAAGCAAAACGCCCCATTGCGGCAATAGAAAACAGTAAGCTAAAGCCTAACCAGGCCATCTGTACTGAGTCGGTTAGCGTTAATATGCCGCCGCCGACAAAAAATACACTCAGTGATGCCATCATAGTTAAACGGGTACGAGACGCAAAGAATGCACCACGGCGGCGCTGCGGTACTATCATGCCCATCCAGGCACGCCAATGTGGCTGAATTAAATTAATAAATCCTTGGTATAACACCGCTAAGCCGATAAATAGCCATACGGCATTTTCAGGCCGAAACGCCGCAAGCGCGCCCATACCCAATACCACAACAGCCTGCAATACCGCACATGCCACAATAAATTGCCGACGACTAAAATGACTCGCCAGCCATACCGATAACAGCTGTGCTAATGAACCAAACAACTGCGGTAAACCGGTTACCCAGCCCATTTGGCCTAGGCTTGCGCCTAAAAAAATCGCATAGGCATTAAAAAAATTATCACTGGTAGCGGTCATGGTTGACGAGGCAACAGCCTCTTGCTGGCTGCGGCGTAGCGTGCATCGAAGCCACGACAGTCGGTCACGACTGCGCGAACAAGGATTAGTATTGCTAAACGAAGGTTCTAAAGCCATAAGATGTTTGAATGCACGCCATTGATAAGTAACTGATTAAGGTTATGGGTTTACGTCAGTGTTTAAAATTATGGCTGATAAGTGCCCAGCTAACAATCTATGGCGATCACATAATCCACTATTGTGATTGTAAGCATAAGTGCGCACTGTGCTGGTATAAGCTCCTTAAACACAAAAGCCCTGTCGATATAAATCGACAGGGCTTTTTGCACATCAACAATCAATAACGCTTTTACTTAACAAAACGACACTAACCCTTCAGACTCCGATTGTTCTGGCAGCTTTTGTAACTGTTTTAACAATAATGGGTTACCCAGTAAATACGCCAACTCCTGGCGGGTAAATAGGTTGGCTATATTGTGTTGGCACTGGGCCTCTTGCACTTTAACTCGGGTAATGGCTTCTAGCGACTCAACGGCTGAACCCGCTAAACGGTGAGGTTTTTTGTCGATAACGGCTAAATGTAATGCCATGAGCTCTGCGTCTTGCAGCAATCGATATAAAGTCCACGGTTCTGCAATAGCTTGCACATATTCGGCACGACGCGCTTGCGAGTCTACGCTAAGTTGCGGTGCGCTTACCTCTTCTGGCGTGGCCAAAATACCTAAGCTTTTTACCCATAGGCCAAATCGTTCTGAACCGGTCATGGCAGAAAGCGGTACAGCAAGCCATAAACCAATTAACGCGGGGCTCATCCACGCCAATAAGGTAAGCGAATCAAGCACGGCGGCGTAACCCAATAACGCACCCATTAACATGTGCCAACGATGACGATAAATCAATGTTAGCCAAGGTAAGCTGCCGTCGTCACGACGTTGTGGCGACCAACCACTGTCGCGTCCAGCTAAAATAGACATCACAGCACCGCAGTGGATCAGCATCATTATTGGCGCAATCAGTGCCGACAATATCACTTCGATTATTACGCTAATCATGGCTTTACCTCTGCCACCTAACTGCTTACTCATGGTGCTATTTTTCAATAACAATATGACACCAAGGATTTTTGGACCAAACAATATGCCCATGGTGATATAGAACAACCGTAACGCACGGTCGGAGTCCATGACTGGCCAGGTGGGGAATAGCGAAAACTGGTCGGTAAAATATTCTGGGCGAATAAAGTGTGCCTGTAGTGCCAGCATTAAGCCCGACAAAATCAGCATTAACCAGAATGGCGATGACAAATACGCCATTATCCCTGTGAGTAAATGTAAGCGGCTGACCCAGTGCAATCCTTTACTAAACAATATTCGAGTGTGTTGTAAATTACCCTGGCACCAACGACGATCGCGCACCGCTAAATCGACAATAGACGGAGGGCATTCTTCGTAAGACCCTGGAAGGTCGGCGGCAATCACTACGCTCCAACCCGCACGCCTTATCAACGCGGCCTCAACAAAGTCGTGGCTCATAATATGGCCACCAAAAGGCGGTTTACCGGCTAAATGCGGTAAGCCCGCTGCACTCATAAAAGCTTGGGTGCGAATAATGGCATTGTGGCCCCAAAAGTTACCTTCTTTGTGCGCCCACCAAGACAAACCTGTACCAATCACTGGCCCGTAAATCCGCGCAGCAAACTGTTGTAACCGTGCCATAAGCGTGTTGCCATTGACAAGGTAAGGAATGGTTTGGATAAGCCCTGCGTCAGGATCTGCCTGCATCCGTCTCGCCAAACTAACAATGGTATGAGTTTCCATTAAGCTGTCGGCGTCTAACACCAACAAGTGATCGTATCTGGCGCCCCAGCGTTTGCAAAAGTCGGCCACATTACCGGCTTTACGGGCATCATTTTTACGGCGACGGCGGTAATACACCCGCGCATCTTTGCTCACTTTATGGCGCAAAATCAAAAACGCCTGCTCTTCTGCCAACGCAATATCGGGGTCGGTAGTGTCGCTTAATATAAACCAGTCAAACGCATGGCTTTCGCCCGACGTAACTAATGCCATCGCCATCACCTCAACCGCGGCAAAAACGCGATCGGGTGACTCGTTATAAGTCGGCATTAATATCGCGGTGCGGGTATGCAGCTTTATGCTTTCGGCAGTTTCGGCAACAGGCTTTTTAAGGAGCATAATAAAGCCAGCAATGCCGCCACTAAATGCCAATGCTATCCAACAAAAGTTAACCGCAAACAACACTAAAACGATGTATTCCAGCGGCGTTACGCCGCCGACATTAAATACCGACACCATTTCGTAAATGGCCATAACCGACATAATAAACGCGCTGCCAACCACTAACAGACGACGTAATCCGTCTGACTTTACGCCATTGGCAATAATACTTTTACGCGGCATGCCTTCGGACAACGCACGTAAACTCTGCGGCTCCATTGGGCTTGGTCGCTCTAATGGCATGGCTGCACCACCGACCAATGTAGGCTCGGTAGCATTTGTATCAAACTCAGTTTGCATCGTGTTCATGTTTAAAGGGTCCAGCGATAAAGCCAGGTTTCGACATCTCGTGGGCCAGTAAATTTAAGCTCAGCACGTAGCTCAATCAATTCAGCATCTTGTGGGTCCATTTCAAACGCCAAACGATAGCCATTGGTTTTAGGCTGACGAGACACCACCACATTGGTTACCGAGCCGGCTGAACTCTGCACTTTGGCGACCGGGATTTCATCGTTATTGCCTTCTTTCACTTGATAATCGATAACAAACAAACGTCTCGGGGTGGCTTTGGCTATTTCAGCGCGGCCACTGGCGGTACGGGCTACAATAACAGTGCCATCGTCAACTTCGGGCTCGCTGCCCCAAATTAATCGATAAGTAAAATGAAACTCGCTACCGGCTGCGATAGGTTGTTTCGGTTTCCAGTAACTGACGATGTTGTCATGAATTTCAGAGTCGGTTGGAATTTCGGTTAACACTACCTCACCTGCGCCCCAATTGCCGACAGGTTCAACCCACAAACTTGGACGACGCTCATAATGGGCTTCGAGATCTTGATACGCATCAAAACTGCGTTCGCGCTGAATTAAGCCAAACCCTTGTGGCGAGTTGTCCATAAAGGCACTGACTTGCAATTGCTTTGGATTAGCCAGCGGACGCCATAAACGCTCGCCGCGACCATTTAAGATCAATAGCGCATCAGAATCATGCACTTCTGGTCTAAAGTCATCGGTGTTTTGGCGGCCATTCATAGAATGTAAAAACATACTGGTGCTAGGCGCTAAGCCAACTTTAACTAAATCCACGCGTGGAAATAACGTTGCTTCGACATCAATGTGAGTGTTATCGCCCGGTCTCACTGAAAATCGGTATGCCCCAGCAACGCTTGGACTGTCGAGTAACGCATGCACCACAATTAAGTTACTGTCGCTGTTTGGGCGTTCAACCCAAAAGGCACGAAATATAGGAAACTCTTCGCCTTCTGGTTCAGCTGTATTTAACGCTAACCCTCTTGAAGACAAGCCATAATCGCTGCCTTTACCTAATGCACGGAAATAACTCGCGCCTTGGAATACCATTAATTCGTCAAAATACGCAGGGGTATTTAATGGGTAATGAATACGTAAACCCGAATAACCAATATCCTGGGTCGGTAAACGCTGACTTAACACATCACCTGCAGTAAAGAACTCTGAGTTATAGGCTAAATGGGTCGCTTGCTTACCTTCAACCAAGGCAATTTCAATCAAGTCTTGGAAATAAAAACCCCGATGAAATAATTGCATTTGATATGGTAAGCCTTCAGCTTTCCAAATTGAGGCATCTGGCTTAAAGCGAATATCGCGATATTCATCATAAGATATTTTGGCCAACCCGGGTGGTAATGGGTCTTTAAGTTCTACATATGGCTTTTGCGCTAATTTACGCGCAATTTTAACCACTGAATCAGAATCAAAGTTAGCTGTTTTGGCAAAACGCACTTTGGTTTCTGTGTTCAGATTATTCGGTGATTTAACTATCGCTTGTTCATCTGCATAAGTTTGCAGCGGTATGGTCACGCTAGGCGATGTGGGTGTGGTAATCGGTGGAGTAGGTTCTTGTGCGGCAAGATTAAAACAAAGCCCTGCGGCCATGGCTAACGACAAACGCGTTAGCGCTTTTTTTACAATGTGAGATGAGACCGAAGTACGACAACTCAGTAAGCTAACCATAATAGGCTACCTAAAAAATACAGCGTTAATATGCGAGTTTCAGAGCGGTTATTGCGGCAAAATATCTTGGTACACAACCCTATGCTCTATTTCGCGAACGATATCAGAACGCCAAAAAATTGCACAAGTATTCATCAATAAAATCCATTACCACCTATAACATTTTAATCTAACTATATATCCAAATATAACGTAAAAAATCACGCTATTGATTGCTACTGCACCGCCTTTTACGAAAAAAGGCAAACGGTTAGCTGTTATGCCCATTCTGACTTCAGTGTGCGCTTTTAGGCAAATGATCCGCATAGCATTCGACACCGCCTTTTGCCGCCATTGAAGCTCAAGTTATTGAAAATAAATGTCATCAATAGCTACATCAATGAATGAATGCTCAAACAAAAAGCCCTGTTGGGTTTAGCAACAGGGCTTCATTCAAAACTGACTCGCTAAAAAATTACGCTTTTTTAGCGGCGATTGCTGCTTGCACTTGATTGATGGCGGTGCCACCTAATACGTCACGCTTTTCTAAACACGCTTCAATGGTAAGGTTTGGATACACATCATCGCTGATCACTTTGGCAAATTTTTGCAGCTCTGCCACGCTTAATTCTTCAATCGGCTTTTGCTCACCAATGGCAAATACCACCACCTCGCCCACGACATGGTGCGCTTCACGGAACGGCATGCCTTTAGCGACGAGATAGTCAGCAAGTTCTGTGGCATTAGCATAGCCTTGCTGCGCCGCGACCAAAGCTTGTGGGCGATTTACTTTTAAGCCTGACAAAACGAGTGCCGCCATGTCTAAGCAAATGGCCCAGCTGTCGACCACATCAAACAAGCCTTCTTTGTCTTCTTGCATGTCTTTATTGTACGCCAATGGCAATGCTTTCATGGTGGTTAAAATACCCATTAAGCTGCCATATACTCGGCCAGTTTTACCACGGATAAGCTCTAACGCATCTGGGTTTTTCTTTTGTGGCATCAGTGATGAGCCAGAAGTGACTTCATCTGCAAGTGAGATAAAATTAGCTTCGCCAGAGTTAAAGAAAATTAAGTCTTCTGCCATACGGCTTAGATGCATCATGCTGATTGACGCCGCGCTACACAATTCAACCACGTGGTCACGATCAGACACGCTGTCTAAACTGTTTAAGGTTGGGCGAGCAAAGTTTAATGCTGACGCTAATGCATGGCGATCAATAGGGTAAGCTGTACCAGCGAGTGCGCCAGAACCTAGCGGACATGAATCGGCACGGCTTAGAGCATCTTGCAGGCGGCTAATGTCGCGCTCATACATTTCTACATAGGCTAGCGCCCAATGGCCAAAAGTCACTGGCTGTGCACGTTGTAAATGAGTGTAACCTGGCATCACTGCATCGACTTCACGCTCGGCTAATGCTATCAACTCTGCATGCAAAGTGCCTAGGCGTGCGAGTAATGCAGCACCTTCTTTTTTGCACCACAATTTTAAATCAGTCGCGACCTGGTCGTTACGTGAACGACCCGTGTGGAGTTTTTTACCTAAGTCGCCGACTTTGGCAATCAGCTTTTGTTCAACAAAGCTGTGAATATCTTCTGCGCCGTTACTGATAATGGCTT
Source organism: Shewanella sp. MF05956 (assembly GCF_059758055.1). Lineage (NCBI taxonomy): Bacteria > Pseudomonadati > Pseudomonadota > Gammaproteobacteria > Alteromonadales > Shewanellaceae > Shewanella > Shewanella sp. MF05956. Next base: position 14,492 of record NZ_JCAYNV010000029.1, on the reverse strand, counting down.
GTGGATCATTACCCACCTCCACCAGCAATTCATTTAACGCCGCTTTTAAATCAATGCATTCTTGCGCGGTAATAATACCTACGCTGGCAATGGCGTCTGCCCATGCGATTGAGCCGACAACGTCTTGTTCAAATAAGCGATAATCAACTGGCAATGAGTCATTAAATAACTTAAAAAGTGCACTTGTTTCGCCTTGAAATCTTCCGCCCCATAACGCCATGTCGGTATCCTCTGTGTTGAAAACTGTTTTAAGAACTGGCTGTTCAATAATATAGGTGTTAAGTATTTTCTTTCTTGTGATGACTCTTTAGATTACCCAAAAGTCATTATAAGAAAGGCGCTTCGCAGCGCCTTAAATGGTATTGGCGTAAACCTTATTTAGTGTTTAACGCACGAATACGACTTGCTAAAGAGTACAAACGGATAAAGCCCTCAGCATGCTTTTGGTCATACACGTCATCTTCACCAAAGGTGGCAAAAGATTCTGAGTATAGGCTGTTTGGCGAACGCTTTTTAACAGCTGTCGCCTGGCCTTTGTATAGCTTAATAACGACATCACCGTTAACAGATTCTGCTAATGATTCTGACGCTGCGATAAGTGATTTACATAAAGGCGTAAACCAACGACCGTCGTAAACTAAATGCGACATTTGGCCAGCAATCTGTTCGCGCCAGGTACGACTAGTTTTGTCTAACACTAATTCTTCAATGGCACGCAGACCAGCAAACATCACGGTGCCGCCTGGTGTTTCGTAACAACCACGAGACTTCATGCCCACTAAACGGTTTTCGGTAATGTCGATACGACCTACACCGTGTTTGCCAGCAATGTCATTTAGCTTCATGAGTGCAGCGTATGGCGATAATGCTTCATCGTTTACATGAGTCACACGACCATGCTTAACCGCTAACGAGACATATTCAGGCTCATTTGGCGCATCTTCTGGTGCTACTGTTAATGTCCACACGCCTTTTGATGGCTCGTTCCATGGATCTTCTAACTCGCCACCTTCGTGCGAAATGTGCCATGCGTTTGCATCGCGGCTATAAATCTTGGTTGCTGATGCGCTGGTTTTGATGTCACGCTCAGCAAGGTAAGCCAATAAGTCTTCACGGCTACGCATTTCCCACTCACGCCAAGGTGCAATTACTTTTAGGTCTGGTGCTAATGCAGCAAAACAACCTTCAAAACGCACCTGGTCGTTACCTTTACCAGTACAACCATGACATACCGCGTCTGCACCGACTTTACGTGCTACTTCAACTTGCGCTTTAGCAATAATTGGACGCGCCATTGAGGTACCTAATAAGTAAGTACCTTCGTAAATAGCACCCGTTGCGATAGTTGGGTAGATGTAATCGGCAACAAATTCTTCTTTAAGGTCGACGATATGGCACTCAGAAGCTCCTGACGCTAAAGCTTTTTCTGTTAAGCCAACGAGCTCTTCTTCGCCTTGGCCTACGTCGGCACAAAATGCGATGATTTCGCAGTCGTCATAGGTTTCTTTTAACCACGGGATAATAGCCGAAGTATCTAAACCACCTGAGTACGCCAATACCACTTTTTTAACACCGGTTTTTTTCACTGCATTAGACATGTTTATTTCCTAGAATCGATTTCGTATATGGTCAATGTTAATAACGCCAACGGCATTATTGCCTTAATCTTTTGAATCACTTAAGTAAGGTGACTAAGTTAATAGTGCGATTAACTTAATAAGGTCACTAATACTGCATTTTGTGCATGCATGCGGTTTTCTGCTTGATGTAAAATCAATGAACCTTCACCATCCATCACTTCATCGGTCACTTCCACACCACGGTGTGCAGGTAAGCAATGCATAAAGAATTTAGCGCCAGCTTGAGCCATGAGCTCACTATTTACTTGGTACGGTGCAAAACGGGCTTTAATGTCAGCAAGCGGGGTTTCATCACCCATAGAAATCCAGGTGTCGGTGTAAATAGCATCATGGCCTTCAATGGCATTAATGTCTGCACTTAAGGTTAACTTGCCACCATTTTGCTTTGCTAACGCTTGTGCTTCAGTCACGATAAGTGCATCAGGGAATGCCCCTTCAGGACAAATCACTGTCATGGTCATGCCCAAAATCGCTGCACCATAAATCAACGAATGAGTGACATTATTACCATCACCAACATAAGCCAGTTTTGCTTGGCTTACATCATCAAACTGCTCAGATAATGTTAAAAAGTCAGCTAACGCTTGGCATGGATGATACAGATCAGACAAAGCATTAATGACTGGTACACTGCCATGTTGAGCTAATTGCTCAATGGTGGTGTGTGAGTATGTTCTTGCCACAATGGCATCGGCCCAGCATGAAATGTTTGTCGCGAAATCAGCGACCGTTTCACGCTGACCTAACGCGCCATTTTGTTGGTCTAAGTATAAGCAGTGGCCACCTAATTTATTAATGCCAATATCAAAGCTGACTCGGGTGCGCAGTGATGGTTTTTCAAACAACATCACAACGCTTTTACCATCTAAGGCGCGACGGTACTCAGCTGGGTTATTCTTAATTTTTTTAGCCAGTTCAAGAATGGCTAAAAGCTGAGATTGAGTTAACTCTTTTATCGACAATAGGTGCTGCATATACTTCTACTCCATTAAGGTTGTATTTGAGTCCCGACGGACCCACCTTTGACTAAGGTTTTTAATTGTTCGGCGTCGCGCCATGAAGCCACTTGCACGGGTTTACCCATCCATTGAGCGACTTCTAATGCGGCTTCCACTTTGACTTTCATGCCTTTTTCAATCACCCCTTGGGCAACAAGATGTTCAATTTCGCTTTTGTTTAAACTATGAATTAATTGACCTTTACCGTCTAATACACCCGATACGTCTGACAATAACACTAACGTACCGTTCACTAATTTTGCTAACGCTGTTGCGGCTTGGTCGGCATTAACGTTTAACATTTCACCCTGGCTAGAAATGGCAATCGAACTGCAAATTGGCATCCAACCCTGGTTTAGAATAAAGTTTAAGTAGGTGGCATCTTTGGGCTCAACTTCGCCCACCAGCCCTAAACGTTCATCTTTGATTTTAGCGGTAACCACATTGCCATCACCTAAGCTCATGCCTACGCTAACAATGCCCGCTTTTGCAGCTGCGGCTTGTAAAATTTTGTTCGAGGTACCTGCTAGCGCGCCAACAATAATAGGGATTTGATCTGCTGGCGTAACACGTAAACCGTCTAATTTAACGGTTTCTTTGCCGTTAGCGGTTAATTGCTCGTCAACCAAACAACCGCCGCCATGAACTAATATGACTTGTTGGCCAGCGGCAAGCATTTCGGCTGTGGCTGTCATTAAACGCGCCATACCCATTTCGCATTGTAGTAATGCGCCACCCACTTTTAGGACTAATACTGATTTTGTAGCCATTATGTTGATTCCTTTACTAATGCGAGTTAATTACACACCGAAATGGATTTTAATGCACTGTAGCCCTTGGCTAGCAGCACCTTTCATTAAATTGTCTATCGCGCTGGCGACCACTAAATAACCGCTGTTAGCATCATATTTCCACCCTAGGTGACAGTTAGGTGTATGCACGACATCATCGACTTTAGGAAACATGTTGTGCTTAACGGTAACAATGGGTGAGCTGTCATAAACGCTATACGCTTTTTCAATATCGGCTTCTGTTGTACCTGGTTTTAGCTGCACCGTAATAGTGGCTAAAATACCGCGTTTAAAGTTGCCTAAATGCGGTGTAAAAATAACTTCTTGGCCCAGGTGAGTAGCAATTTCTGGTTGATGACGATGACCTAAGACACCGTATGGCGTTAGGCTGACTTCGCAGAAATTAGTGTGTAATTGCGCTTTACGGCCCGCTCCGGTAACACCACTGACGGCATTAATGACTGGGTACATCTCAGTTAAAAAAGGCTTAAGCGGCTTTAACGCGGTTAATGATGCTGTAGGGTAACAACCCGCTACGGCTATCATTCTGGTGTGCTTGATTTTTTCAGCATTCCACTCTGCTAAACCGTAAACCGCTTCAGCTAGCACGTCTGGATGAGTGTGTTCAAAGCCGTACCACTTAGGGTATTGCGCCACATCTGCAAAACGGTAAGCGCCACTTAAGTCAAATACCGCTAAACCTTTTTTATAAAACCATGCGGCTAACTCTAAGCTCACTGAATGTTCAGTCGCGAGGACCACGCCATCGGCTTGGTCTACAATTTGTTGTTTTGCTTCATCTGTTAGTGGAGAAAGCGTATAAGCCATATGACTGTATGTAGGGTACAAGTCTGCTAATTTACGGCCTTTGTCTAAACTGTTTTCCGACACGTATAAGCCTTGAACCGAAAGGTTACTGTCTGCATTAATCAATGAAGTAATTTGTGCGCCTGTGTATCCACTAGCGCCAATAATTGCGATGCTTTTCATAAGTTTGATTTCTTTTGAGTAGTGAGATAAAGAGTCAGCATAGCTTATTTAGACAGGGAGCGTCTAATTTGGGGCTATCGTCGCAGGAAGTTCGCGTTGATTATTGATATAGTGGTTTTAGCAGTATGAAAGCGCATGTTTATTTTCATTTTGATCGTTCTATTTATGGTGTCGGTTAATGCTGTTTGCTAGACTACCACGAAATATTAATTATGCAATATATGTGAATAAGTATTTTACATATAATTTTTTTAGGATAACCCATGAGCACACTACCAGATCTTAAAAGTTGTTTTACACAGCTGATTGCAGCGCCGTCAGTCAGTGCACTCGAAGCAGAACATGATATGAGTAACCATGCAGTTATCAACTTGTTGCAAAATTGGTTTAGTGAGCTGGGTTTTGACTGTGAAACCCCCACGGTTGAAGATTCGCGCAATAAGCAAAATTTAATCGCTCGTATTGGCCAAGGAAAAGGCGGATTATTACTTGCTGGTCACACCGATACAGTACCCTTTGATGAAGGCCGTTGGAGCCAAAGTCCATTTGAGATGATTGAAAAAGACAATTGTTGGTACGGTTTAGGTACTTGCGACATGAAGGGCTTTTTTGCTTTAGTGCTTGAAGCATTAAAAGACATGCCACTTGATCAATTCAAACGCCCACTGACTATTTTTGCCAGCGCAGATGAAGAAACCACCATGAGTGGTGCTAAAGCCTTTGCCGACTCTAAGGCTGTGGCCCCCGATTATGCAGTAATTGGTGAACCCACCAGCTTAAAGCCTGTCTATATGCATAAGGGGCATTTAGCGCAAGGGATCCGCGTAATTGGTCGTAGCGGTCATTCATCTGATCCCGCACGTGGTCTAAATGCCATTGAAGTGATGCATAAAGTAATTAGCCAGTTAATGAAGCTAAAGCAGCATTTAAGTGAAAACTATCGTGAAGATGCATTTACGGTACCTTATCCAACCATGAACTTTGGCCATATACATGGTGGCGATGCGGCTAACCGTATTTGCGGTTGTTGTGATTTGCACCTAGATATTCGTCCGTTACCGGGCATGGAGTTAGCCGATCTCGAATTAATGGTGTTGAACTACTTAGCAGACATTAGTAAAGAGTATCCTGGCAGTATTAGTGTCAGTACTTTGTACCCGGGCGCAGAATCGTTTGCAGGAAAGGCAGATAATCCGTGGACCAAGTTAGTTGCTGAATTATCAGGAAGTGAAGCCGAAGTGGTTAACTATTCGACTGAAGCACCTTATATCAACAAGCTCGGCTGCCAAACATTAGTACTGGGCCCAGGAAGCATCAATCAAGCTCACCAGCCTGACGAATATATTGGCTTAGAATACTTAACGCCAACGGTCGAGCTGATTAAGAAAATGATTTATCACGCTTGCATTAAATAGCCGTCAAATTTTGGTTAAATGTGAAAGCGAAATGTAATAATTTTACGAAATAAAATTACAAAACACAGTGCCAGCGTATTGACCAATTTTACTACGCTGGGTATTGTGATGTGAGAGATATTGGCAAAATCGTTCTTTTTTCGGGAGTAAGTATGACAGAGCAAACGGCAGATATGTATGCGTCACTTCGATCAAATGTGGGGCATTTAGGCCAGATATTGGGCGAAACAATGCAGAACCATTTAGGCGACGCATTTTTAGAAAAAGTAGAACAAATTCGTATTTTAGCGAAAAAATCTCGCCAGGGTGACGAAGCATCACGCGATCAAATGTTGGCATTATTAACCGCATTACCAGACGAAGAACTGGTGCCTTTTGCAAAAGCCTTCAACCAATTTTTAAACCTAGCCAATATCGCAGAACAATTTCACACTATTAGCCGCAATTGCGACGAATTGGTGTGCGTGCCAGATCCAGTAGAACAACTACTTGGACGTATGCTTGATACAGACTTAGATAAAAAAGATGTGATTGCGTGCTTAAAAAACTTAGACATTGATTTAGTGTTAACGGCGCATCCCACTGAAATTTCTCGTCGCACACTGATTCAAAAATATGCCGCGGTGGTCGATTGCTTAACCGAGCAAGAAAACAACCAACTGACCGATCGTGAGCGTCAACAAAGCACCCTTCGACTACGTCAGCTTATTGCGCAAATTTGGCATACAAATGAAATCCGTAATGAACGACCAACTCCGGTTGATGAAGCGCGTTGGGGTCTAAGCACTATCGAAACGTCTTTATGGCAAGCCATTCCTGACTTTTTACGCCAGCTAAACGATCAAGTAGAACAAAAAACCGGTCAACAATTACCGATTGATGTTTCTCCTGTGCGCTTTTCAAGCTGGATGGGTGGCGATCGCGACGGTAACCCGTTTGTGACGTCAACAGTGACTCAAGAAGTGCTAGACCGTAACCGCCATGCTGCTGCAAGACTGTACCTAAAAGACATTGTTACTCTGCTTGGCGAATTGTCTATGGAGCAGGCCAATGAAGAGTTATCCGCATTAACAGATCACAGTAAAGAACCGTACCGTGAAGTGCTGCGTAAGCTACGTTGCCAATTACGCAACACCATTGATTACCTCAATGCCCGCCTTGAAGGTAAGCATCCAGATGCCGACATCAGCGAGTTAATATGGCATAAAGACGACTTACAAAAACCGTTAGAACTGCTTTATAAAAGCTTAAGCGATTGTGGCATGAAGCTAATCGCTAATGGCCTGTTATTAGATATTTTACGTCGCCTAGCCTGTTTTGGTATTCACATGTTGCGCCTAGATATCCGTCAAGATGCATCACGTCACAGCGATGTGATTGCAGAATTGACTCGTTATTTAGGCATGGGTGATTACAACCATTGGGATGAAAACGAGAAACAAGCGTTTTTATTACGTGAGCTAACCGGTAAGCGTCCGTTAATTCCTGCCAACTGGAAACCATCTGACGATGTAGCTGAAGTGGTCAGAACCTGTAACTTAGTCGCCAAACAACCCGCGAATGCATTGGGATCGTATGTTATCTCAATGGCGAGTAAACCTTCTGATGTGCTCACAGTATTGTTGCTATTAAAAGAAGCGGGCTGCACGAATCCAATGCGCGTAGTACCGTTATTTGAAACCTTAGCTGACCTTGAAGGCGCTGCGGCATGTATGACCTCGTTACTGAATATTGATTGGTACCGCGGTTACACCAAAGGCATGCAAGAGGTGATGATTGGCTATTCTGACTCAGCGAAAGATGCCGGCGTAATGGCAGCAGCTTGGGCGCAGTACCGTGCTCAAGAGCAATTAGTTGCAGTGTGTAAAAAAGCCGAAGTGAAATTGATGCTGTTCCATGGTCGCGGAGGCTCAATTGGCCGTGGCGGTGGACCAGCTCATAAAGCAATTTTATCGCAACCACCAGGTTCAGTAGATGGCCGCATCCGCGTCACAGAACAAGGCGAGATGATCCGTTTTAAATTTGGTTTACCAAAATTAGCCGTACAAAGCTTAGCGCTTTATACCTCTGCAGTAATGGAAGCGACATTACTACCACCGCCTGAGCCTAAAAAAGCATGGCGTGATTGTATGCAACGTATTGCTGAAGAGTCAGTACAACATTACCGTGGCATTGTGCGCGAAGAGCCAGATTTTGTGCCTTACTTCCGCGCAGCAACTCCAGAAGTAGAACTGGGCAAACTGCCATTAGGCAGTCGTCCAGCTAAACGTAAAGTCGACGGTGGTATTGAAAGCTTACGTGCTATTCCGTGGATTTTTGCCTGGTCGCAAAACCGTTTAATGTTACCGGCTTGGCTTGGAGCGGGTGAGGCATTACAAGATGCGGCAGATCGTGGTGAACTTGAATTGCTACGTGAAATGGAAGCGCAATGGCCTTTCTTTGAAACCCGTATTTCAATGCTAGAAATGGTGTATACCAAAGCGGAGCCAAATCTCGCCAAATACTATGAGTCGTGCTTAGTAAAACCTGAGCTGCACCATTTAGGTGAAAAACTACGTCAACGCCTACAGTTGGGTATTGATGCAGTATTGTCATTAACTCAAACAACCGAGCTAATGTCGCATACCCCTTGGAATCGCGAATCTGTTAAACTGCGCAACCCGTATATCGACCCACTCAACTTTTTACAAACCGAGCTATTAGCCCGCACACGTAGAGAAGTTGAACCGTCTGCAGATGTTCAGCTAGCGCTTATGCTGACCATTGCCGGCGTTGCAGCAGGAATGAGAAACACTGGATGATAACCTTGGTTAAAACCCTTGGACTGGGATTGTTATTGTTACTGACTGGCTGTGCCAGTCAGTACAGTATCACCGAGTCTGAAATTGAGCAGTACCTTAATAAAGACATGCATTTTGAGGTAAAACAGGGCAATAAGTTAATTGGTATATCACTTAAGCTAAATGATATGCAGGTCGTGCTAGGCGCTAAGCCAAATACGATGGCAGTAACAGCAGCGACCATTATCACCGTTAACAACCCATTGATGCCTATCCATGCAAAATTGAAAACCACGTTTGAGGCCGTACCTTGGTACGACAGTGAAACGAAAAGTATTTATCTGCGCCAGTTAGACTTAGTTAAAGTAGAGTCAGAACCTGCAGATATTGAACGTTACATCAGTCAGGCAACACCACAACTGATGGGGTTTTTACGTAATTATCTTGAAAACCAGCCTGTGTACACCTTAGACACTCGCGACAGTAATCAAGCGTTAATGGCTAAAATGACCAAAGAAATTGCCGTACAACAAGGCAAGCTAGTGGTGAAGTTTTAAGGTTATTTCCGCAGTAACAGAAAGCACCTCTCGAGGTGCTTTTTTATTGTTTCAAACATACAAATCCAGACCTCTATCAACACTTAAATATCTCAAGTATCAGAAAACTGAGCATTTCCTAATCAATCAGAACCACGTACAATAACCTGGCAATATTGGAATGCTTAGTAATCATGGGATAAATGATGCCGTTAGTGGATGACGTAGCCAAATTAAAAGCGCAGTTAGCAGAGCTGGTCTCGCAACAAGATGCACAACGGGCCGATGTAAATCAGCAGTTAGCTAAATTCAGCCAGCAACTTGATGCTTTGGCTGTGCAAGTACAAGCGCAAAATAGCGATGATCAACAAAATAGCTTGGCTAGCGAAAATTTGCCTATTTCAGTACATGAGAACCAAGCAAGTAATACGATCGATAGTCTCGTTACGGATATAACTCAATACTCTTCTTCCGCTTGGGAACATCAGCCGTTAGACACTAATCACTCAGTATCAACGCCATCCATAACAGCACGACAAAGTGCGCTAAGTGCTATGGTCTCTCAATTAGCTGAAGCTATTGGAGAGTTCAGCGCATCAGCACTTGCACCATTGTCTGGGTTAACCGAACAAGCAAAAAACTTTTATCAACATTACCAAGCTAAAGGTTTAGGTCCTGTATTTTTGATGACCGTTGCCGGCATCATTACGCTAACTCTTGGGTTTGGTTACTTATTACAGTTTTCAATTAACAACTGGTTTTCAGAGCTGGGGAAAGCGTTATTAGGTTTAGGTGTCGCAAATAGCATCATTGTCGGCGGTATATTTATTCGACAAAAAAGGCCGGGCATGCAAGATTTCGGTTCCGGCTTGGTTGGCCTTGGGCTTATTCTTAACTACTTGTGTTTGTATTTCTTAGGGCCCTATTTTAACCTCATCCCCGATGTTGCCTGCTTTGGTCTGCTGTTAATCAACACCGTTTTTGGTTATGGTTTATCATTTAAACTCGACACCAAAGTTGTCGCTATTATCGCTTTAATAGGTGGTTCTTTAGCGCCACTGATGTTACTTGATGGCGGTCAAACACCATTACTGTATCTACCTTATTTGATGCTTATCGGCATCTGCTCGATGGTTCAAAGCCACAAATTAGCATGGCCGATACTCATCGAAATCACTGCATTACTGCATATAGCTTGTATACAAATACTCGGCTTATTCATTCAATTACCGTTGGCGGCCATTGATTGGCAAACCGGTTTAGCATTATTGATGGTCAATGGACTATTTTATCTCTACAGCATTGCCAGCTTATTATTTATCATCAAATCGACGTTAACGCCAAGGCTGCTAGCAGTGCCTATCGCACTCATGGTTTTTACTCTCTACACCCTAACCCAGTGGAGTGTGTTTGCTGGAGAGCTATTTGCGCTTAATGCATTGCTGTGCGGGTTGTTATATTTGCTAATTAAACGCGATAAAGATATTAGCGCCCTGGCTTTAGCTTTTGCCGGCAGCTTTGCGGGATTTTCCGCACTGTTTCTACTCAGCGTAGAACTGATGGGATTAGTGCTGTTATTAGAGGGATTATTGTTACTGTGGATTGGCTGTAAACAACTGTTTAGCCCTATTAGAGCAGAAGCTTATGTCTTACTGGTACTTGGCATCATCAGCAGTTTTGCGAACGTATTTGAAGTACTCAACCTGCCGCACTATGACAACGATAGCTTATTGGGGTATCAAGGGTTATTGAGCTTATCAATGGCACTTACCTGTGCTATGACTTTTGCCGCACAGAAGCTTCTTAGCCGCTATCAAGCTGATTTAATGACATTTGAACACCTAGCAGTACGGTTTATCCGTGAGTTACTGGGAGTGCTATATACGGTTACATTATTACTCATTAGCTTCTTTATTACTGAGCAATATTGGCTTAATACATTGCCATTAATCAGCTTATTATTACTGTACATGAGTGCTAAACACACTCTCCGCGTTAGCGAAATGCTAGCTTGGTTAGTGCAACTACCGCTATTAGGATTAGTGATTATTGGCATGGTAGATGCCAATAGTCTGAGTTTTGCAGACCAAGCGATGAATGCAAAACTTGCTCGTATTGAGCTCTTTATTGGACTATTACTCGCGTATTATTGGTACAAAAAATATTATGCCGATGCCAAATTAATCCGCTTTGCTTACTACGTTCAGTTGGCATGTTATTTAGCTTTACCGTTACTGCTATTGCCTAAAATCGTGCGTAGTTACCCAGACTATATTGCTATAGCATTATGGGTAAGCAGTCTCATGAGCTTAGGATTGGCATACGTCGTTAATCACAAAAGTCTTCGCTATGAGTCGCAAATACTCACGGTATTAGCAACCATGATCACTGCAACAATGTGCCTAGCTGAACTGTGGCAAGGGCTACTCGCATTAGTGATTGGTTTATCATTTATTGGATTTATCAGCTGGCGTTATACTCTGCTCCCTAAGAAGTGGCAGCAAATGACCACGCTTCAATGGCATATTGCGCCATATTATATTGCCTTAGTAATAGCTGTACTGAGTCAAACTGTTACCAATCTACTCTATCCATCATGGGCAATCACAGCGCTAATTATTTGCGGCTATTTCAGTGTCATTACCGAGAGAAACACTCGTATAGGTCAACATCTAAAGTCGGCCTTAGCACCTAGCTATAGACTGGCATACGCGGCCATCTTTATCTGTGCCATTTTACCTATTGCGCTTCACAGCGAAACACAGCTGACGTTAAATATTAATAACTTACTGATTAATTTAGCAGAGCTTGGAGTGCTAGCTTTATTAGCTCGATATTTACTAACAGCGAGATTAGGTATTAGAGCGCACAGAAAAATAGTCACGCATACCGCACTAAAATGGGCTTGGCATACTTTATTAGTAATAAGTTATTTATTCTGGAGCTACCAATTCGACACCAGCGTAGCAGCGCCAATGAGTGCTGTGCTATTAGTCGTACATGCCAGTGCAGTGATGTTTATCAGCTTACGACCTCAACAAGCAAACCTAGTCAGGCTCGCGGCATTACTATTTGCTTTTGCGTGTATCAAAGTGATTTTTGTCGATATGGCGTCATTTGAGTTAATTCAAAAAATCGTCGCATTTATTCTGATTGGGGTGATTTTGTTGACAGTGGCTTACTTTTATCAAAAAGCGAAAAACAATCAATTGCCTGAAGACCTTACAGCCTAGTCATTAAATCTAGCTTGCTTATCACTGTGATAAGCAAGCTAGAATAAACTTACTTGGCGAACCGAGGTATTGACGGATAATCAACAATTACAGCTTCTTCAAGTAATGCACGACGAAGCATATCGTAAGCTATTGCCGTACTCATACTTCTTACAAGCTGGCGTGATCGTTTTGGTAACTTGACCATTTGGCTGTATACCCCGTGTTTAGTTGCTAATGCGATGGCAACGGTTCCAACAGGTTTGTCATCAGATCCTCCCTCAGGACCCGCTATACCGCTAGTGGCTAATGCAAAATCACTGTCTAAAATGCCCCGTACACCTTGCGCCATTGCTTCAACAGTCTGAATAGATACTGCACCATGATCGTCAAGTATCTGTGGATTAACACCCAGCACCTTCACTTTAGACTCATTACTATAAGTCACTAAACCATGATGCAAGTACGATGAACTTCCCGCAAAGTCGATCAATTGACTGGTGATCATGCCACCAGTACAAGATTCTGCCACACTAAGGCTAAAACCGGACTGGTATAATCGATGATGGATCTCTGCTGCTAATGTTGGGCGATTTTCAGCAACGACTGCACACCCTAATAAAGCTTTAACCTGCTTTGTTACATCAGGTAACTGACGAATAGCGTTATCACCACGCGCAAATATCTTAATTTCAATGTGTGGCATTGAGGAACGATAACCTAACTCAATTCCAGCGGGTAAAGAGATCTCAGAAAGAGTATCCGCTAAAGATGACTCACCATGGCCAATAGTGAGTAATTTTTCTAATGCTGACTTTTCTTGAACACCAAACTCTTCAGTAATAAATGGAATAAACTGTTCGGTGATCATGTGCTTTAATTCAAAAGGTACACCTGGTGTAAAGAATAACCACGCATTATTCAATTTCACTCTAAAGCCACATGCTGTGCCGACAGGATTATCGACCATCACAGCAGAAGCCGGTAACCAAGCTTGCTTTAAGTTGCTCTTAGCCATTACCCGATTATTACGGGTAAACCAATCTTCTAAATGCGCACGCCATTGCACATTCTCGACAAGCTCTTCACCTTTAGCTTTCGCCATGGCTAGCGCAGACATATCATCACTAGTCGGCCCTAAGCCACCATTAACAATAATGACATCTGCATGCTTACTGCGCTCTTGGAATGCAGCGACAAGGTCATCCATCCGATCACCTACCGTCACACGATGTTGCATCTCAATGCCTAACTCCATCAAGGTATTCGCAACCCAAGCTGCATTGGTATCCACTATCTGACCAGATAGCACTTCTTCACCTGTGCAAATCATTTCTAACTTCATTGTTATTCCTTATTCCATGCTATTGGCACTTAAGTTAGGGGAGCAATATGCTATTGGCAAGAAAATAGATCGAAATAATAGGAAATTTGCTAATAAGTAGCTGAATGAATTACAACAATTCAACAGTAATATCGCAAAACAGCTAAATTGGATCGTTTTGTTAATGACCTATATGCAAGTTATTCGCGATAAATGTGCATTTTGATTCAACCAACTAAAAGCTGGATAAACCCTTAAATGGAAAAAATGAAGCGATTGATTGCGAATAAAACATATATGCAATTAGCTACGGTGAGCAAAGCGGCTATCAAATGAGTATTTAAAACATACAACAAAATCAAATCGTACATTTGACATGAGAACGCACATTTTATTTCTTGAGAGCCAAGAACATAGGATAAACAATCATCATGACAGCAACATTGCTGACAGAACATCATTAAGCGCTGATTATTGTTGTCTTTACAGGGAAATAGCATAAATTCCAAATACAAAAAAGCCTCGTCGTTAGATGAGGCTTCGATGTCATTAGCGGAGCGGACACTGATTTGTGGTAAAAATGAACCCACGACATCAGTTTAACAAGCCGCCTAAAACTTATAGAAATAATAACTTCGCAATAAATAGGGTGAATACCAATCAATCTCGGGGATTTCAGCGTAAGCGTCCGGGCAAGTACGTCTTCAACTGCGCTCATCGAGCCTTTATCTTAACGACTGATAATGACATCAGGAGTTAACATGGCTACACGTTCACATCAAGATTGGGCTGCTTTGATACAACAG
>NZ_JCAYNV010000028.1:0-25770 GCF_059758055.1 Shewanella sp. MF05956 | reverse complement strand
CGGCTTGTTTAAGGATTGCTAGGATTTGGCTGTCGCTAAATTTTGATGTTTTCATGCAGAATCTCCCTGCGTATATATTACGAGAAAATTCTACTTTTGAAATCAGCTATTTTTAGGGGGTATTACCTTACAAACCTTCTTTAAAAGACATGGTGTAAATTTAAACGTTAGTGATAATAAAACCGACTACTCTGTTGGAGACATTGTTACATGGATGCTTCCAGGTAACTTACCTCATATTGGGATAGTCATAGATCGGATTAATCCAATATCAGGTAACCCTATGATTGTCCATAATATTGGCCGTGGCCCTGAAGTTGATGATATGATTTTTGATTATAAAATAACTGGCCATTATCGTTTTGTGCCAGAGAAATATAATAAGGATAGTCCGCGCGAAACGTCGCCCATATCCCAAGTGTTAACCCATTAACCATGTCACTTATTGTTAAATTTCTGGAGTTATGTGCATTTTGAGTACTTTTTTCGGCATTTGTTTACTGGTTTTGCCATTGATCGTTTTCAATATATATTCAAATCACGAGTTCGATTTATCGTTGTCTGATAACTTAAAAAAATGGAAATGGGCTAAGTATTTTGCCATTATTCTCGTACTTGCTTACGTGGTTTATTTACTCATTTATGGGCACAGTTATGTTGTAACGGGTGCCTATGAAACAAGAATATATATTGAAGATTGGGTGCAGTATTATCTTGTGCCAGGTTTATGCTTAGCGGCAGTCATATACTCCAAACCGGTAGGGTACTTTTTTGGTGACAATAGCTCAGAGCTTGGCTCATCGATGAAAGAAGATATCGCTTTTACTCTTGGTCTTCTGTGGTTGTTATTTTTTACTTGGCAAATATTCTTAGAAAGCTTGTAAGCGACACGAATTAATCATGACACCCATTGTTTTACCCATTACATTGCCAATGGTTAAGCTTTTGTTCAATATTGACCTAGCTTTTTAAAGCCTGCCAGTAAAGTGAAGTTAGACTGTTCATTCTTTGTTGTGGCGAAGCATTAAGACGCTAATTGGCGTAGGCATAAACGCAAAGCAAACACCTGGATTTCGGCTCAACCGCATAGCCGGAAGGACGGTAAAAAGTAGGGTTAATTTGCATCTAACAACGTTAGCCATACCACCCATTGTTAAAATAATAATGCAAACTCGGTTTGCTCTTACCAGTGTTTTTTATCGCTTTACAATAATAAAATAGCAACTGTAGGGTGATATTAATGAATAAGTTAACGGACTGGCTTTACTGAGTATACCCATAGGTAAGTCATCAAATTACAAAGGACTTGTATGAAATTTTACCCATTTTCAAATATTCAAACTAATAACTTAGGCTTGTTACTTTTTGCAGCTAGGTTGATTGCTATTTGTGGTTGTTTGACCATCGTCGTTTCTTTACTTTCTGCTGGTTATGGTTTCTTTTTTGGCAAAACAACAGAACCCACGCAACTAGAACATGGACTAATGATCTTAGGTGCTGATCATTCACCCGGTTTCTATGCCTTTGCTGGAGTGGCCTTTAGCTTTGGTATTGTTGCATTTATTGTTAGTGGCATACTTGCCGCGTTAATTTCAATGGAAAACAAGTTTACTGGCAATAGTTAACCATTAATGACACTCATTGTGTTTAAGTGTTGTTAGGAATTGGCACAGGTTAATAATGCAAAGCAAACACCTGGATTCCGGCTTAACAGCATTGCCGGAACGACGTAGGATTAGCCTCAAATGAAGCCCTGAAAGTCATTGCTAAGAGTCGCAGAGTGAATGTCAGGCTTTGCTAATAATAACGTAAGATTGTTCACTCTTTGTTGTATCGAAGCGTTAGGAATTGGCTCACAGGTTAAAAATGCAAAAGGTAAACACCTGGATTCCGGCTTAACAGCATTAACTGCAATGCCGGAACGACGTAAGGATTAGCCTCAAGTGAACCCAGTAAATCATTGCTAAGAGTCGCAGAGTGAATGTCAGGGTTAACCTGTAATGAAGTTAGACGGTTTATTGCTTAGCTGTGGCGAAGCGTTAGGAATTGGCCACAGGTAACAAAATTAACATGGCCATATATGGCTGGTTTTAATGGGGGAAGAACAGTAAAATGATGGCGGCATTGTTTTATTATTTTAACTGAATATTGTGAGCATTTAGACCGAAAACGACGACAAGGCGCTGCAAACTGCCAGCGCTGGCTGTGCGTTTAAGTATTGTTCAAAAGCTAGGTGGCATAGTTTACTGCAGCGTAGATTTATCGGTAACATCTTGTCGAATAGGAACGCTCATAAGTGCTCAATTTAATATTTAGCGTCAACGTCTATTTTGCTTCACCTAGCGTATTAAGTAGATTAGATAACAAGCTAGAAGCACCAAAACGATAGTGTTTAGCGTTATCGGCCCAACCTTCCCCAATAATATTATCAGCCATATCTAAATATAGTTTGGCTTCTTCTGCAGTCTGAACGCCGCCGGAGGCCTTAAAACCAACGTGACTTTCAACGTCCATCTGTTTGATGACTGATAACATAATTTCAGCCGCTTCTAGCGTTGCATTGACGGGCACTTTCCCCGTAGAGGTTTTGATCATATCAGCACCCGCTTTAATGGATATTTCGGAGGCTCTTTTGATTAGTTCAGGCGTTTTTAGCTCACCAGACTCGATAATCACTTTGAAGAAAATGTCATTACCGCAAGCGGCTTTACATTGCTCAATAAGCTCAAAACAAACATCCTCATTACCCGATATTAACGCGCGATATGGAAACACAACATCGACATCATCTGCGCCATAGGCAATGGCCGCTTTTGTTTCAGCAACGGCTATTTCAACATCATCATTTCCATGAGGAAAATTAGTCACAGTGACCACTCGAATATTGGGGGTACCTTGTGATCGCAATTGCTTTTTGGCAATAGGAATGAAACGCGGATAGATGCATATGCCGGCGGTATTACCTGCAAAGGTTTTAGCTAGCTTACACAACTCGATAATTTTATCATCGGTATCGTTATCGCTTAAGGTTGTTAGATCCATCAAATGAAGTGCACGTAGTGCAGCTATTTTTACATTACTCATTGGTTTTTCCGATACGTAGTAAAAATCCATTCCCAAGGTCCTACTGTCCTTGGAAACAAATAAAGGAACGGCATTATAAAAGTGGAGGACTTTCGAAAATAGATACAGAAATGAAGGCTATATCTATATCAGATCTTGAGGATTAGAGCGTTCGGGTTAGAACTTGGGTTCGCTATTTCGAAGTTGCTCATTTTTTGATGCATTCACCACCATACATTCACTGATTATTTGTCCTAATGTTATTATTGCTTGTACTGTTTTATCATTCAGTGGAAAGGACGCGTTCAATCTCATACAATGGTTGTAGTGTTCGGTTACGCTAAACATTTTTCCCGGCGCAATGCTGATGTTTTGCTTTATAGCAGCATGAAAAACATCCACAGAATCAATTCCAAGCGGAAGTTCTACCCAAATAAAATAACCTCCTTGCTGACTCGTTATATTCACTCCTGAAGGTAAGTACTTAGTAAGCAAACACTCCATCTGTCTCTTACGTTCATGCAGTTTTTTTCTCAACTGCTTTAAATGGGTTTCGTAATTACACTTACTTAAATAGTCCGTTAGCGCTAATTGAATGGGTGCGCTTGTTGCTAGCGTGCTCATTAATTGCAACTTTTGCATCTCCAACGCACGCTTCCCTGCTGCTACCCAACCAATTCTAAACCCCGAAACCAAAGATTTTGAAAAAGAAGAACAAAGCATTACGTTTCCAGTTTGATCAAACTGTTTGACTGGCATAACTGGAGAGCCTTCTTGATAAAGCTCTCCATAGACATCATCTTCAATCAAGGCCACGTTATAACGATTAAGCAGATCATTTAACGACTGCTTTTTCTCTAATGTTAGTGTAAAACCCAGTGGGTTCTGATGATTGCTCATCAACCAGCACGCCTTTACATCATGGGATTGAAGTGCCTTTTCCAAAGCATCGAGATCAATTCCTGCTATAGTATCGGTTCTTACCGACAAGGCTTTTAATCCCAGCCGCTCTAATGATTGAAGTGCACCATAAAACGTGGGAGATTCAACCACCACCCAATCACCCGGTTTGGTGCACACTTGCAAGCTGAGATTTAACGCTTCGAGTGCGCCGGCGGTAATCACAATCTCCTCAGGCGATATGTTAACTCCTCTCGTCGCATACCGTTTAGCAAGGATCGTTCTTAACTCTTCATTACCAGGCGGTAAATTATCGAATGTACTAGAAATTGGTAGATTTCGGGCGGCAGACATTAGCGAGCGATTAACTTGTTGGCGTGGATACAAACTAGGATCTGGATACGCGAAACCAAAATTAACCATATACGGGTTACGACCTGCTTGCAGCACTTCAAACACAAAGTCGTTAATATCAACTTTTTCAGTTAACGACACCGCAATATGTCGATGAGGTTCGGTTTCTTTTAATTCAGGTGTCACACGATAGCCTGAACGCGCTTGAGAAACCACATAACCTTGAGACTCCAAGACTTGATAAGCATGTAAAACTGTCATCAAACTTAGACCACTATGTTCAGACTGTTTTCTAAGCGACGGTAATTTATCGCCCGCACGCCAGACTCCAGATTTTATCTGACGTTTGAGTTGATAAACCAGATCTTCATACTTTGCCAATTCGAATTCACCATAACAATTAATACCTTCTAAATCATAACACCGATAAAAACCATCTGTTATATATTTAGACTTAATTTCTGTGCCTACTTATACCCTTGGCCATCCATTAATATGCCATCTTCTAAAATGAATAAGGCTAGTTTATGTTTGAGCTCGATGCTTTGTTATTAGCACGGATACAGTTTGCTTTTACAATATCTTTCCACATTATTTTTCCAGCAATAACCATTGGGCTGGCTAGCTACCTTGCTGTATTAGAAGGGTTAAGCCTCAAAACACGTAATCCTGACTACAAAGTCCTCTACCTTTTTTGGTCAAAGATTTTTGCTGTAAACTTTGGTATGGGTGTTGTTTCAGGCCTTGTTATGGCCTATCAATTTGGAACCAATTGGAGTGGTTTTTCATCTTTTGCCGGTAGTATTACTGGGCCGCTACTCACTTATGAAGTGCTGACTGCTTTTTTCTTAGAAGCTGGTTTTCTTGGGGTTATGCTCTTTGGCTGGCAACGAGTAGGCGATAAGCTACACTTTTTTGCTACCTGTATGGTCGCTCTGGGGACCATACTCTCTACTTTTTGGATCCTCGCCTCTAACAGTTGGATGCAAACCCCAACCGGTTACGAGATTATCAATGGTCAAGTTGTCCCAACCGATTGGTTTGCAGTCATTTTTAACCCTTCATTTCCATACAGATTAGTTCATATGGGTGTTGCAGCATTTCTCAGCACTGCTTTATTTGTCGGTGCTTGCGCAGCCTGGCATCTGCTCAAGGGCAACAAAACTGGCCCAGTTAAGAAAATGTTTTCGATGGCAATGTGGATGTTAGTTCTAGTCGCACCGATCCAAGCCTATATAGGGGACATACATGGCCTTAATACGCTAGAACATCAACCTGCAAAAATTGCAGCGATAGAAGGACATTGGGATAACTCTGACGGCGGCCCAAGTCCATTGATTCTGTTTGGATTCCCGAATATGGAAAAAGAGCGTACAGACTTTGCGCTTGAAATACCCGTACTTGGCAGCTTAATACTCAAACACAGTTTGGTAGAACCCATTCCAGCATTGAAAGACTTTCCAAAAGACGAAAGACCTAACTCACTAGTTATATTTTGGTCTTTTAGAATTATGGTATTACTTGGAATGCTTATGATTTTACAGGGTTTCTGCAGTATTGTTCTACGTAAAAAACAGCGACTTTATAATACAGGTTGGTATCTAAAGTTCTCTCTTTTAATGGGGCCCGCTGGGTTAATTGCTATACTCGCGGGTTGGTTTACTACCGAAGTAGGCCGTCAGCCTTGGGTTGTATACGGATTGATGAAAACTAAAGATGCAGTATCGGCCCATAGTGACTTACAAATGAGTATCAGCCTTCTATGTTTCTTCATTGTTTACAGCCTCGTCTTTGGGTTTGGCTACTTCTACATGATGCGCCAAATGAAACAGGGGCCTCAGCTAGATGATGCTCACAACACTGGTTCCCATGAAATTTCGACAATTTCTGGTCGACTTTAAATTTACGGCATGACTTGAGGTAATCTTTATGGAATTAGATCTTTCGGTTGTTTGGTTTGGCATCATCATCTTTGCTACCTTGATGTACATTTTCATGGATGGTTTTGATTTAGGCATAGGAATTATGATGCCTTTTGTTAAAAGCAGTTCACAAAAAGATGTCATGGTTAATAGTGTTGCCCCGGTTTGGGATGGTAATGAAACGTGGATAGTACTTGGTGGCGCTTCGCTATTTGGCGCCTTCCCTCTGGCTTACTCGATAATTCTTGAAGCGTTAACCATCCCAATTACACTGATGTTAGTGGCACTAATTTTTCGGGGTGTTGCCTTTGAGTTTCGCTTTAAAGCACTACCAAGTCACCTTAAATTCTGGGATCGTGCATTTATGGTAGGCTCAATTATTACCACCTATTGTCAAGGTGTTGTCGTTGGTGCAGTGGTTCAGGGATTTACTGTTGAAGGTCGTATATTTACAGGTGGCCAGTTAGATTGGCTCGCTCCATTCCCACTATTTTGTGGCTTTGGTCTGTTGGCTGCATATGCATTACTTGGTAGCACTTGGTTGCTAACGAAAACTGAAGGTGATCTGCAACAGACCATATTTACTTTAGTGCCTAAAATTCTCAGCTTACTTATTGTTGCTATAATTGTCGTGAGTGTATGGACACCACTGACTAGCGTATCCATTGCCGAACGTTGGTTTACGCTACCCAATTTATTCCTATTAGCTCCGGTGCCCTTACTGACGGCTGTTTTGTGCTGGAAAACATTTGATTCAGTCAAAAAGCAAAAAGAAACATCCCCGTTTTTAATGGCATTAATGATTGTTTTTCTTGGTTTTGCAGGTCTTGGGATTAGCCTATGGCCTAACATCATTCCTCCTAACATCTCAATATGGCAAGCTGCAGCCCCCAAAGAAAGCCTCAGTTTCATGCTTTATGGTGCATTGATCATTATTCCAATGATCCTTGCATATACATTTTGGAGTTATTACGTCTTCGCCGGAAAAGTAAAAGAAGGCGAGGCTTACCACTAATTAATCATTAGGGAGGTTAAAATGAAACTTAATAGCACACTCCAGAAATGGTTATGGCTTATAAGTATCTGGGTTATAAGTGTACTTTCGTTAGGCATAGTATCTATGGGATTTAAATTATTGATGACTGCGGCTGGATTTAAATCTTAAGTAATCCATAACAAAATCAGAATAATAGAAACTTTATTAGAAGTAAACTAAGCGTCTAGCGAAGCACACCTTGAATTAACATAGCTAGAATTAACATGGCCACCCATTCCAATTTGTTCAAGTGCTGGGTGGCTACTTTATTCACCCAGTACTTCAAACTCATCACGCGCCAGGTGGGCGCGTCCGTCAGCCTCTAAAACCAAAGTTCACTGTACACAACACCAAAGGCTTTATTCATCGTCCATTTTGACGTTAGAACATAACGATTATCACCTTCTGCTTTCCACTATTAACATGGTCGCCCATTCCAATTATTTAGACATATTGATAGAAATTGATGCGTTGAGTGCATCGCGCCGAACTCTCGCTAAAGCAATGAAAACGAGTTATGTTACTTGTTCAAAAGCGGGGTGGCATAGTTTAGTCACTTTATTTATGATGTTATTTTGGTGGCTTCTTTAGTTTTTAAATCGGTTATTGAGGCTAGCCAAATGGTCACCTGTAATAAAAAAATCTATCATTAATTGAGGTAACAATATGAACAAAGAAAATAATGTTATTCCCGCTGATTTTGTAAACTACAAAACCACCTTTTTAATGAACAAGGATAATATCCCGAAGCTATTTCTTTTCGAGCATAATACCAAAGCCGGAGTTTATGGGAGAATCTGCGTGACCGTTGGGGAGTTAAGGTTTTTTGGTTTTAAAGAACGTCGCGGTGCGATAGAGCAAGAGCTTATAGTCAAAGCCGGAAGTGTTGCTATTTCACCACCAGAATACTGGCATAAAGTTGAGTTGATGACTGAAGATACTGAATTTAAAGTAGAGTTCTTTGCACAACAAGATTCTCAGATCGTTAAAGAAAACTTATCAGAGCGAAATGAATAAAAACAATTAATATCAGACAATTAACATGGTCATCTATTTCAATTTGTTCAAAAGCTGGATGACATACTTCATCGGAAAGGTGAAGCATGGTGATTTGCGAGGCGACTGTCCGCCCCATTGCCGGAACGACGCTGAAAAATAGGGTTAATCTACTTGCATCCAATCGACTTCAACGCCAGCTTGTTCAAACATCTCTTCGCTGATTTTAATCTTGTCTCCCCAGCGTGACAGGAAGTCGTCGTTGGGTTTTGGGCTATGTACGGCGCGCAATCCGGTTTGGATAATCTTGGCAGCGCAGTTAGGGCAGGGGAAGTGAGTCACCCAAATTTCACAGCTACTGAGATCGCGTTTTGCATGCAATATGGCATTTTCTTCAGCATGAAGTGTCTTTAGCAGTTTCATTTCGCGGTTATCGGTTTCTGCGCTGTCAGATATTCCGTGAGGATAACCATTAAAGCCTAACGATACGATGCGATTGTTTTCAGTAATTACCGCACCTACTCGGGTGGAGGGATCTTTACTCCAAGATGCTACGAGTTCGGCCATCTGTAAAAAACGTGTCGCCCATTTTGTCATCATCTTATTGCCGTTCCTATGCGTTATTTATCGCTTTGACTATCGTATTAACTATCACGGTATATATCCGTTTAGCTAGGCGCTATTTTCTATGCAGAACAATCAGAAATCAACCTAGTATATTATAATCTTGGTTTTACTGACCTTTTCTTATATTAAGTAGGGTTATAGTGCGCCTCAAAGGTTGGTTAAACCCAAAGCTCATCGGCTGATCAAAGCATGGCTTACCGTTTCCTTTAGGGTTCAGATTGTTGATAATTAACATTAATTTATACATTTTAATCGTGCAGAAAGCTATCTCCATATATTTAACAAGTATTGAAAAGTTGAACTACGGCTACAAAAAATGGGTAGTATGACTAATTTTTGTTGCTCTGTAATAATATGGCCATATAGACCTCGTTTTTAGCCTTTTTTTAGCTTAGTTTGAATAGAGTGGAATATGACAGAAAAAGAGAAAATGCTCTCCGGAGAGTATTATGATCCCAGTGATGCGGAGTTGGTTGCGTTACGCCTAAAAGCCCGTTTATTGACCGAAACGTTAAATCAAACCAGTGTGAGTGATGCTGATAAACGAGTGAACATTGTTAAATCATTGTTTGGCTCGACAGGGAGTAACATTCATATTGAGTCGTCATTTAACTGTGATTACGGTGTAAACATACATGTCGGTGAAAATTTTTATGCCAATTTTAGCTGCGTTATTTTAGACGTTGCAGAAGTTAGAATTGGTGATAATTGTTTAATCGCACCTCAAGTAGGAATTTATACTGCCACGCATCCACTCGACCCTATTAAAAGAAACAGCGGTGTAGAGTACGGCAAACCAGTAACCATAGGCCACAACTGTTGGATTGGTGGCCACGCTACGATCAATCCCGGTGTGACGTTAGGCAATAATGTTGTTGTCGCTTCAGGCGCTGTGGTAACCAAGAGTTTTGGCGACAATGTTGTCATCGGCGGTAATCCCGCAAGAGTGATTAAAGAAATAGCGTGCTCAGACTGTTGATAATTAAGATCAATTAATAGATTTGAATTGTGCTAAAGATTGTCGCCATCTAAGCTAAAAGCCGTTATGTTGATTTATCATAAAATGGATGGCGTGGTTAATGAGGCTTTACTTTACATGGAGTTATTTAAATTTTGAGTACTTTTTTAGGGATTTGTTTACTCATACTGCCATTGATCTGTTTTGATATTTACTCAAATCATGAATTTGATTTATCGCTTTCGGATAACTTAAAAAAATGGAAATGGGCTAAGTATTTTGCCATTATTCTCGTACTTGCTTACGTGGTTTATTTACTCATTTATGGGCACAGTTATGTTGTAACGGGTGCCTATGAAACAAGAATATATATTGAAGATTGGGTGCAGTATTATCTTGTGCCAGGTTTATGCTTAGCGGCAGTCATATACTCCAAACCGGTAGGGTACTTTTTTGGTGACAATAGCTCAGAGCTTGGCTCATCGATGAAAGAAGATGTAGCTTTTACTCTTGGTCTTCTGTGGTTGTTATTTTTTACTTGGCAAATATTCTTAGAAAGCTTGTAAACGAACTGCCGTTTAATGCAAAAACATAAATCAATATGGGTTCGGGCTCGATAACTGCGTTTGCTCGTTTATGTGTTTAGACTATGGCCACTAACGTCGTGGCGCTTCGCCCACACCAGACCAAGAGGGAATTAACGGCTATTCCCTCTTTATTTTCTATAAAAGAATTGGCCCAGCCGCCACATCAAAATTATCTGAAAAGCGATAATTTCGCGACGTGGTTAGATCCAGCTTTTAACTTCATTTGTAACCAGCTTCGGCCTTATTTGAAAATGCTAACGCTTCAGATGGGGCGTCCCTTCCCCTCTAAAGCTAGCTGGCCGTCCATGGCCAGCTCACGTCATTTTCTTCAAACGGCCTCAAGTTTAGAGTTGAATTTGTCCTTTTAAAGACAATATAACTAACTCATTTCTGCCCCTTTATCAGTTACAATCGATAAGAGGCATAGAGCAGTGAATAGCGTGTTGAGCTACTTTTACTAATCGGGAAATTGCAGTTATTGATCACTTTCGATAATACATAAGTATCAAAGCTCACTTTGCAATTTATACTCGTTTATCTAATATTATTCTGATAGGGTGATTATAAATCAATAACTTAAACGGTCGGCTTTATTTGGCGAGCCATTCAATAAGTTGTTAGTGCACACCCACCATTGGAGTCATAATGAGTTTTAAAAACACCGCTGAGAACTACGGATTAATTGCAAAATGCTTGCATTTGGGAACCGCAGTTCTGTTTTTACGATCTTATATTAGAGTCTGTTGATTTTTACTGCGTTATCGACTTTTTATGTAGAACAACTACACGTTGAAGTCTCTGCCTTGTACAGATAGTCAATAATTCGCTGCAAAAATAACCTTGAAAGATCAACAGACCCTAGAATTTTTACTATCTATTATTTATCAATTTTTAGATCTTCAATTATCTGAGTTACAGCCAAAAACGTTATAGTGGCGGTAACTCAGTCGATTATCACAAGTAGGTAGAGTACATTAACGTTTGTACTACACCTGTACCCGCGGGTTGTTTGCTTTAGTCTGTTTAACCTCAGCTCGAGATAATAAACGCTTACCAAACAGCTCTTTTTCTTGCTAATTGCGTTACATTAACGTGCAATAGGCCAGCTATTGACGTGTTAATGCGCCTTGTTTTCAAAACAAATAGCAAGTTTGCTATAAACTAGGCTAAAGGTGTTGAATTTAGCGTATTTATACCATCTCTTAGCCCGAGTTGAGGTTATTTACTCATTAATGATGTACGGAACTAGCAAACCCCCTGCGCCAGCATGGCGTCGGCCACTTTGACGAAACCAGCAATATTAGCTCCACTCTCATAGTTCACATGACCTTCAGGATCTGTACCATAATTCACACACGTTGCGTGAATACTTTGCATTATCTCCTTGAGTCGTGTATCTACTTTTTCTCTGCTCCAAGAAAGACGTTGAGCATTTTGACTCATTTCTAGCCCAGAAGTTGCTACTCCGCCAGCATTGGCAGCTTTACCAGGTGCAAATAGCACTTTGGCCGCATGAAAGGCTTTAACTGCTCCAGCACTGCTAGGCATATTCGCTCCTTCGGCTACCATGATCACGCGATTAGCTATTAGCGCTCTGGCATCTTCTTCCAATAATTCATTTTGAGTTGCGCAAGGTAAAGCGACTTGCGTCGGCAGATGCCAAGGTGTGCGGTCACTAAAATACTCTAGCTCCATCTCATAGGCGTAGTCTGCTACACGCTTACGTTGCTCATTTTTTAACTCCATTAGTCTAGCTAGTTTCTCAGGAGTAAAACCTGACGGATCGTAAACAGTGCCACCAGAATCAGAAGCAGTGATAACTCGGGCGCCTAATTCCATTGCTTTTTCTATAGCATATTGCGCCACGTTACCAGATCCGGATACTGATACCGTCATGCCTGCCAGTGACTGGTCTTTATTGGCTAGCATGGCTTCGACAAAATAGAGTAGCCCATAACCAGTGGCTTCTGGGCGGATCAAGCTGCCACCAAAAGAAAGCCCCTTGCCAGTAAATACGCACTCGGCGCTGTTGGTAAGCTTTTTCATCATACCTGCCATGTAGCCCACCTCGCGTCCGCCAACACCAATATCTCCGGCCGGCACATCGGTGTTAGCACCCAAATGCCGATAGAGCTCCAACATCAGTGCTTGGCAGAAGCGCATCACTTCAGCTTCACTTTTGCCCTTTGGATTAAAATCGCTTCCACCTTTACCTCCGCCCATTGGCAGTGTAGTTAGGGCATTTTTAAAGGTCTGTTCAAAGGCGAGAAATTTGAGCACAGAGAGATCTACAGAAGGGTGGAATCGCATTCCCCCTTTTATAGGACCGATAGCAGAACTGTGTTGGATACGAAACCCACGATTGACTTGTACCTGGCCAAGATCATTTACCCAGCTCACTCTAAACTGGACAAGTCGTTCAGGTTCTACTAACCGTTCAAGTAGACCATTTTGCAGGTAACGAGGATTCTTTGTTAAAAATGGCCAGATGGAGGCAATAACTTCATTTACAGCTTGAATAAACTCTGGCTGGTTAGGATTACGCTGCGCAACTTGATCTATAAAATCCTCTTTAGAAAGGGGATGACTCATGATAACTCCTTTTATAAATTTGCTTTATGTCAACTAAAAATAAGGTCTTTGGCTAATGCTTGGTTGATCCGCTGAACATTGTCAGATTCACGAAAGAGACGATTAACTCATGTAGTTTTCTAACGCATTTCTTTTTTAAAAAATCGTTATTTATGCTGTTTTTTTGCATAAATAGCAAGTGAATAATTGTTGTATTAAAACAGCGATAGGATAATTAATCTGAACATAGACAGAGATTGTTATTTAAATGCGAAGAAGGTACATGCCTGCGTTATACCCTGATGGCTGATCATGCTCGATCGCTTTTCATACATCGGCTTTAAAAACAAAGAGATAAAAATAATTTGATTGATCTTGCCAGTATGATCAAATAGCGCTCTTTTTTCTTTATGCTTAAACATCTCGATAAGATTACAGGTTGCTGTTCCCATATAAATCATAAGCAGAAGATGGTACCAGTATTCTGGCTATTTTAAGGCGTTAGGCATTAAATCTAGTGAAACTACATCCCGCTAAAACAAGCCTGAATCAGAAATTTAATCGAGCCTATTGGAGTGATGATTTCAGGGAAGAGATTATTTTGGGCGCTGGTCAAAAAGTGTAATCAGCCCCTGATATTTATGTCATATAATATTTGTAAAAAGTTAAATTTTTTAGTTTATTAAGGTATTTTTAATGAACTAGCGGTATCGTCTTTTTTGATATGTAAAATATATTCTAATAAAACTACAGGGATTAATTAAATTTACAAACTCTTACTTGATACTCTGTTTTATTTTTTATTGAGAGTGATTTTAAAATATGAATTTTATATAGTTCGAGGAAAAAATGAGTAACAGACCTGAGATAACGATTTCATCATTGGATGCGAAAAGGCTATTTAAATTAATAGAGTCATTACCGACAAAAAAAATGGTCGGAATAAGCGAGCTCGAAGAAGAGCTTGCTCGTGCAAGCATCGTAGAGCCGATTGAAATGCCGCCTACAATAGTGACAATGAACTCAACCGTTAAGTTTACTGTAGAGTCATCCCGTGATGAGTTTTCAATGACACTTGTTTACCCAAAAGATGTTGATTTAAAAGGTGATAAAATATCAATTCTTGCTCCGGTTGGGAGTGCGCTACTTGGGCTTTGTCAAGGTGATGAAATTGAATGGCCTAAGCCTGGTGGAGGGCTAATAAAAATTACAATTAAAGAAATATTCTATCAACCTGAAAGGGCTGGTGATTTTAGTTTATAGTATTGATATTTATTGAATGAATATTGTTTATCTATACAGCAGTTATAAACGGTTGTATTTAATTGTCTTAAATGTGCTTGAAGTTATTTTTTAAGGTGCTATATTGGCGTTATGAAAAATTTTAATCCTACATCCTACTCTATTACATTTTTAGGGAGCTTTGCCCTAAAATTCCCCGCTTAAGCGGACGCTTCACTGCGTCCATCTATTTTATAGATTAAATGTATTTATTCATAAATAAACCATTATTTAATTTTATGGTGTGATTCTTCTATTAGTTTTTTTATAAATAAAGTTGATTTAACCACGAGTTATCGATTTTATACTAATAGTTTATTTTGATTTAGAACTAGTATTTTATTTCAGATGAGTTGCACAATAAATCAAGGAGGGCGATGGTTTTTATCTTACATATTTAGTTTTATTTATTAAATAAGCATTATTAATATTTTAATTATTATTAGGTGAATTATATGTCTAAACATGAGATGAAAAAACCTTTGTTGTCATTGAAAGAGAAACGCAAATTGAAAAAAGACTCAAATGATTCAGTCATAGTCAAAGTCCGAAAGAAAAAGGGATAGACGTTATAAGGGGCCAATCATATTGGTTCCTTTGTTTACCAGTTTGATTTTTCTATAAAATTTAGCATAGCTAATTGCCTTTTAGCTATGCTATTGCATTTGATAAGTCAACATTAACCAATATCTTGCTTGAGTTTGAAAAGTGAATAAACTTTGGCGTTAGCTCAAAAGCTGTTGAGGATAAGATGTGAAAATGCCTAAATCAAAAGTAGTAGATAAAAGCATACGTGATGCTGGTCTTAATCTAGGAATGCTCAACACTAAGCGTGAAAAAAAGATCTCAGTTAGAATACCAGAAAGCTATGTTGATATAGTTAAGTTATTGATTACATACTTGGATGGATACACGATGATCAATAAAGATTATCCTCAAGTAAGTTCAGAAAAAGCGTTCCTACGCTCTTTGCGAGTAAGAGTACAAGAAATTATCATTAAAGTGTTAAAGCCTAAATAAGTGTTGCTTAATATATTGGCATATTTAGAATACATAATGTGCTAAGGCTTAAACCATAATAGGTTTTAAGTATCTAATTTTAATTATTTTATGTATTAACGCTATTAAGTCTGGATTAACATAATGAGATTCTATTTTACTCGTATGCGTTCTAAGGATATCTGTCCACCAAGGCAACCACTCAAGAAAATTGTTTGGTCATGGATAGGTGCATTTTGTGGTATCTATTTAGTCGCTAGTCTGGCTTTTTACTTTGCAATAAGCCCTATTGGTAGCATGTTTGTTATCGGATCTTTTGGGGCTTCTGCAGTATTGGTTTATGGCGCGCCTTTGGCTGAGTTTTCACAACCACGTAACTTAATTGGTGGCAGTGTGTTGTCAGCTTTAATCGGCGTTGCTGTTTATCAGATATTTATGGATTATATGGTGCTAGCTTGTGCGTTGTCGGTATCAATATCAATTGCGTTAATGTACCTCACAAGAACGTTACATCCACCAGGTGGTGCTACTGCACTAATTGCTGTCATTGGTGGCGAAAATGTTCACCAACTTGGTTTTCTCTACGCGCTTATGCCTGTATTTATAGGGACTATATTACTTTTACTTGTAGCATTAGTCGTCAATAATCTTTCTACTGACCCCAAACGTCACTATCCGGTATATTGGATGTAGTGATTTTTACAAATTTTTTATAAAATATTGAATAATAAGCTAATTTTTTCGATGAAGGCGGTGACTTCACCGCTATGTGTAGAACTAAATGCAAAAGCTCATAACTACAACTAAGCTTGATGATTAATTCTCGCTTATAGTCCCTTTCATTGTCGATAGTATTTTTTGTTCTCCGGGTAATAATATGTGCATTGAAGGTCGTGCTTTAATGCGTCCATAAAGTCCAGATAGATTCGGCCAACGATCTGAGTTTAGCTGTTCTCCAGCATGTTCCATATTGACCATTTGAGAGGCGAAAGCCAAGTCTGCAAACTTAATTAACCGTGCCACCCATTATTAATTTTTAACTGCGTTTTTAATTTCTGCAGATTAAGATAATGCCGAGAAGCTGAATCATGATGATTTGCGAGGCGACCGTCCGCCTCATGGACGTGGCGGTTGAGCTACATGGATGTACTTGTGCGTGTCGGTGAGTGAATGTCATGGTTTGCCAATCTAACGAATTTGACTGTTCCAGCATTTCCAGCATTGGCGTAGCCGTAGGTCATCAGTACAAACACCTGATCTCCGGCTCAAAAGCATTGCCGGAAAGACGACATCAGGGAATGACTGTTGAGTTAACCCCAAACCTTTCTATTTACTCTTCTTGGCTCAAAATAAAATTGCTAATCGCTTTTGAAATCATGTCTTTCTTCATCGTGGTGCGTGACACACGTTGATCAAACCAAAAGCTCATGGGTTGGTCGAAGCCGATGCCGTGCATGTAGTTGTAAAGTGCTTTACGCAGGCCTTCGCCGAGCATGTCGTGATCGGTGCCAGTTGGGTCGGTAAAGTCGACATCGTTTTCAGCAAAAAATACCTCAGGGCGTGGATCAAGCGTGATGCCAAACTGTTCTGGGTTCATGCCGATTGGGCTGTGGGCTGTGGCAACAAAACGGTGCCAGTAAGCCGACTGGAAACAACCTTGTTGCATCAACTGGCGGACCATTTCTAATGCATCAATGGTTTCTTGTTCAGTTTGAGTCGGGAAGCCATACATCAAATAAGCGTGTACCAAAATGCCAGCGTCACTAAACGCCTTGGTGACCTGGGCAACGCGCTCAACACTGACGCCTTTTTTCATCAGTTTTAATAATCTGTCTGACGCCACCTCAAGGCCGCCGCTGACTGCGATACAACCTGAGTCGGCCAATAGCTGGCAACGTGCTGGGCTAAAGGTGCGCTCAAAACGAATATTGCCCCACCAGCTGATCACCACGTTACGTTCAATCAGGCGTTTGGCGAATGCGAATAAGGTTTTTGGCGGTAACGCTTCATCAACAAAGTGAAAACCAGTTTGCCCGGTTTCGGCGACAAGCGCTTCGATGCGGTCGACCAGAACATCTGCGCCAGCGGTATCGTAGCGGTCGATATAATCTAAGCTGACATCGCAAAAGCTGCATTTGCGCCAGTAGCACCCGTGGGCGATGGTTAATTTATTCCAGCGGCCATCACTCCAGATGCGGTGCATTGGGTTGAGCATTTCGCATAACGACAGGTATTCGGTTAATGGCAGGCCATCGTATATTGGTGCGCCGACCTCAGATTGGGGAATGTCATGTAACTCAGTATTTTGATTAAGATGAACGTAAGGTTCACCGTTTTCATCCTCTGCGAGAAAGTAAGTGCGTACTAGCTCTTCAATGCCTCGCTTGCCTTCAAAATACTCAAGTAAAGTAATTAGCGGACGTTCGCCGTCATCAAGACAGATATAGTCGACAAATTCGAATACCCGTGGGTCTTTTAATGCCCGTAGCTCGGTATTGACAAAGCCGCCGCCCATAACGATAGGTAAATCAGGGTTAATGGCTTTACAGGTTTGCGCAATGCGTAAGGCGCCAAGCATATTACCGGGAAACGGCACGGTTAATGCCACCACGCTAGGCTGGGTGTCTTCTAAATATTGCTCAACGAGTTGTTCTAAAATATCTGAGCTGAAGCTTGGTTCGCCCATTAAGGTGTCGTATAAATTATCAAAGCTTGGGTTGGCGGCGGCTAAGCGTTCACCATAACGACTGACTTCAAAGTAAGGGTCAACGCCTTGTGTGATGACGTTCGACAGATCGTTAATGAATAATGTGGCGAGAAATTTGGCTTTATCTTGCACGCCAAGGTTACCAAAGGCCGCTTGCAGTACGTCACCCGACACGGCTTCCATTTGTGCGATGGCTTCAAATGCTGGGCCTTCGGGTAAAAAACGACGGGTGTTAATTCGCATGGCTAGGCTGGGGTCTTTGCCTTGTAAAAAGCGAATAGCAGGCTCAACGGTAAGATGATAACGATCAAACTCAGCTAAAAAATCAAACACCGCATCGGGTAATTCATCGTCTTCAAAGTGCTCGAAGTTCTCTTCTACATGTTGACGGATCACCTCCAGCGCCGGCGCGGTCATCATTTCAAGAAACAACTCTATTGCAGGATCTCGCTGTACCGCTTCATAGCCTCGTGAACGTAAAAAACCGGTTAAATATGCCGTTGCTGGATACGGCGTATTAAGTTGGGTCATTGGAGGGGTCATCAGAAGAACGGTCATAGCCTGCCTTTATCGTAAAGCCAATAGGAATAAGGCTGCATTCTACCAGTAAAAATGGCTCAAATCCTTTTAATTAAGGCTTTCATCTTGAACGTTCAGCAGTGCTAGAGAGTCGGCAGATTAGTGCCTTTTGCGCAAGATATTGCGCAGTTAATGACGAAGACCTGAATAATGAGCAATATATTGCTCATTTTATATTTTTTAAGAGGAGATTCTTTAAGAGCAGGTTGCTTAAGTTCAGGCTATTTAAGAATAGGGGTTAAATAAGCGCTGCCCAGTTCTTTCATTTGCCGCTCAACCCATACGACACGTTGGTTAAGGTAAGGCGTTAGATGGTTTGGATTACGATTACGCGGGCTTGGCAATAATACCGCCAGTTTTGCCGCTTCTTTGCTGCTAAGATATTTGGCGGGTTTATTAAAATAATGCTGGCTAGCCGCTTCTACGCCATAAATACCTTTGCCAAATTCGGCCACGTTTACGTACACTTCTAAAATGCGTTTTTTGCCCCAAATGACCTCAAGCCCTACGGCTAACATGGCTTCTAATCCTTTACGAACAAAGCTTTGTCCTGGCCACAATAAAAGATTTTTGGCGGTTTGTTGAGTAATGGTGCTGGCACCACGCAGGCCCTGACCGTCATCGTATTGCTGAAGAGCTTTACTGATAGCGCTAAAATCGACACCAAAGTGATCGGGGAAAAGCTGATCTTCTGATGCCACCATGGCGAGCGGTATGTGGCTTGGTAGCTCATTAATGCTGACCCAATGTTGCGACACCGGATAGTCGCTTTGCAGCATAAATGACGTTGTCGGTGGCGGGACAAATCTGAGTAATAGCAACAATAGCGTCAGTAATGCTAAAAAACGCCATGTTACGTACCAGGTCCATCCGAAAAAACCGCGCTTACGATTTGCCATTCATTGCCTCATGTTAGATATCATGTCGTGTTCAACGCGCAAGAGTATAGGATATTGCTAATTAAAGCGAAACGCCCGCACAAGCTTAGGCCTAGAACCTAGAATCTAATCCCTAGCATCACCTAAATCTTAGCTAACACCGCTTGAATGTCAGCCAAACTGGTTTGCCATTGTTGATAATCAAGCGTGATAGGATAAGCATGATTATTGGCTACGAGCACTAACGACGGAAATCCTTGAATTGGCAGTTTACGGGCAAAATGAATCTCTTTTTGCAGTTGCTGTTCAGTCTGTTCACTTAATAATTGCTGCTTAAATTGCTCAGTATTAATGCCTAATGTTGCGGCCAATGCACATAACACCTCAGTATCAGAGGGATTGCTGGCATGTAAATAATAAGCATGCTGAATGGCATTCACCATGGCTTGCTCCTGGCCATATTGGCGCGCGACCAAAGTAGCTCGACAAGCAGGGTAGGTCGAGCGCCGTGGCTGACATACACGCCAAAAATCGTGATTAAACTGAGTGCCTAATTGTTGGTTAATTCTTTGCCATGTCTGCTCAAGCATCTGCTGCATCGCTTCTGGCATTGACTCCGCTGAGTCAGGCGCTAAGCCGCCGACAAGGTAGGTGACATCAAGTTGCTCAGCAAACTCACGTTGCAGTTGTTGTTGCAGCATGTCCCAGGTAGGGCGGTAACCCCAGCACCAACTACACATAGGGTCGTGAACATAATAAAGTGTTGCTTTAGCCATGGTGACCTCAAGAAGTGTCATATAACTTCATTATTTCTTTCATATTTAACCAATAGACTATGCCATCTACACAATCTATGCCATGCAAATAAGTGGCTAGATTTAAATGGTGCAACACACCGTCAGTAACGTTAGATTAATGATTACAGTTAAGGAGCAATGGAATGACAAGGAACAACAAGACGGCATTAGGCGCGTTGGCAATATTGAGCAGTTTAATCTGTTTATCAGCGTGTAACAGCAACGACAGCGATAGTGCCGCTGCAACGGGTGTTGATAAAAGTGTCAGCGCGCAAGTGGGGCCGAGACCACTTTTTTTAGTGGATCAAATGCAAGACAGTGAACTGAAAACCCAATTAGCGCAATGCGAGTCTGGCCCATTTTATCGTACCGACTTTTCTATTGGTCACCGTGGTGCCTCAATGCAATTTCCTGAGCACACTAAAGAAGCCTATCAAGCTGCTATTGATTCAGGTGCAGGTATTGTTGAGTGTGACGTTACCTTTACCAACGACAAAGCCTTGGTATGCCGTCATTCACAATGTGATTTAGCCACAACCACCAATATTTTAGCGATACCGGCATTAGCCAATAAGTGCTCTGTGCCATTTACACCTGCCGACGCTGCAAACGGTGTTAGCGCAACCGCGACCTGTTGTACTAGCGATATCAGCCTTGCAGAATTTAAAACCTTAAAAGGCAAGATGGACGGCTTTAATCCTAAAGCGACCACGGTAGCCGAGTTTATGGATGGCACGCCAAGCTGGCGCACAGACCTCTATGCAGGTACCGGCACGTTAATGACTCATGCTGAAAGTATCGAATTATTTAAATCGGCTGGCGTAAAAATGACCCCAGAGCTTAAATCTGCCAGCGTAAGTATGCCGTTTGATGGCTTTAGCCAACAAGATTATGCGCAAAAAATGCTTGATGAGTATGGCGCCGCAGGAGTTGATGCGTCGCAGGTGTTCCCGCAATCATTCAATTTAGATGATGTGAAATACTGGATAGCAAACGCGCCAGAGTTTGCCGAACAAGCGGTATACCTTGATGGTCGTGATAGTGAAGCTGGATTTGATCCACAAAACAGTGCGACCTGGTCACCGAGTATGGACACTCTAGCTGCAGACGGGGTGAAGATTATTGCGCCGCCATTATGGATGTTAGTCACCTTAGATGACAATAACGCCATTGTGCCGTCTGAATACGCCAATGCTGCTAATGCTGCAGGATTGAAAATGATTGCCTGGTCGCTAGAGCGCTCAGGTTTACTCAGCCAGGGCGGTGGCGGTTGGTATTATCAAAGTATTGCAGATGCGATAGATAATGAAGGTGACACTTACGAGTTGGTTGATGTGTTAGCTAAAGATGTGGGGGTGATAGGAATCTTTTCTGATTGGCCTGCCACAGTGACTTACTATGCTAATTGCATGGGCATGTAACGAACTGGCCTGCGAATAACCAAGTTGTGATGGCTTTAAAACAACGTCACTGAGCACCAATACCTCTTACATCAATACCGCTCACACCAATACAAATATCAAAGGTGCCCACATTATTGGCACCTTTTTTATTAAGCGAACTATACTCGAGATGACGGCATTATTGTTCCCATAAATGGACGATAAAACACGCTATTAGCACCTTCAATTTGATTGAGACTTTTTCATCGACAACCGAAGTGACTGAAATCGAAAACAAATAATATTTAGATTAGCGGTATTAGCCTTTAGTCTATATAGATCACACTGAATGTCGGTGTTAGGGTATCAGCACAATAAGACAGATAACCATATAAGAAATAAGGATATTGTAATGAAATTAACTAAACGCTTTTGCATGATAAGCGCCGCGGCTGCGTTATCAATCAGTACCGCAGTGATGGCCGCTCCTACTTTTATCAATATTCTCACCGGCGGTACCAGTGGTGTTTACTACCCTATCGGTGTTGCGCTTTCTCAGCTTTACAGTAACGGTATTGAAGGTTCTAAAACTTCAGTACAAGCCACTAAAGCCTCAGTCGAAAACCTTAACTTATTACAAGCTGGCCGTGGTGAATTAGCGCTTGCACTAGGTGACTCTGTGTCTGCTGCATGGGAAGGCGATACTGAAGCGGGTTTTAAAGCGCCATTGAAAAACCTGCGTATCATTGCATCTACGTACCCTAACTTTATTCAAATCGTTGCCAATAAAGATGCTGGCATCAAGACGTTGGCTGACTTAAAAGGTAAACGTATTTCTGTTGGTGCACCTAAATCGGGGACTGAACTTAATGCCCGCGCTATTTTTGCTGCTGCTGGCTTAAGCTATGACGACATGGGTAAAGTGGAGTATTTACCTTATGCCGAGTCTGTCGAGCTGATTAAAAACCGTCAACTTGATGCCACGTTACAATCATCTGGTTTAGGTATGGCGGCTATTCGCGACCTAGCCGCAACAATGGACATTAACTTTGTGGCGATTCCTGAAGATGTGGTTGCTAAAATCAATAACCCTGCTTACCAGGTTGGGGTGATTACTGCTAATACCTATGAAGGCCAAACTGAGGATGTCAGTACGGTTGCGATTCAAAACTTACTGGTAACTCACAGCAAAGTGTCTGATGAAGTGGCGTACCAAATGACTAAGCTGATGTTCGACAACCTAGAACGTTTAGGCACTGCACACTCAGCAGCGAAAGATATCAGTTTAGACAACGCGACTAAAAACTTACCGATTCCATTGCACCCAGGTGCAGAGCGCTACTACAAAGAAGTGAATGCGCTGTAATTCAATGTTTTTACTCTTGAAGCGCTTGTTTGGATAATACATACCAAACAAGCGCTTAGTTGTTTTTAGGCATATCGATTTTTAGCTGTAGTTAGTACAGAGGCATACCATGAGCGATCCATCCATTAACCAGAACACAATGTCAGAGCAAGGCTTAAGTGCCGACACTCGTGACTGGCCAAAAGCCTTATTTGTGGTGGCATTGGTTTTTTCTATTTTCCAAATCACTACCGCAGCGTTTCATCCGGTTTCAACCCAGGTTTTACGCGCTGTACACGTGGGCTTTTTATTATTAGTGGTGTTTATCAGTTACCCAGGATGGGGTAAAAGCAAACCCTGGCAACCTCTAGCCTGGGTACTTGGCTTAGCAGGCATGGCGACAGCAGCTTATCAGTGGGTGTTTGAGGCTGACTTAATTCAGCGCTCAGGCGACCTTACTCAAGGCGATATGATTATCGGTACCGTACTTGTGGTGCTGGTGTTTGAGGCGGCAAGACGAGTGATGGGAATTGCCTTGCCGATCATTTGTGGCTTGTTTCTCGCTTATGGATTATTCGGTGAATTTTTGCCTGGCGAGTTAATGCATCGTGGTTATGGCATTGACCAGATCATTAACCAATTAGCCTTTGGTACTGAAGGGTTATATGGTACGCCAACGTATGTGTCGGCCACTTATATCTTCTTATTTATTCTGTTTGGTGCATTTTTAGAGCAAGCCGGAATGATCCGCTTATTTACCGACTTTGCGATGGGATTATTTGGCCATAAGGTTGGCGGCCCGGCAAAAGTGTCGGTGGTGTCATCGGCATTAATGGGCACCATTACCGGTTCTGGGGTGGCCAACGTGGTGACTACAGGGCAATTTACCATTCCATTAATGAAACGTTTTGGCTATAAGTCTGCATTTGCCGGAGGGGTAGAAGCTACGTCGAGTATGGGCAGTCAGATTATGCCGCCGATTATGGGCGCAGTGGCCTTTATTATGGCCGAAACCATTAACGTGCCGTTTATTGAAATTGCTAAAGCGGCAATGATCCCTGCGGTATTGTATTTCTGCTCAGTGTTTTGGATGGTGCATTTAGAAGCTAAGCGTGCCAACTTATCGGGCTTACCGAAAGACCAATGTCCTGATCCCTGGGCGGCTATTAAGTTGCGCTGGTACTTACTTATCCCGCTATTTATCCTAATTGGTTTACTGTTTTCTGGCCGTACGCCGCTGTTTTCTGGCATGGTCGGTTTAGCACTCACTGCTATTGTGATTCTAGGTTCGGCGATTATTTTAAATGTGTCGTCAAAGATAATGCGTTTTGCTTTTTGGATTGCATTAGGCGTGTTATGTGCCGGCTTTTTCCAATTAGGCATAGGTGTCGTATTTGGGGTTATTGCTTTGCTGGTGGTCATTAGCTGGTTTGTAAAAGGCGGCAAAGAAACCCTAATGCTGTGTTTGCATGCTTTAGTTGAAGGTGCACGTCATGCGGTGCCTGTAGGTATCGCCTGTGCGCTGGTTGGGGTGATCATTGGTATTGTGTCGTTAACCGGTATTGCTTCTACCTTTGCGGGTTACATTTTGGCTGTGGGCCAAGACAATCTATTTTTGTCTTTGGTATTAACCATGGTGACGTGTTTAGTATTAGGCATGGGTATTCCAACAATCCCTAACTACATTATTACTAGCTCTATTGCCGCGCCGGCATTATTAGACCTAGGCGTACCGTTAATTGTGTCGCACATGTTTGTGTTTTATTTTGGCATTATGGCCGATTTAACACCGCCAGTAGCATTGGCCTGTTTTGCCGCAGCACCCATCGCCAAAGAGAAAGGCTTAAAAATCAGTTTATGGGCTATTCGTATTGCCATTGCCGGATTTATTATTCCGTTTATGGCGGTGTACGACCCAGCGTTAATGCTTCAAGGTGGCGGAGTGCTTGCCACAATATTTGTAGTGTTAAAGGCTACGGTTGCCATTGGTATTTGGGGTGTTATTTTTACCGGCTACTTATTACAAAAACTGTATATGTGGGAGCGTATTTTAGGCTTTATTGCAGGTGGCAGCTTAATTTTAGCCACGCCATTAAGTGATGAAATTGGTTTTGGCTTGGCACTGGCGTTTATTTTGCAACACGCATGGCGCGCTCGTAAGTTAAAACGTTTGGCGCAGGAAGGCTAATGCTAGGGTTGTGTTTAGGCTTAGCAGGCAGCATTTGGGCACAAGTTCCTGCTGAGCAGATGACCTTGTCGTGGACGCATACTATTGAGAAAGTGCGCTGGGCAGAAGATTATCGTCTATTGCCTGACGGCTTTATCCTTGAGCAAGCTAGAGTCAAAGGCAGCGGCGCCGGAATGGAAATCCCTGCAGATGCTGTGTTAATTGATGGCAGCTGGCAATATAAGCCAACGTTGCCCGTGCTGCCTATGCTAAAGCTGGGGCGCACGCCTGAGGCTGGAGATTATCAGTTGTGTGTCTCGTCTGCCAATACCGAACAACAATGTCACCCCATGAGTTACTGGGTGGGCGAGCCAACTACTGCGCAGCCGTCGATAGAACTGTGGGGCTGCGATATTAAGTAACTTGAGTTGTTATTGAGTTCTCAGTATGCGTCCGGCGAACTACGCCTTGTCTAGCCTAACCTGCCAGGGTACGAGATTGTTGAGGTCACAATCAGGGTAGGATAATTGCTCTAAGCAGTGTTCGATGTAATCGAACGGGATAAGTCCATTCGCTTTAGCCGTTTCTATGATGCTGTACAAAATTGCACTCGCCTCAGCG
>NZ_JCAYNV010000027.1:0-32122 GCF_059758055.1 Shewanella sp. MF05956 | reverse complement strand
AGCCGACGAAGATAAGCATTGTTGGAAAACAAAAGCGATGCATGATGAATCCATCGATGCTTGAAGCAGTATTAAAGGCTGGATTTAGTAGTTAGGTTAAAAATTAAACACTCATGCGGTGACCCTGCGATAATGATGCTGATGGGATGGCTGATATAAAAGAAATAGCTTTAGGTATGAATCCAAACCGGTCGGATACTGATGGTGATGGTATAAAAGACAGTTATGAATATTATGTTTATCAAAATGGTCAATTAAATACTGACGTCGATAACGACGGTATTGCAAACTTTTTAGATGATGACTCCGATAACGATGGCTTACCTGATTGGCTTGAGTCATTCACCGATGCTGATAAAGATAGCTTGGGTAATTTTGTTGATACAGACAGTGATGGCAATAATATCATCGATGGTGTTGAAGCAGTTAACATGGGCATACCGGCAGACACCGATGCTGATAATACACCTGACTACATTGATTTAGATGATGATGCAGACGGCGTTTTTGATATTTATGATAGTAATAGGCTAGTTCCAGTTGATGAGTCGGATTCTAATGCTACAAAATTTAAGTTATATGGCGTAAGTACCATTTTAACTGAACAGACGCAGCTTTCTGGGCAATCAATGCAAGGGCAAACTATTTCACTATCGGGAACATTTTCAAATAATACCGAATATACCCTTGTATTATTTATTGGTGATGAGCTGTTTAATCAAAAAGTGGTAAGTGATAGCCATGGAAAACTGAGATTGAAAATACCCCAACTGAGTATTCTTCAAACGAGCAGTCTTTCAAGCAGTGTGTTTGTATATTCATCTATGGATACACAAACTAATACCCGTCAATTCGAGTTATTATCGCCTGAAGTGCCTATTATTACTGAATTTGATAATCGAACCTACGCTAAAGGCGAGGTGATTAGATTCAAAGGTTGGAACTTTAACTACAATACTTCGGCTTGGTTCGGTGATATCAATGTTAAAAGTCATTCCCTTTCAAATAGCAAAAAAATCGAATTTAAAATTCCACATGAGATAAGCCAGTTTTCTGTTCAGTTACAAAATGGATGGGGTAAAGGAAATAGTCACCGACTAAAAATAAAAAATGAATTTTCAATACGCTTATCGGTACCCAAAGCGTTGTCAAGTGAGTATGATCGTTTGTACTATGATGATGCTGACGGCAATGTGAAAGAGCTCAATGCCTCTGGGGTAACGGTAGTGGATCTTCCAGCGCTAAATGACCCAATGTTAACCCTGTATGTAAAGAAAGACGCTGAATACATAAAGTTGTATGCATTAGCTATTCAAGGTAATGATGTTCAGACCGTTTCTTTGGATACGACATTGTTTGCATGGTTGACATATGGTTATCCTAAACTGACGCTTGAGTCGATGAAAGCAAACCCGTCATACCCTGCGCTATATGATTATGTGTATAACCAATTACAGCAAGATATCTACTTCTTTAGTTTTGCTGATGCGAACGCACAAAATGAATTTTTCGAAAAAATACGATTGTTTGGCAAATCTATCAAATAACAGATTGTTTTACTTTTATTTTTTATAAAAGTCGATACCGAATTGTATAAGTTAAATGGAGTTTAATATGAGATTAGTCGTAAGCCTTATAACCATAAGTAGCATGATGCTATTTAGTGTTTCAGCGAGTGCCCTAGAGCGCTTCGCGGGGATTGAAGATGGTTCCGATGCGAACCTAAAGGCCGTCTGCCAAGACTATATGGTTAATAGTTATTTGAAAAATGACCCTGAGCTTTTTTTCCATTTATTGCCTAAATCAATGGTAAGCCGCGCAGAAAGGTTGGAAAAAGTATGGTACGAAGATCATTTTAAACGCTTTGGCAGTGAGCCTTTAACTAAATACGATGTTTTCGAGATGGAAGATAAACTGATAGACAAAATGCATAAAGGTCATAAGATTAAGCGTATAAAAATAAAATATAAAGCCGGGATAATGGAAAGCATCAAAAGAAGCTCATGTGGTTTTGAACAATTTGAGAATAAACGTTGGTACTTTGTCCAAAAACCTTAACTAAGTAAACAAGCCCTATTTATTAATAATAGGGCTTTGCTTTTTTAATGCCTAAAAAATATTAAAGGGATTTATGAGTTATAAAATTTGTAAGCAGACAGATGATTGCATTGTGTTGCAAGATACTGGTGGCATTATCGACTTTATTTTTGGTATGGGTATGGCCGCCATGGGGGCAGGTGTTATTTATTTAGGCTGGTTTGGCTACCAAGATACCGGTGAGATATTCATACCACTCATTATAGCCCTTGTCGGCAGTTGTTTATTCTTTCCTATGTTTAAGCGTAACCGATTAACGATTGATGCAACCCGTAAAGAGGTGGTGAAAACAAAGTCCTGGTTTGGTATAACCAAAGAAAAAGAGATTGTGACTAATAGCAATCTTTCATTACTCGAAATGTCTGGTTTCATTACCGGTGAATTTAACGCTTTTTTTGATCGTCAACAAAGCGTTATGCATCATTATGCGCTTAAGTTTTATAGCTACCCTGAATGGCATATCACTATCAGAAATGTTTCAACCATGATCAATATCGTGATGTTTTTTGAAAAACACTTTGATACCGATTTAGCATTAGTTGTTCAGCATAAAAGGCATAAATTTAGTACTAAAGGGTTATTAAAAGACCATAAGCCCACTGCACTTCCAGCAGGTGGTTTAGTACGCGAATCTGGCTTTCAGCAACTGACTGTAGGCGGCATGCCTTTTACATCATTAAGATTTTGGCTGTTTGCGATGAGTACCATAGGCATATCATTTTTTATTTCGATATTTATATTATTCTTTTCTGAATCCGTTTTTACACCCTATGTATCCTTGCCTATTCAATATGCTTTATCAACGTTACTGATTGGCTTTTTTTCTTGGGTATTTTTTTATCGCGCAGCGGGGACAAAACTCAGAATTTATAATGATGCTTTGATTGTTAAACATGGGGTGTTTAACGAAAAAAACTATAAACGTTCAGATATCATTGGCGTAATAAATATTACCAGAAATACGTATTTAGTGACTCGGCTAGGTGCAGAATGGTTAGCTTTTAGATTACCCACAGAATACAGCTATGCCATTCATAGTTGGTTAATGCCATATCTGAAACGCTGACTCAGAATACTGGAACCATTTACTTACTTATTTAACTCAATTACAGGATGTTATCGATGAATATTTTTAAAAAAGCCAGCTTGTTGGTGGCCATGACTACAGCCATTACCACAATGAGCTTTGCTGCATTGGCGAGCAATCAAGGCGCTATTGATGCATTTGAAGCCAAAACTAAACCAATAGCACAAGATGCAAAAGTCTTATCCGACAAGCAATTAGTGTTGATGCAAGAGTTTAATCAGCTCGTTGCGTCGGGTAATGCAGCTGCAGTATTTCAAAGTGGTAAGGTTACAGAGTTACAGGCGCTCGGCGAGCAGACGTTGGTGCAAGCTAAGTTATTTGTAAAAGAGTACCAACAGTTTTTATCTGAACTACCAGAAACCTCTACCTGTTATACGCCTGAAAATGTCTCTGAATATAATCGCCTTATTAATGAGGTGGCGATCAAGAATCAATCTTTATCTGAGTTAAGCAGTACGGTCACACCAGGTGATGAAATGGCGGCCACGATGGCAGTATTAAACTTACAAATGCACGCAGGGCAGGTGAGTGGTTTGGTGCAAATGTTCCAACTGGTGAAGATGTGTTACATCTCTGATGCGATGGGTTATACCAAAGAAGATGTTGAACGAATGCAAGCACTAGATAATGAGCAATAAGATTGACGACTATCACATTGCCAATTTTATTTTTTTGAAGTGTTGATTTTTTGTAACAATGCAATGTTTTGCTTGGCAGGACTAATTTAGTTTATGTTGAATCAATCACTTATCAGTTTTTAAGGTTGTATTAAGTTGTTAATTTATATATATTTAACAACTTATTCATCTCGAAAATATTAAGGATAATATGCAAGAGGTTATTAAATCGGATAAAAAGTATGCAGTAGCAGTGATTCTATCTGGAATATTTGGCGTATTGGGCATTCATCATTTTTATTGTGGAAGAATGGCTCATGGTGCATTTGATTTAGCTTTAGCGATTGTAGGTATTAGTTTGATGCAGTCTGATGACTTTTCGCTATTTATGATTGGTTTGGGCCTATTTATTATTGATGTTATCCATACTGTGATCGTGACGTTTATACTATTGGTTGGAAACTATAAAGATGGACAAGGTAAATTAATTACCTATCCGGGACAAAAAATTTAATTAAGGGATTACAATGTCAGAGATTCAATTAAGCGATAAAGGTTTTGTGCCAACACTATTACTGTGTTTTTTCTTGGGTGTTTTTGGTGCACATCGTTTTTATGTCGGTA
This sequence comes from Shewanella sp. MF05956, assembly GCF_059758055.1. Taxonomy (NCBI): domain Bacteria; kingdom Pseudomonadati; phylum Pseudomonadota; class Gammaproteobacteria; order Alteromonadales; family Shewanellaceae; genus Shewanella; species Shewanella sp. MF05956. Next base: position 27,697 of record NZ_JCAYNV010000027.1, on the reverse strand, counting down.
AAATTGGTACCGGTATCTTAATGTTGTTAACCTTAGGTGGTTTAGGCATATGGTCATTGATTGATTTTATCATTATCGCTGTTGGTAGCTTTAAGGATAAAGAAGGTAATATGATTAAAGCGGGCTAGTTTTTTGTTGCTTGATAAAAAACCATTAGCTTTTGCTAATGGTTTTTTACATTGCGGGTAAGCTATAAGCTTCTTATAGTGTTGTTTTTAGTGACAATAGATGATTGTATAATATTTGGGTAAAGCGTTCTGAATTGTCATAAGTCAACATCAGTTGATTATTTGCGTCTTTCGTATTGAAAGCTTTATTTAAATTGACTTCAATTAACTGTTGATCTGCAACTAAATAATATGTAGGAAGAATGTACTCAGCAACTTCATCATTTATAGCGTCCTCAGTGCTAATAATTAATGGCTGACTACTTGGACTCATGCTGCGTTCTACTGTAAATGTCGTTTCTGGTTGCAGGTCAATATCAAGCAGAGTGATCTTACTTTGTTGCTCATCGACGATGATAAACTCTGGATATAAACTATCAAATTGTGCTCTAGCGACATCATCTACTGTGATCATATCAGCTGTCTCATAATCAGGAAGGTCGTAGATTTGATAATTATTGACTTCACGACACATGACATCAGCTTCTTGAGATACGTTTATAGAATATAATGTTTGTGGCCAATTAATCGTGTTGAATTTAAGACTTTCAGGAATAATATTAAGTATTGAGCTCCAGCTATCACTTGGTGTGAGTATTTTTTCTACATTAATTGTGACATTAACATCTGTTGAGTCATACACTGTTTTGTAACTATTACCTTCTATAAACGGTTCAGTCTTCGGCAATGGTGCAATGGTATACCAACCGTTATGGGTTGTGTTCCAGCATTCTATTTCAACTTCTTGCTCATCTATATCTTTAGGAAATTCGGTAACATACCCTATTCCGTCAATAGAGGTTGACCCTATTACTGTCTTCCCTGTCTCATCATTGTCTAGTGAGAATGTACTGAACTGTGACAGTAACGATAGCGATAAGGTATTAGTGAAACCTTTATCATTAATAATATTACCAAGCACAATATCCCAATCATTTTGTGACAGAATACGAGAATCGATAGGTAATTCTGTAAATCCTAATGCGATGGCTGAGTCACTAAAGAGAATGTTAGCGGCTAAAGTAAAGGCGTCATCTGAGAAAAACTCTTCGATAGAAAGACCGCTATCACTTAATATTTGCCAAAGTTGAGCATACGTAGCTGCAAGAATTTTTTCTGCTGCAATTAAGTTTGGTATTTGAGTCGCGATGACTTGCTGTAAATAAGCAATGGCATAGTCTATGCGCGTAAAGCTAGCATTGGCTGACATTTCAGCAGAAACTGAGTACAGCGTATTTGCATCTAATTGGTACAAAATAGCTAATAGTGCGTCTAACTCGGTTGATAGTTGATTAATTTCACTGTCAGACAGATTTTGATTCATCATTTCTATCACGCGAGACTGCTTGATATGCGTCAGGTTGTTAATCGCGCCATTATATTGAGGGCTTGCGATTAATGTACCTTGTCCTGCATCATCAACAATCGATTTGGGTGTTGCTCGGTTAGTCGGGTTTTTAACCTTAAGCGCTAAAGAGCGGGCCTGGATTGCTTGTGTTGCTGCCGCCGCTTGCCAGTTAGCCACTAAATAATAGTCTGGCGTTTCAACTTCGCTTGTCCACTCTAATTGATAGTTACCCTCAGCATCGGTAATTGCGAATGGCTCATCGCTATCACAAGCTAAGTTTTTATTTAAATCAGCGCACACTGTAGCGCCAGATAATGCGCCTTGATAAACCGCTAACCCAGCAATTTGATGGTTATATTCAGACACTGGTGGCGTTGTAGGGGTAGTTGGTGTACCTGCATCTGGTTGGGTGGTGTCTGTAGTTGAGTCATCGTCTGATGATCCACAACCTGCTAATAGTGCGCCAGAGATTAAAATGGCTAATAAACTTTTATGGTGCATTAATGTGTCCTTACATTGGATTGTGACTGTGCTTTCACCGATATGTTGATTACCGCACAGTGTCGTGATGCATCGTAATACATCTGTCAACTCACTTTTATCCAGTGAATACGTGTCCAGAATGCAGTATTGATGCGGTTTTATTAAAAGAGATGGTTAACCTGCCGCGTAGGCAAATAACTGACCTCGATTTTTAATCTTGGTTTTTTTATAAATATTTTGCACGTGCATTTTGACCGTGTTAACGGAAATGTTGAGCTCTTTGGCCATTTCTTCGTTAGTAAGTCCATGCAGTATAAGCGATAGAATTTGTTGTTCTTTTTTTGTGGTCACCGCAAGAATTTTAGCGCGGTTGCCTGACGACGGAACTCGTTTTTTTTGCAAAATGTACTTAGATACGGCTTTATCGCTAAAGCTAATATCGCCATCTTGTACTTTGTTTATGCTCTGTATTTGATCGACCAGGCTTGCGTCGATGCTCATCGCCGCATGAAATCCAGAAGAGATTAGAATCACTTCGAGCTCTACGTTTAACGCTGGGCAATAGGCAATATGCAAATGACTCTTAAACAATTCTGCAGATAAATAGCTTATCTCTTGTAGCGGGTGCTCAAGGTAATGAATCAATATCGCGGTGCTATTTTCTATACTCGCAATCGTCGACAACTCAGCAGATGCACAGCTTGAACTGCATGTAATGAGATTGCATTCTATGAGATTTGCAAGATGCTGAAATGGCTCTTGCAGATGTAGAGGGAAATCGAGAATAAGCAGGTGTTTAGTGAGCATGTTACTTTCCTTGTTTAAAAATACAGCATCCCTTTGCGGTATTTTTTGAGCCTCGCGGTTGCCTGTTATGCATAAAGTGGCATCGCTTAGTTATCAAAATTGCGTACTGTTAACTCATTTTGTATTTTTGGCGCTAACTCTGATCTTGCCTTGGCTTGTCACATTGTTTGCATTTAAATTTGTGCAGTTTATGAGCCGAGTAAGATAAATTAAAAAAATGGAGCTGTACATTATGCTCATGCTAGAACTTGACAAATACAGCGTAAGTACATGTTTACACGCTGTATTTGAGGTCGTTTTTTGCTGTTTAAATGAGCAGGGCGATATAGTACAACATTATAATCCTGTTGCATACGGTAAAATGGGTGTTTTTTCATTCAAGACCCATTCTTTACGATATACCCTTTGTGCTGTGAGGCGGTTAACGTTTAGGTTTGCGTGAATGGCTAGGTTTGCCCTTGTTTGCGGCGGGTTTTTTAGGCTTGCTGCCTCGACCTTGCATAAAGTGTTCTGGGCCTTCAATGGTGTCGCGCATACTCTTGAGTGGCTTTTTCTTGGCTTTTTGCGGGGCTTTTTTTACTTCAGATGACGAGTGTTCAATCAACTTCATTAAGGTACTGAGCTCTTGCTCGTCTAAATCGCGCCATTCACCTATCGGTAATCCTTTAAGCGACACATTCATTATTGATTGGCGCTCAAGCTTGGTGACTTCAAAGTTAAAGTATTCGCACATGCGGCGAATTTGGCGGTTAAGGCCTTGGACTAACACAATTTTAAATGCATAAGGTGACACTTGCTCAACCTTACACTTTTTGGTCACTACGCCCAGGATGGGGACGCCAGCAGACATGCCTTTGATAAAATCATCGGTGATAGGCTTGTTTACGGTAACCACATATTCTTTGTCGTGATTATTACCCGCACGCAAGATTTTATTAACTAAATCACCATTGTTAGTTAAAAATATTAGCCCTTGTGAATCTTTGTCTAAACGCCCAATGGGGAATACCCGTTCGCTGTGGTTAACAAAGTCGACGATATTATCGCGCTCAGAACCTTCGGTAGTGCTGACAATGCCGACAGGCTTATTCAATGCGATAAACACTAAATCGGCTTCGTCACGTGGCTCAATGTCCTGGCCATTCACTTTCACTTTGTCACCTAACTCAACGGTGTCACCAATTTTTGCGCGTTTACCGTTAATAAATACATTGCCCTGTTCAATGAAGCGATCGGCTTCTCGGCGTGAGCATATGCCGCTCTCGCTGATGTATTTATTTAAACGGGTTGCAGATTCACTCATAGCGGTTCCTTTATCAACATAAACGCGCTGCAATGGCAGGCTGGATCGGCGCTGATAATATCATAAACTTTTTGATTATTCTTTAAGGCAAAGCCTTTAAAGCTTGATGTATCAATCATCCAAGTCACATTACAAATCAAAGCCCAGTTGCGCAGTGGTGTCTTTATGTTGAGGTAATAAGTTGATGTTTGCCAGTGGCGTGGCTGAGTCATGAAGCTGCTGTTGTAGTAACCGATATAAATCGACGGCTAACTGCGGTGCATCTTGATTGTCTGGCGTGTGAATAAACACATAAGGTTGTTTGCCCTCGGCCACCCATAATGGCAATTGCTTAAGCCAGTTTTTAAAGAAATGCACATTCGCTTCTGCTTGTGGGTGCCCAATAAAACGCACCACAGGATGTTGCGCAGTGGCAATGGCATGTACTGGTACTTTAGGCTTTTTTTGATGAGCATCAATCACCGCAGCAGAGGTGGGCGGCGCAGCAAATACTGGGCGAGTGTCCATAATAATGCGATTGCATTGGTTATCAATAAGTAAGCGATTAAGGTCGCGTTCGGCATCACCTTTGGCAAAAAAGGCTTGATGACGAACTTCGACACCATAAGTTAACCCTTGAGGTACTTGCGTTAAAAATTGCGCTAAAACCGGCAAATGTTGCGGACCAAAGCTGGCCGGTAATTGAATTTTCCACATACCTGTTACGTCGAGTAATGGTGCCATCACCGAGAAAAACTGTTGTAACGCGGGGCCGGCGTTGTGCAGCTTTAGTTCGTGGGTAATGTGCTTGGGCAACTTAAAGGTAAATCTAAAATCCTGGCTGACTGCTGCGCGCCAAATTTTGGCTTGGGTAACTGATGGCGTGGCGTAAAACGTAGTGTTGCCCTCAACGGTATTAAAGATGTCAGCATAGCGGGCTAAACGCTGGCTTGAGTCATTATTGCCATACACGGTTTGCTGCCAATGGTTTTGCGACCACATTGCTAACCCCAATCGTATGAATGGTGCATGCGGTTGTTGAGCTGATGTAGGGGAATGTGTATTCAAAATGTTCCTCAGAATAAAACGGTTTTTGGCTTGTTTATGACAAAAAACGCTTTAACGGCTTAAAAAACGATATTTAGTTATTTTGTCTATATCTAATCAGTTTGCCCATCTGATAAAATTAGCCTCATTGGCTATGCTATCTGGTTATCATATCAGCCAGAAAACAAAAAATGCATTATCTTGGTGTTAAGCGTGAGTTGGAGTGTTTGTGTCTAGTTCTGATCCTGAAAGTCAGTTTGATAATTACCGCCCTAAAGCGTCTTCGGCAAAGCCGGTTAAAGTTCGTAAAAGTAAAGCTGGCTGGTTACTGATTATTTTTATTTTAGCGACAGCCTATTTGGTTGAGTTTGAAGTAAGAACGTCTTATTACCAATCGTACTTTTTACACCAATACGCCACTAAGTTGACTTATCAGTTACGTGACTATCGTAGCGACGCAGTTATTTACCCTAAATATGGCCCGTTTGATGACCGACATGGTTATAGCCAACTGCCGCAAAAAATTGAGCGCTTAATCGAACGTAATTACCAAATTACCCAGCAAGTGGCGTTTTCGCCGATGTTGATGGATTACACCGAAAAAGGCTTTTTTCCGCCGTATCACGAAAAAGCCCAATCAGGTTTATTAATTAAAGACTGCCGCGACATGACAGTGTTTGATTTTTCATACCCTAAACGCGTGTATCAAGACCAGGACAATATTCCGCAACAAGTCATTAGTACCCTGTTGTTTATTGAAAACCGTGAAATGCTCAGCCCTGAAACCAATTACAACCCTGTGGTCGATTGGCCTCGTTTTGTGTTGGCTGCGGCCAGCCAAATTGCTGAAATTGCCGGTGTCGACATGTCTAAAGCCGGTGGCAGTACGTTAGCCACCCAAATTGAAAAATTTAGGCACTCTAATCATGGCTTAACCTTAAGCATTAAAGACAAGTTACTGCAAATTGGTTCGGCCATTGTGCGGGTGTATCAACAGGGCGAAAGTACCATTAATGCTCGCCAGCGTATTGTGCAAGATTATCTTAATACCGTGCCGTTATCGTCGGCTCCCGGTTTTGGTGAAGTGCATGGTATTGGTGATGGTTTATGGGCATGGTTTAAAACTGATTTTACTCAGGCCAATCAGCTACTGCTTAGCCGTCATACCCAACAAAACTCAGCGCAGCGCGGTAAGGTGTTTAGAGAGATTGTGGCGTTAATGATTGCCCAGCGTCGTCCGTCATATTACTTATTGCAAGGCCATGATGATTTAGAGTCGTTGGTTGACAGCTATTTACGTTTATTGGGCCGCGATGGCCTGATTGAAACCCAGTTAATGGTGTCGGCGTTAGAACAAACTCTTACCTTTAATACCACTAAGTTAGCAAGCACTAACCCTGCTAATAATAAAGGCGTTAACGCCGTACGCATTCGCACTGCGGGCATGTTAGACCTTAACTTATTCGACTTAGACCGTTACGATTTAACAATTAACAGTACATACCATGGTGACTTACAGCAAAAAGTGAGTGATTACTTACGCAGCCTGGCAAACGTCAGTTCAGCCGAACGCATTGGTTTATTGGGCGAGCGTTTATTGTCTGCGCAGCAACTCGATAAAGTGCTATACAGCTTTACTTTATATGAAAGCACCGACAGCGCTAACCGTGTGCGTATTCAAACCGACAGTATTGATCAGCCTTTTGATATTAACGAAGGCAGTAAACTCGAGCTCGGCTCTACCGCTAAGCTGCGGGTATTGGCAACGTACTTAGACATTATTGCCGAGTTGCAACAGCGTTTCTCAGCCATGACGGTAGCCGATTTACGCCAGGTCGATGTAGAGCGCAAAGACCATATTACTCGCTGGGTGGTGGATTATTTAATTACCACACGTGACCGTAATTTAACTCGTATGCTCGACGCGGCGCTGCAACGTGAATATTCAGCTTCACCAGATGAGCGCTTCTTCACGGGTGGTGGTCTGCATGTATTTAATAACTTTAATAAGAAAGAAAACAGCCGCGTACCCACCTTATATCAAGCCTTACAAGAGTCGATAAACTTACCGTTTGTACGCTTAATGCGCGACATTGTTAGCTACAGCAGTAGTTACAATAGCGAAGGTAGCGTGTCGCAATTGTTGCGTAATGACAAAGATCCACGCCGCGAAGAATACCTAAAAGCGTTTGCTAAGCGTGAGGGGAGTTCGTTTGTAAAACGTTTTTACCGTAAATACCGCCAGCTTGCGCCAGAGCAACGTTTAGAGGTGTTATTTGATGGGATCTCGCAACAAGAACATAAGTTAACGGCGGCATATCGTTATTTAAAACCCTACGACGGTGCCCGCGAACTTAAGGCCTTTTTAAGCGCGCGTTTGCCGACTAAAAACTTTACCGATAAACAAATTAACTTACTGTATAACAAGTACGGCGAAGAAAAATTCAACCTTGCCGACCAAGGTTATATTACCCGAGTGCATCCGTTGGAATTATGGGTATTACGTTATTTAAATGATTACCCAGAAACCGGCTTAACTCAGGTATTAGACGATGCCCAACCTCAACTGCAAGAGGTTTATCGTTGGCTATTTAGAACCCGCCATCAAAATGCCCGCGATGTGCGTATTCAGGTCATGCTTGAGGTTGAAGCGTTTTTAAGTATCCACCAACGTTGGGTGAGAATGGGTTATCCGTTTGAATATATGGTGCCATCGTTAGGTTCTGCGTTAGGCAGCTCGGGCGACAGGCCAGCAGCACTAGCCGATTTAATGGGGATTATTCAAAATGACGGTTATCGTTTCCCCACCGTGCGCATTGATGAACTGCAATTTGCTAAAGACACCCCATATGAGGTGACGCTTGCCAATAATAAGCAAATGGTCACACGAGTGATGCATCAGGAAGTGGCTAGAGCTCTTAAGCGCGCGCTTGCGAATGTGGTACAAAATGGCACCGCCAGACGACTCAATGGCAGCTTGTTAGACAGTCAAGGCCAGGCGATTATTATGGGCGGTAAAACCGGTACCGGCGACAACCGCATCGCAACCGAAATCCGTAATGGGCGTAAGGTATCATCAACGGCAATTAACCGCACAGCAACGTTTGTGTTTTACCTGGGTGATCGCCACTTTGGTACGTTAACGGCATTTGTTCCAGGGGAAAAAGCAGATGATTTTAGCTTTACCTCAGCACTGCCATTACAAGTGTTAAAAGGCATGATGCCAATTCTGTCGCCAATGATTAATCAAACTGAGCAGTGCCAGCCAGGATTGTAATAGAGGCTGAAGATTGTCGCACTCGATTGACGTTGTTGGGTAAAGCAATAGCTCAAACTTTAAAGCAGTAGATTAAAAGAGTCAGTTAAACTAAAAGCCCATGGATGATCCATGGGCTTTATTGATCCTGAGTTCTGGCCAGTGAATTATTGATACAAGCTGAGCATCACCACTAGATGGCACACAGCAACCACACTGGTGAGGATGGTACGCAGGGTAATGTAGCGGGTGGTCGCAGACAATTGTTTGGCTTTAAACTCAATATACAATAAATACACGTAGCCACTGACCAATAAGATTAATGCCGACAATTCAAACGGGGTTAATAGTGCAATCCAACAGCCTAGGGCAATAACGTTACTGATAATCAATAATTTAGCGATACTGTCATCAAGATTTAATACTACCGCTTTGCCCCACAATGCTCCCGCCATAAAACTTAAAATAATCGCACTGTAACTAATAAAGCCAAGTAAGGTATGCTCAGGTGATAACACACTATGGTTAAACGCCAACAGGCTCAGTGTGATAAACGGAATTAAGCCTGCAAATCCGAGCCATTGCCAAGTGCTGATATTTTTCATGCTATCTCCTTTGGTATAAATAACGCCGTTAACTCCAATATAAATGATCTTAGTTGTACAACCTATAGGTGAATGAAGCCCAATGAATATTTATCTTAAAGACGTTAGCGAACAAGATTTAAGCTTATTATTTGAGTTTCAAAATGACCCTATCGCCAACAAGATGGCAGATTTCCCGGCACGGACACGCGAGGCGTTTTACCAGCATTGGCAGCAGAATATTTTTGCCAATGATCAAGGTATCGCAATCGGTATTTGGCATAACAATTTGTTGGTTGGCCATTTGGTGTCGTGGGTAAATCTTGAATTAGCCACAGTCGATGAGCCAGAAGTGCGCCTTATTGGCTACTGGATGGGGCGAAAATACTGGGGGCAGGGCATAGCGACTCAAGCACTTAAGTTGTTTTTACAGCAATACATAAGCAGCCCGGTTTACGCCTATATTGATGCGCAAAACCAGGGCTCGTTAAAGGTGGCTCAGGCTAATGGGTTTGCGGATGTTACGCCGCAATACCCATCGCTGTTTGCTAAAGATAACTTATTAATATTTAAGCGTGATAGCGTTAAAAGTTAATGACCAGCACCGCCGCATCCACCACAACAACTGCCGCCATTACCTTGTTTTTTCTGTGATGTTTCTGTTGTTGTCGTTTTCGCTTCAACGCGATTAGTCTCTAGCGCTTTTTGGGTCACTTGGCTAACCGATTCTGTTTGTTTGGCTGGTTTAAAAATACCGCTAATTGAAAAACTCATGGTGATGCCTCGTGATAAAGTGGTTAGTGACTAATCGTAAATCAATTTAAACAACTTAAACATATAAATATATTGCATGTTTAATCATATTCTTCTTCCTGTGTGAGTCAAGTGCTTTTAGTGAAGTACAGAAAGTCCTTTTGCGGCATGTGTGCTGCCTCACATAGTGTGGCGAAGGCAAATGGTATTGATGAGCCGATCATTTACGTGATTGCGATAATGGATCTGGTTTATACTAGCGGCTCTTGTTATTGGAGTGCTTATGTCTTTTGCTGGATTATCGTTACATCCCACCTTATTAACTCGCTTAGCAGAATTAAATTATCAGCAAGCTACACCTATTCAATTAAGCGCTATTCCGGTGATATTAAGCGGTAAAGATGTGATGGCGGGCGCGCAAACCGGCACGGGTAAAACGGCCGCTTTTGCGCTGCCCATATTACAATCAATTTTGAATCAGCAACTGCCTGCGCCATCACAATCAACACAAGCACTGTCAACAGAAACACAATCAATATCAACACAAGCACAATCACCTCAAACACAAGAAAAGCCGCAGAGTATTAGCAAGGTTATTCGTGCACTCGTGTTAGTGCCTACCCGCGAATTAGCACAACAAGTTCACCACAGTATTGAGCAATATGCCCACGGCAGCGGCATTACCAGTGTGATGGTATATGGTGGCGTCAGTATTGGCGCGCAAATTACTCAGCTCAACAATGGCACCGACATTTTGGTGGCAACCCCAGGGCGATTATTGGATTTATTGCGTAAGCGAACGCTTACTCTGTCGCAGTTAACGCATCTCGTGTTTGACGAAGCTGACCGTATGCTTGATATGGGCTTTAAAGATGAGATTATCGATGTACTCAAACAAGTGCCTAAAACACGGCAGACCCTGTTGTTTTCAGCCACGTTAGATGACCGTATTTTTAGCTTTAGTAAACGCTTACTGCAATCGCCTAAAGTCATCGAAGTTGCTAAGCGTAACACCACCGCCGCGAGTATTGTTGAACGCGTTTATAACCTCGACGGCAACCGAAAATGTGCGGCGTTGTGTCATTTAATCAAAGTGGAGAATTGGCAACAAACCTTGATTTTTAGCCGTACCAAACAAGGTGCTAATGCCCTAGTGAAACAAATGAAACAGGCAGGCGTGAGTGCAGAGGCATTTCATGCGGATTTGTCGCAAGCGGTGCGTGAGCAAGTGCTAAGCCAGTTTAAAAGTGGCGAGCTTACCGCGCTGGTGGCCACCGATGTTGCAGCCAGAGGCCTAGATATTAACGAGTTGAATTACGTGGTGAATATGGAGTTACCGTTTCAGGTTGAAGACTATGTCCACCGAATTGGCCGCACAGGCCGTGCGGGTAATCAGGGCCAAGCCGTTACGTTACTCAGCGTCGACGATGAGCCGTTATTGGTTAAGTTAGAAACTTTTTTAGACCGCCGATTGCCGCAACAATGGTTAGCAGGTTATGAGCCAGACCTCGACCAAATGGCTGTTACCACGCGTAAAACCACCAAGAGCGCGCTGAAACAACAAGCCCGTAAAAAAGCCTTAGGCCAACGTCCGTCACGCAATAAAAAATAATTGTGCTTGCGCGACTTTCTTATGGACGTCGCGCATTGGTATATTATTTCCGTCTTTTAATTGCCATATTATTGTCATACTTTTTGAACCTTGTTGTCACATTAGTTGCTTATCTTAACTGTCGAATAATCATACCTACATTTGAACAGTTATTTTGTGAGCATACTAAAGGACACTATATGAGCAAGGCGACGTTTAACCCAATTCGTTTTAATAAAAGCAATAACACTCCTTTCAATGAAGTGATGGACAAACACCTTTCGCGTCGTAATTTTGTTAAACGTGGTTTGGGCTTAAGTGCCATGACCGCTTTTGGTGGTTTCGGATTAAGTGCTTGTGGTTCTGATAATAAAGACAGTTCCACAGAAACCCCAACCACTCCAACAACGCCTACAGCTCCAACACAAAGCTCAGCAGTATTAGGCTTTGAATCTATTCCGGGATCGCTAACCGATGCCGTTGCCGTTCCTGCGGGCTATTCTGCTTATGTCTTAGCACCTTGGGGCACGCCGCTCAATACCAAAGCCGCAGCCTGGAAAGATGACGGAAGCAACACCGCAGATGACCAAGCTAACTCAGTGGGTATGCATCATGATGGCATGCATTTTTTCCCACTAAATGATGCTGGTGATGACGGCTTATTGTGCATTAACCACGAATACATTGACCAAAGTGCATTACATCCAACAGGCCCAACGTATGACACCGACGGCAAGCGCAGTGTTATTGACGAAGTGCGTAAAGAAATCAATGCTCACGGTATTTCAGTTGTACGCATCAAGCTGGTATCAGGCATGTGGCAAGTGGTTGAAAACGACAGCTACAATCGTCGCTTTACCGGTGCTAGCGTAATGGATATGGGCGGTCCTTTAGCGTACAGCTCGTATCTTGAAACGCGCTACTCGCCAGACGGAAGTCAGGCGCGCGGTACCCTCAACAACTGTGGTAACGGTTACACGCCTTGGGGCACGTATTTAACCTGCGAAGAAAACTGGCCAGAGTATTTTGTGAATAAAGGCGAGAAGACTGAAGCGCAATCACGTATTGGCATTCCAAGCACTGACACGCGTTATGGCTGGAACCATTTAGCCGGTAACGACGATGAGCGTTTAGACGAATTTGCCCGTTTTGACATGACACCAACCGGCTCAAGTGCGGCTAACGATTACCGCAACGAAGCCAATGGCCATGGTTATATTGTTGAAATTGACCCATACAACCCGAACTCTCGCGCGGTTAAACGCACAGCATTAGGCCGTTTCCGTCATGAAGGTTGCGTGTTTGGTAAGCTTGAAGAAGGCAAGCCACTGACGTTTTATTCTGGTCACGATTCTCGCTTTGAATACCTCTACAAGTTTGTGTCTGACGCAGTATGGGACGCAGCAGATGCCAACAGCAGCAATCGTTTAAGCGTCGGCGACAAGTACATGAATGCCGGCACCTTATATGTGGCCAAGTTCAGCGAAGATGGTGTGGGTGAATGGTTACCGCTAACCCTAGAAGCGATGACGAGCGATGGCAACACACTGGCAGGTAGCTTTAGCTCATTAGAAGAGATTATTCTAAACACAGCGGGCGCAGCAGATTTGGTCGGTGCAACCCCAATGGATCGTCCAGAATGGGCGGCAGTGGATCCATTTACTGGCAGTGTTTATCTGACGCTTACCAATAACAGTAAACGTACCGACAGCACTAACCCTGCTAATCCACGTTTAAATAACAACTTTGGTCATATTATTCGTTGGGACGAAGGCGATGCGGCCACTGACTTTAGCTGGGATATCTTTGTTTTTGGTTCGCCAGATGATGGCGATGCAGCAACTAACTTATCGGGCTTAACTGACCTCAACCAGTTTGCTAGCCCAGATGGATTGGCGTTCGATACTCGCGGTATTTTATGGGTGCAAACCGATAATGGCGCCTCTGAAGTGGGTGAAGAAACCAACGACCAAATGCTCGCGATTGTGCCATCAACCATGGTTGATGCTGACGGTAACCAACAAGTCGTGAGTGCCGACAATCAAACTCAGCTTAAGCGTTTCTTTGTTGGGCCAAACGGTAGTGAAGTCACAGGTTTTGCGATTACTCCTGATTACACTTCCGTTTTTGCTAATATTCAGCATCCAGGCAACTGGCCATATTCTGATAAAGCAGATGAAGCTACACCCGCTGGCATAACAGTTCGTCCACGCGCAGCAACAGTGATTATTCGCAAAGATGATGGCGGTGCGGTCGGCGTTTAATATGCTGTAGGTCACTTAGAGATAACTTAGAGATAACTCATTAGTTGCCTTAAGTGATAGCCACTTTTAATACTAACCCTGATAGACTCGTGCTATCAGGGTTTTATTATTTATCAGCATATTATTTATCAACGTATATTAAAAACAGGAGCGTTATGCTAAAAGGCATTCACCATGTGGCCATCATTTGTGGCGATTATCCTCGCTCAAAAGTGTTTTATACCCAAATATTGGGGCTAAAGATTATTGCCGAAAATTATCGCCAGGCCCGCGATTCATATACCCAATCAACTTGAAGATACGTGTTTCAGAGCTTCACCGTGTTTTCAATACTAGGCGCGTTAATGCGGTAATGTAGGTACCTTATAAATTAGCGCAACAACGTAGTGGGAACACGGTGAAACTCCCAAAGGGCAAGTTTTACACGCGTTTATGCAGCGTTATTGATTTTGGAAAGGGAACAGCCATTACCCGCAATCAATGCCTTGCCTAAACGCGTGTAAATTCTTGCTGAAATCGAGCATCTTCAGGTTGATTGGGTATAACTTAGACCTTGCCTTGCCAGACGGAAGCCAAATTGAGCTGTTCTCGTTTAATGGTGCCCCACAAAGACCGAGCTTTCCTGAGGCGCAAGGATTACGACACCTAGCCTTCAACGTCGACGATATCAATCAAGTGGTACAGCATTTACAACAACATGGTGTGGAGGTTGAGCCTATTCGAGTCGATGAGTACACCAATAAGCAATACACCTTTTTTATCGATCCTGATGGCTTGCCATTAGAGCTATATCAAACGGCTTAACAGGCTTTCTTCCCAGGTTACCGCTCAACTTTTTACTCTCTCATTGCGCTCATACTTACGCTGCCTATGTCGTTTTTGGCAGCGTGCTTAAGTGCTTTCGTGTCAACGTTATCTTTACCTTGTTGTTAATTATCATCAGTTGCAGCGTAAATAGACTTTTAAAATTACAATCTTTACACAAATGATAATGATTTGTATTTGCGATCTTTATTGTGTTTATGTAGAGTGCGTCACATAAACAAACTTTCATAAACGCTAATTAACCTAAACCCTTATTCCGAGTTTAGGTTAATGAATAATAGGACGATGTTAGACATGAAATCGAACAGTTACAGTAAGTTGTCGTTAGGTGCACAGGCCGTTGCCGCGGCATTAGTATTTGGTTGCCCAGCAGTTTATGCCGCTGACACCACTAAAGAAACTTGCGATAAGGATATTTTAGCCAACTGTAAGCCAGCAGAAACTGACGAGTCTATCGAGCGCATTCGTGTACATGGTGTGCAAAATTCGGTTTACATGTTTAACAGTTCGGCCGACAAACGCCGTCTTGCAGAGTTAGTCGATACGCCACAGGTTATTACGGTAATAACCCAAGACCAAATTCAAGAGTCAGGCAACACCGACTTAAAAGACATTTTGTCAGCCCAGGCGGGTGTAACATTAGGCACCGGTGAAAACGGTAACGCGTTTGGCGATCGTTATATTATCCGTGGCCACGAAGCGCGCAGCGACGTGTTTGTTGATGGCCTTCGCGACCCAGGCATGACAACCCGTGAAAGCTTTGCTACTGAGCGCGTTGAAATCACTAAAGGCCCAAGCTCAACCTTTGCTGGGCGTGGTTCATCAGGTGGTGCTATTAACAGCGTCACCAAAAAAGCCTCAGTAGCGTATGACTTTGGCCGTGTCGATTTAGGTGTCGGCACTGACGAACATAGCCGTATCACCATTGACTATAACTTACCGCTCTCTGAAAAAGTTGCAGTACGTTTAAACGGTTTAACCGCACAAGAAGACAAGCCTGGCCGCGAAGGCATTAGCAGCAAACGTGAAGGTGTACAGCTATCGGGTGTGTATGAAACCACCGATGCACTGACATTCACAGCAGACGTTTACCACTTAAACGCAGAAGACGTGCCCGATTTAGGCAGCTATTTTGATCAAGATACCCGTAAGCCATTAGAAGATATTCCGGTTTATGCACAAGACGGTGACTTTTTAGACTCAGAGGTGACCACCTTTACCCTGCGTACTGAATACGAGCTTAATAGTGACATTACCCTGTATAACGCGACTCGTGTGGGTCATACCGAAAACGGCTACATTACAACCGGTATGAGTGGAAGTACTCGTGCCGATACCGATGCAACCGCGCCAGGTGTTGATACGCTGAAATTAAGTACTCACCAGGGTAATCAAGATGTTGACTACTTTAGCACCCAGCTCAATTTATTCTGGAACACCAAAATCTTTGGCTTTAACAACAAGCTAGTCTTTGGTTTGGAATACACTGACGAAAATGTCGATAACGGTGTGTATAACATTACCAAAAACAATCCAACAAACTGTTCTACAAAAGGTAGCAGCAGCGTGTCTGAGTCGTACTGTATTATCGATGGTAATGGTAATACCGTTGATAATATCAGCCAGCTTATAGGGTACAGTTATGTAAAAGGCGAGTCAGATGCCATCTTCGACATCAAAACGGTGGCGGCATACATGATGGATAACGTTGAACTGACAGAGCAACTGTCGATGTTTTATGGTTTAAGACTCGACAGCTTCGACTACAGCAACCAAACCAGCAACACCTTATATGAATATTCAGACACCATGTATAACTTCAACTTCGGTTTGGTTTACGACCTGTCTGAAGACGCCAATATTTATGCTAACTACAGCACGGCAACCAACATTAATGGTGGCGAGTCTGACTTAGGCGGCAACTGTGGTTATGGCGGTGTTTGCGGTACTGAAGATCAAGCCAGTGAAGCCGATGCTGAAATCGTAGAAAACATTGAACTTGGTACCAAGTGGATGTTGTTTGACGATAAAATGATGTTCTCAGCGTCGATTTTCCAAATCACTAAAAGTGACGTGATGGAAAGCGTTGGCGACAGTTATACCACCCTCGGCACGCTAAACACAGGTGAAAACCGCGTTAAAGGCATCGAGTTTGGCATGGTGGGTAACATTACTGACGAGCTAAGCATACAATTCTCGGCAGCCAAAATGGACTCTGAAGTGTTGGAGTCTTATGATCCCGCTAACGTCGGCTTGACGTTAAGTAACTTTGCTGACGAAAGTGCGTATTTGCAATTACGTTATCAGTTAACTGAATCATTTGTTATCGGTGGCAGCTACACATATCAGAGCAACATGTTCGGTGGCCAACCAGATACTGCCGCAGGTTACGACGCCACCAACGAGCGTTACAGTATTGAAGTACCTAGCTATCAAGTCGTTGATTTATTTGCCAGCTACAATGCCACTGAAGCCTTAACATTCCGCTTAAATGTGGGTAACGTAATGGACGAAGAGTATTGGACAGCAGCATACCGTTCGGGTGCATTTATGTACCTGGGTGATGCGCGTAATTCGAGACTGTCGATGACATACGAATTTTAATCGAGTGATTTGCCGTTAACACCAACGCCTAGTTGCAAACTAAGCGTTGGTTTTTTTGATTTTGGAAGCCATACTTATCCGCATTAGAATGTGCTCTTTTAGCGAAAGTTATCAGTGTGGTATTCGCGGCAGCCTTTTGAGGGCATAGTGCGCTACGTTAAGAAAGGCTAACAAAGAAAAACGCGCTGATAAATTCGCCCTTCGGGGCTGTGTCACAACCCTCATTACGGCTTCAAATGACTTTGATGTAGATGACTATACCTACAGTCATTTTCATTGTACTGAGCCTAGTGACAGAGTCTAAAATAGATCACATTCTAATAAGGATAAGTACAGTGGTTGTTATAGAAAAAGTGCTCAATCAAGAGCAAGTCAGCGCTTATCGTCAGCAGCTAGCGCAATGTCCCTGGGGCGACGGTCGTCAAACGGCAATGGGCATGGCTGCGTCTGTTAAACAGAATCATCAAGCTGATGCGCAAGACGCCAATGTGCAACAACTTGCTAATCAGTTATTAGCACGTATTGGTGACACGCCTAAAATTGTGTCAGCCGCTTTGCCGCATAAAATTTTCCCACCATGCTTTAATCGTTACAGTGAAACTGAAGAGTACGGCTACCATGTCGACGCCGCCATTATGCGTATTCCTAACACTAGCGAGGTTATTCGCAGCGACGTGTCGATGACGGTATTTTTAAGTGAACCAGAAGAATACGACGGCGGTGAATTAGTTATCTCTACCGAGTTTGGTCAACAACAAATTAAACTGCCAGCCGGGTATGCAGTGGTGTATCCATCAAGCAGTTTACATAAAGTCACCGCGGTTACTCGCGGTCAGCGGGTTGCTGCCATTACCTGGATGCAAAGCATGGTGGCAGATTCAAACTTACGCCAAACCTTATATCAGCTTGATCAATCTATTCAGAAGCTGATTAACGCCAATAAAACCGATCGCGCCGAATTAGACAATTTACACAATGTGTATCACAACTTAATTCGGCAATTTACCCAGTTGTAATCCTAATGAAAAAAATGGCGTATATTCATATAAATATACGCCATTTTATATTTTTTTATCAGTGAGTTGCTTTTCATACACTGGACCTTAAGCATTAAGGCCTGCAAAAATTCCATCTAACGTTATGTCTTTTCTAGATTTTCTTTGTTGTGACTTTTTTGCGTTTATTGTTATATAGCAGACCGCCCAGTCTATCTTTTCTGTTATTTCTGACCAAGCCCGATGACAGATACACTCAAAGATTGGCAGCAGCCAAACGTCCACATTCTTTGCCGCTTTGAACAGCGAAACTGAAGGCATGATGCGCATAGCGGTGCTGCGTCTGATGATAAGTGCCAACAGGCTGGCCCATACTAGGCCGTCAACTATCGCTTTCTGCGCGGTGGCAAATCTCTGCCAGTTTGTATGTGATTTCAACTCTTTGAACAGCAGTTCAACCTGCCAGCGGCAGCGGTAAATCGCCATAATGTCATCGGCTGAGTAAGACTCTGCCGGTAAGTTAGTTAGCCAGATGCAAAATCGTTTTTCTTCTGCAAACCAACGCCTTATCACTCGAAATTCCTGCGTTCCCCGCTGGGCTTTTAGGTCAAGCACTTCTGAGCGATTGGTGCGACGCGTGATGTCTTTAAGTTTCACTCCGGCAAGCTTAGGCAGCACACGGCCCTTGCCATTTCTAGCTTCAACTATTTTTGGGTTGAGTGACTTTTTCCCCCGAAAAATATAGAAACCATTATGGCGTTCCACATCGGCGAAATAATCAAAATCAGGATAGCCCGCATCAGCCAGAAGCAGTGTATTTTTCATTCTAAAGGCCATGGGGAGATAGGTTCTTTCTGAAGCGGTATCAGCACTTATCGCCATTGCTGTGGGATTAAATGTGCGCAATGACATGGTCATATGGCACTCTATCGCGGCGGGATTACGCTTAAAGCGGCTTGGGTACACGTCAGCTAACGCCTTGTGAACATGAAAAGAACTGCCGTCCTGAAGCAAAATATCATCAAAGCCTGACAACTTCTTCGGAAGCGAAGCGCATTGTTGGCGTGCAAACTGAGCGATAGCCAGCTGAACCAGTTGCTTCATAAAATCAGCAAAGGCGGCTTTGCGGAGCTGATTATGAAAAGGTTTGTAAGCCACATTATCATTTTCTGTCAGACACATACCATTAAACTGACGATGTAAGTCAGCAATGGCATGGCAGTTCCCTTTGCTCAACGCAGAGACCAAGCTCGGCACCAATAGTTCAGGTAATACAGCGCGATTTCGCTGTATAAACCCTGTGCGCTTAGCCATTTTTTGAAGGATGTCTGCATTGAAGAATTGCATAAATTGCTTTTTTAAGGTGATAATTGTCATCGGCTTTATTTATTGGTCATGTTGATTTGTTTGGCGACAATTATCAGATCATAAATAAGGCCTTTTTTCTATCTAAAATATAGGTTTATTGCTAAAGATCCTGTCTATGAGTTGCTTTTAGATAAACTCGACCGAGATAAGCATGGCCTAATATACTGGACCTTTAGCATTAAAACCTGCAAAAACCCATCTAATGTTATATATTTCATAGACTTTATCTGTTGTTGTCTGTGTGCTTTTTTTATAGATAATATGGCTCACAAAAATATCTTTGGTGCATCGTGATACGACAAGGCGACAATATCGGACAGCCTTAAAAGTGAATAGATAAGGCTTTACTGTGTGATTCTGATTACGCTAATCTTCAAGTCAAACAGCGCGCATGAGTGCTGCATAAGGAGGCTGCATAAGGAGATAGTGTGAGCTCAACTGAATCGATTAATAATACATCCTCAAAACTGAAATCACTTCTATCGGGTGCGTTAGCGGTGATGCCATTAACCATTGCCGTCATCCCCTGGGGAATTTTAGCCGGTTCATTCGCATTAGAAGTTGGCCTAACCGCGGTAGAAAGCCAAGCCATGTCGGCCATTATTTTTGCTGGTAGCGCGCAATTGGTCGCTCTAGGCATGATAAAAGCGGGTATTGGTATCGGCAGCATTTTAATTACCACCTTACTTATTACCTCAAGGCATTTATTGTATGCCATGGCCATGCGCAGCCAAATAAGCCCGTTACCCCTTAAATGGCGCCTAGGACTGGGCTTTTTACTCACCGATGAATTATTTGCTATCTCTAACCAGGCCCATGGCGGCGATAAGCCCGCACAACATCAGTTTGATCGTTGGTATGCGCTGGGTGGGGGGGTAACCTTCTATCTCGGTTGGAACATTGCCACGTTATTGGGCATTGTTGCGGGGCAATCAATTGATAATTTGGGTGAACTTGGGCTCGACTTTGCTATCGCCGCCACCTTTATTGCCATTGTGGTGCCAACAGTAAAAAAACCATCGATATTAGTGTGCGTGTTGGTGTCACTCACGTTAGCGGTAGTGTGCGCCGTGTTTGCGATTCAAGCAGGGCTACTGATTGCCGCCATATCGGGCATGGCAGCGGGTATGGCTTACGCTAAACTCACTAACGAAGGCGGTGACAATATAGCCAGCGAGCAAAAGGAAAAG
Organism: Shewanella sp. MF05956; assembly: GCF_059758055.1. Classification (NCBI taxonomy): domain Bacteria; kingdom Pseudomonadati; phylum Pseudomonadota; class Gammaproteobacteria; order Alteromonadales; family Shewanellaceae; genus Shewanella; species Shewanella sp. MF05956. The sequence goes on along the minus strand of NZ_JCAYNV010000027.1, from coordinate 7,133 downwards.
TCTTTATGATTTGGTTGATTATTTTGTCGATGGCCGCGGTTGTATTTGTTAGCCGGCATTTATTATTAGAGCCTAAAATCCCGATTCGGTTAAGTAAAAACACCCTCATTTTTTTAAGTTATTCAGCACCAGCCGTATTAACGGCCATATTAGCGCCTATCGTCTTTGTACCACACGGTGAGCTGGCCATTAGCATACATAATCCTTATTTAACCTGTGCACTGGTGGCCACAATATTGGCTTACGTTACCCGCAATACCTTGCTTACCACGGTATTAAGCATGGGACTGTTTTTCTTTTTGTATTAACCCTAACCCCATTGATGATTCTCAATAATTGTTAACTGACAATCGGCGCCGCAATAGATTAGAATAAGCGCCATATAATGGATCATTAGAGTGAAATCATGCACGTACACATTTTAGGGATTTGTGGCACTTTTATGGGCGGTTTAGCCTTACTTGCCCGCGCAATGGGCCATAAAGTGACCGGCAGCGATGCCAATGTTTACCCTCCAATGAGCACCCAGTTAGAACAACAAGGCATTGAGCTTATTCAAGGCTTTGATCCTGCACAGTTAGGTAAAGAAGGTGAAAACCAGCCAGATCTCGTGGTCATTGGTAATGCCATGAGCCGTGGGAATCCGTGTGTAGAAGCGGTATTAAACCGTGGTTTGAAGTACACATCAGGGCCGCAATTTTTATCAGAACATATTCTACCAAACCGTTGGGTATTGGCCGTAGCGGGTACCCATGGCAAAACCTCAACGTCAAGCATGTTAGCCTGGGTGTTAGAGTATTGCGGCTACGAGCCAGGATTTTTAATTGGTGGTGTTCCGCAAAACTTTGGCGTGTCCGCACGCCTTGGCAATACTCCCTTTTTTGTGGTTGAGGCCGACGAATACGACAGTGCCTTTTTTGATAAACGATCCAAATTTGTTCATTACCATCCGCGTACTCTAGTGATCAATAATTTAGAATTTGATCATGCCGATATTTTTGCCGATCTGGCTGCGATTCAACGTCAATTTAATCATGTTATTCGTACCGTGCCAGGCGAGGGTAAAGTGATTTGGCCACGCGACGTTGACGCCGTTAAACAAGTGATTGATATGGGCTGTTGGAGTGAGCAAGAAACCTATTCTAAAGTAGCCACAACAACTGAACCAAGTGGCTGGTTTGCACGTACTATTGCCGATGATGGACACGAGTTTGAAGTGTTATTTAACGGGGAATCTCAAGGCATACTAAACTGGACATTAATTGGCCAGCACAATATTGAAAACGCCATAATGGCTATTGCCGCAGCCCGTCATGTAGGCGTAGCGCCAAACCATGCAATTGAGGCATTAGCGCAATTTAGTCCGCCGAAACGTCGTTTAGAATTACTCGATACTGTCAACGGTGTTGCAGTGTATGACGATTTTGCTCATCATCCCACAGCCATTGCCACAACCTTACAAGGCTTACGAGCCAAAGTGGGGATTGATGCCAACGCCACGGGTAAAATTATTGTGGTGCTAGAGCCACGCTCAAACACCATGAAAAGCGGTGTACATAAAGACACACTAGCCAATTCAATGGCGTTAGCTGACGTGGCTTATTTGTATCAGGCAGACAATATTGGCTGGGACATTAATACCAGTATGGCCAATGCACCAATCCCAGTGACGGTTTATCACGACATTGAAGACATTATTACTAACGTAGCCAATACCGCCCAAGCAGGCGATACCGTGGTGATTATGAGCAATGGTGGCTTTAACGGTATTCACCAAAAAATGATTAAGGCTTTAGCGTAACTGTTTGAGCCGCAAGAGGATACAAGATGGCCTACGCCAAAAAAGCCAAAGCAATTAGTCTCGCCTGGACCGGCGCATCTGGTGCGCCTTACGGTATTAAATTACTTGAATGTTTACTTGCTGCCGATTACCAAGTGTTTTTAATGATATCAAGCGCCGCGCGGGTAGTGTTAGCGACAGAGCACGGTTTGCAGCTCAGTGCCAATCCAGAAAAAGCCAAAGCGCAGCTCGAAGCACAACTGCAGCATAACGACCAACCGCTTAAGGGTGAATTGGTTGTTTTGGGTAAAGATGAATGGTTTTCGCCGCCAGCATCAGGCAGCGCCGCACCAAAACAAATGGTGATTTGCCCGTGCTCAACCGGTACGTTAGCGGCTGTGGCGACCGGAATGAGTAATAATTTGCTCGAAAGAGCAGCAGACGTGGTAATAAAAGAACGGGGCCAATTGATTCTTGTTCCGCGTGAAACTCCGTTTAGTGCCATACACTTAGAGCATATGTTAAGCCTAACGCGTAACGGTGCGACCATCATGCCAGCGGCGCCAGGCTTTTATCATAATCCCCAATCGGTAGAAGATCTGGTAAACTTCATGGTTTCCCGAATCCTTGATCACTTAGGGATAGAACACGACTTAACGAGTCGCTGGGGATACGGACACACCCAGCCAAACGACATCGACAATTGAGATATTTATGAAGCACACAATTGAAATGATGATTTCTGAACAAGAAATCAATAAAACCCTCGACCAGCTAGCTGAGCGTATTAATGCACATTATGCCGACAGTGAGCGCTTATTAATGGTTGGCCTTTTAAAAGGGTCTGTCGTGTTTATGGCCGATTTGTGTCGTCGTATTAAAGGCCATGTCGAAATCGATTTTATGTCAGTGTCGAGCTACGGCAATAGTATGAACAGCTCGCGTGATGTCAAAGTGCTTAAAGATGTGCAGTCAGACATTGCAGGCCGTGACGTATTAATTGTAGAAGACCTTATCGACTCGGGTAACACCTTAAATAAAGTCCGTGAAATGCTCTTACTGCGTGACCCAAAAAGCTTAGCGCTATGTACTTTACTAGACAAACCAGAGCGCCGCGAAGTAGACGTCTATGTCGACTTTATCGGCATTACTATTCCCGACGAATTCATTGTGGGCTACGGTATCGACTATGCAGAGCAGTACCGCAACTTGCCTTACATCGCTAAAGTGGTGCCATTAGATTAATACAACTACAGGTATACACTCCCGCTATAGGCGGGAGTTTTGTTTTAAGTGTCTAAATATTTTTGCGTCTTTTTCATTTTTATAACGTCTTTAGCAGTACGTAATAAGAAGTGTTTAATTCGCAATTCATGGATTAGAGGTATGACAATGAGTAACACCAACAATGCATTGGTGATCGAAAACCTTAAAAAAACCTATAAAGGCGGCGTACAAGCTGTTAAGTCGATCAGTTTGACGGTAAAACAAGGTGATTTTTTTGCTTTGCTTGGCCCTAATGGCGCAGGTAAATCGACCACAATCGGTATTATCAGCTCATTAGTGCAAAAAACCTCTGGCACAGTGTCAGTGTTTGGATTTGATATAGACAAACAGCTTGAACAAGCAAAATTGTGTATTGGTTTAGTACCGCAAGAATTCAACTTCAATCAATTTGAAACCGTACAACAAATTGTGATTAACCAGGCGGGTTATTACGGCGTCCCTAAAGACGTAGCCTTAGTTCGTGCAGAAAAGTACCTCACTCAACTTGATTTATGGCAAAAGCGTCACGCCCAAGCACGCGAGTTATCGGGCGGCATGAAACGCCGTTTAATGATAGCGCGTGCATTAATGCACGAACCTAAATTGCTAATACTCGATGAGCCAACTGCCGGCGTAGACATTGAATTGCGCCGTTCAATGTGGGAGTTTTTAAAGCAAATCAATCAACAAGGTGTGACCATTATTTTAACCACTCACTACCTTGAAGAAGCCGAAATGCTGTGTCGTACTATTGGTATTATCGACACCGGTTTGTTGGTGGAGTGCACTACTATGAAGGCATTGTTGAGCAAGCTAGATGTTGAAACCTTTATTTTCGATTTACGTCGCGATCTAGACGTTGCGCCGCAATTAACCAACATGAATTGCCGCTTAACCGATCCCCATACATTAGAAGTCGATGTGGCCAAAGCGAACAACATTAATGAATTATTTACCCAGTTAACCGCCGCCAATATCGAAGTGTTATCAATGCGCAACAAAGCCAACCGCCTAGAAGAGTTGTTTGTAGAACTGGTCGAAAAAGCCAAGGAGTCAAAATAATGAATCGCCTGTATTTTGTGGCCTTTAAAAGCATTTTAACCAAAGAGATTAATCGTTTTACCCGTATTTGGGTGCAAACGTTAGTGCCGCCAGCCATTACCATGACATTGTATTTTCTTATTTTTGGTAACTTGGTTGGCAGCCGTATTGGTGAAATGGGCGGTGTAAGCTACATGGAATTTATTGCCCCAGGTTTAATCATGATGTCGGTGATAACCAACTCATATTCTAATGTGGCATCGTCGTTTTACAGCGCCAAGTTTCAACGCAACATTGAAGAAATCATGGTCGCGCCAGTACCGCATTACGTATTAATTGCCGGTTATGTTGGTGGCGGTGTAGCCCGTGGTTTGTGTGTGGGCTTAATTGTGACTGTCGTGGCTATGTTATTTGTCAATATCACCCTTCATCATGTTGGCCTTGTCATATTAACCGTATTTTTAACTTCGGTACTCTTCTCACTGGGTGGGTTAATCAACGCGGTATTTGCTAAAAGTTTTGACGACATCAGCATCATTCCGACCTTTATTTTGACGCCGCTGACTTATTTAGGCGGGGTATTTTACTCGTTATCGCTATTGCCTGAATTCTGGCAAGGCGTGTCGGGGTTAAACCCAGTAGTCTATATGATCAACGTATTCCGTTATGGCTTCCTAGGCTTCGCCGACATTAGCGTACCACTGTCTATTGCTATTATGGTGGGCTTTTGTGTCAGCTTATGGACACTGGCTTATTATTTAATATCTCGTGGGATAGGGTTAAGAAGTTAAGTCTTACAATAGCTAAACCGCTCACAAACCGGTTGTGACAATCTACGTGTAAAAGGGCTCGCAAGAGTCCTTTTTTGTGGGTGGTGTTTAGAAAATATTTACCTTGTAGGTTAATTCTAAGCGGGCTAATGATCGCTTTTAACTGTAATCCATTGGGCTTTGTACGCCTGTTTGGTGTAAACCTGCAACATGAGTATAAATTTGAGTTGTTTTGACATCATTATGGCCAAGCAATTCCTGCACGGTTCTTATATCATGACCACGCCTCAGTAAGTTTGTTGCAAAAGAATGCCTGAAAGTATGGGCGGTAATGCGTTTAGTGATATCGGTTTTCTGAACAGCTTTTTTTAATGCTTTTCTAAAGGTTGTTGGGTCAATATGATGTCTGCATATGTAGTCATTAACAGGATGTGACACACAGTGAACCGAAGGAAAAAGATATTGCCAATGTAATTGTTTGGCGCTTGTGCCAAACTTTTTGAGTAAGCTAGTAGGTAAAGAAGCCATCCCTAATCCCTGAGATAAGTCGTGAGCATGAGTCTCTCGCACATGGTGCATCTGCTGTTGTATGGGGTCAATGGTCATTTTCGGTAAAATACAAACTCTATCTTTTTTACCTTTACCTCTAAATACAAAAAGTGTTCGATTTTCAAAATCGATATCCTTAAGCCGAATACTTAAAGCTTCAGTTAATCTTAACCCCGCGCCATATAATAAACAGCCAATCAGTTGGTATTTACCGTCTAAATGGTCGATTACCTGTTTGGCTTCTACATCATTCAATACCTGCGGAATTCGAGTCGGTGCTTTTGCATACGGGAACTGCAAATTGTCGGTATCGATGGCTAGTACATGTTTAAACGCAAAAACAAGGGCGCAAAGGGCTTGCTGTTGTGTACTGCTGGAAACACGCCTTTCGTTTGCTAAAAAACATAAAAACTGTTCAATGTGTGTAGGTAAAATATGTTTTGCAGCAGTAAATTTAAAATATCTTATAAAATAACGGTTCCAATAAAGGTATGATTTTTCAGTTTGATAGCTGTAATGCCTCACTCGAATTTGTTGTCGAATCGCTTCGATATATCCCGATCCCGCCATCACTTCACCCTTTATGTTACCTATACTGTGCATCCATACAGTTATAATGGGTTTTGAATGAATTACAATAAAACGTGTACAAAAAGCAATCTAAAGTGCTAGATATGAGTAAATAGATAAAAGCTAATCTATTGATATTAGGTGATTAATATTTTTAGCATTTAATTTTGGCACCTTTAACGCGCAATCGAAGTTTTATCTCAGAGGTTAAGAGTCATTAAATTGCTTTACATCAATGAGATAGAGAATGTAGGATGATATAAATCAATAACTTGAACAGCCGACTTTATCGGGCGAGCCGTTCAATAAGCTGTTAGGTGGTGTGATGTATTTATCTGATATTCATATTTACAAAGTAGGTAATTACCAAAACACGGTTGAAGAACAACACCTATACCTATTGGATTTAGAACAAAGTAAATATTTAATGACTTATTGGGAAAATATAAGAGATCTCTTTTGTTTGAAGTTGCCCCCAAAATTCAACTTTTTAAATATTTCTAAATTTAATATTAGGCTTGGAGATTATAACGGTGAGCAATTTGAAACTTCTAAAATTGGCGGAATATCTACCTTTAAGCGAAATGATTTTGATTTTAATGTGTTTACTGAATTCAATGACAATGAAAAAAATTTATTTTCACTTCAACTAGTTAGAGATTCATTAATTAAAGTATGTCAAATGCATGGAATATCAATCAATGTGATTGGTGTAATTAATGATATATGTGACTCAATTATAAGTGATGAGTTCTCATTAACTAGAGTGTTTTCTAAAACAACAAAATGGAATAAATCGCGCTCGTTACGTGCAGTGACTTACTTGTATCATAAGCAAGGTGGTATAGACGTATTTGTAGAGATTATAGATAAAAATGGAAGTGCAAAGTTAAAGGCACTTGTATTAGAAAATTGTTTATGGGAACTTATTTGGTTTGAAGTTTGGAAGGGCTATTGGCTTGATTCAGACTTTATTCTTGAAGATAAAAATAAGAAAATCATTAAAAGAATAAGTTTACTTCGAGAACCACCTAACTAACGACTATGGCGTCAATAACTTATTTTTACCTGTATTCTCATCCCACATGACGCCATCTCTTAGCATCGAATTTAAGATAATTACCATCTTTCTGACACATGCAATGATGGCGACTTTT